>NZ_MTJN01000002.1:2223851-2541544 GCF_002017865.1 Rhodoferax fermentans | reverse complement strand
TCGCCATGTAAGCGCAGGCTGCGCAGGGTGTGGTTAGGCTGCGCGTCCTCAGCCGCATCTTCTGAATCATTTTGGCCTGTAGCCCTTATATTCAAAGGGAAGGTAGCTATTAACTTGAGTGCGTCTGCGGACGCCTTTTCCCAGGCCGACTGCACATCCAGCGGCACCTTGTCGTGGCTGAGCAGCCAGTCGCGGGGCTCAAGGCCAAAACTCTGCAGATCGAGCGCCGGGCGCACGGCAAAGGGCCGGGCCGCGCCCACAGTGTGGATACGCGCCAGGAAGCGGCCTACCCACTCCAGCACATCGGGGTCGTCGAGCTCGGGGCTGCGCCCACCCCGGCTTGGGCTCACACTGAAGGCAAACCCGCCAAAGTGGTGCAAGGTGCGCCCCTGAATCACCAGCGGCCCCACCACCGGAATTTCTGCGTCCATCAACTCGGCAGAGAACGCATGCTCTTCCAGAATCTGCGCCTCGCTCCAGCGTCCGGGACGGTAAAACTTGGCCACCACGGTGCTGCCATCGTCCAGATGCAGCTGGTAAACCCGGTTTTCGTAGGAGCTCAGGGCCATCTGTCGGCCATCCCCATACAGGCCAATGCTGACCAGTGCATCCTGCACCAGATCGGGCGTCAGAGCTTGATAGGGGTGTCCGTCAGACGATGTTTGTTCCTGCACGATGCCCGCTCCCGTATTATTCAGCCCACTATCATGCCCGAAAGAATCCGCCCTGCGTGCGCTTTGGCAAACACCTCTAAACCCCCCGTTGCTTTTGCGCTAACCTGCGTCCACGGCCTGCCCAAAATAACAGCGAAGAGACTCTGGTTGCGCCGGGAGACCTCATATGTTTGACTACCTCATCATCGGCGGCGGCTCGGCAGGGTGTGTGCTGGCCGCACGCCTGTCGGAAGACCCCAACACCACCGTGGCCCTGCTGGAGGCCGGTCCACCAGACAGCAGCGTGCTGATCCACTGCCCGGCCGGCCTGGGCGTGCTGGCCAAGTTCAGCCTGGCGGGCTGGGGCCTGAACACCACACCGCAACCTGGGCTGAACGGGCGCCGTGGATACCAGCCGCGCGGCAAGGTGCTGGGTGGCTCCAGCTCGATCAACGCCATGTGTTACATCCGCGGCCAGCGCCAAGACTATGACCGCTGGGCAGCGCTTGGCAACCCGGGCTGGGCCTGGCAGGATGTGTTGCCCTACTTCAAGAAGTCTGAGGGCAACGAACGTGGGGCTGACGAACTGCATGGTGGAGACGGCCCGCTCAATGTGATGGATTTACACAGCCCCAACCCGTTTGGCCTGCGTTTTGTGCAGGCTGCCGCCCAGGCCGGACACCACATCAACCCGGACTTCAATGGGGCCAGCCAGGAAGGTGTGGGTTTGTACCAAGTCACACACCAAGGCGGTGAACGATGCAGTGCTGCCAAGGCCTATCTGACACCGGCCCTGGCGCGCCCCAATGTGCAGGTGTTCACCGGCGCCCAGGTGACACGTATCCTGCTGGAGAAAAAACGCGCTGTGGGTGTGCAGTTCATGCAGGACGGCCAGCTCAAACAGCTCAATTGCCAGCGCGAGGTGCTGCTCTGCGCCGGGGCCATCCAGTCGCCACAGATCCTGATGCTCTCGGGCATCGGGCCGCACCAACACCTGGTTGACACCGGCATCGCGCCCTTGCACGAACTGCCCGGCGTCGGCCAGCACCTGCATGACCACCCGGACATCGTGCAGGTGGTGCATGTACACAACAACACCGAGCTGTTTGGCCTGTCGCTGGGGGGCGGTATCAAGATAGGACAAGGCATGCTGCAATGGCGCCAACACCGCACCGGCCTGTTGACCACCAACTTTGCCGAGGCCGGTGGCTTCATCAAGAGCCAGCCAGAAGAGGCCACGCCCGATCTGCAACTGCATTTTGTGGTGGGCAAACTCATCAACCACGGCCGCACGCTGAGCTGGGGGCATGGTTTCTCCTGCCATGTGTGCCTGCTGCGGCCTAAGAGCGCGGGCAGCATCCGGCTCGCCAGCAAGGACCCGCTGGCCCTGCCACTGGTGGACCCCGACTTTCTGAGCCACCGCGACGACATGGATCGCCTGGTGCGCGGTTTCAAGCTGATGCGCGAGATCCTGCAACAACCCGCCCTGGCCCGCTTTGAAGGCAGGGAGCTGCCAGCCACCGCCAGCGCGCAGACCGATGAGCAGATTGAGCGGGTGATCCGAGACTACGCCGACACCATCTACCACCCGGTCGGCAGTTGCCGCATGGGCAACACCGAGATGGACGTGGTGGACGCGCAGTTGCGTGTGCATGGGCTGCAGGGCCTGCGTGTGGTGGACGCTTCCATCATGCCCAGCATCATCAGCGGCAACACCAACGCGCCAGTGATGATGATTGCTGAGAAGGCGGCCGATATGATCAGGGCTGACCAGCTGCCCTGATTGGCCTCATGCCCGCCGAGCACCTTGCAAAGGGCGGTATGCGGGCTTCGATCTACAACGCGCGGAGTCTGACGGCGGTGCAGCGCGTGATCGAGTTCATGCCGGACGTCAGGCGCCAACATCTGCCCCACATCAAATTTGTCAAATTTGATAGCTATTAACCCTTTTATTGATTGGGCTAACGGCATTATTGAGCACACAAACACAGGCACTCAAGTTTCAGATCCAACAGCCGTTATACATATACGGATCGCTACCATCGGATCACCGATGGCAGGTGAAGCGCCCATCGTTGTCTGGCCTCTGACCAGACACTTGCGACTGAAAACAGGAGTGCAGCATGAACCCGATTGCATCAACCCCCAACAGCCCACCCCCAGTTGCAGGCGCGGCGGTGACACGTGCACCCGTCAGTCCGGTGCCTGGAGTGCATCCGGTCCAGGCTGCAACAGACAACCTGCGCAACAACTCAGGCAACAACCGGGCCAAAACCGAGGCATCTGCCAGCAGACCCAAAGCGTCGGAAGAAGAGATCCAACGGGCCACCGAGGATTTGAAACAACGGGTGCAAACACTGGCGCCGGAGTTACAGTTTTCCGTGGACAAAACCAGCGGTCGCTCCATCGTCAAGTTCATCGACCGCGCCACCCAGGAAGTGGTCCGCCAGTTCCCCAGCGAGGAAGCCTTGGCCCTGACACGTGCCATGGACCAGTTCCAGCGTGGCCTGATCTTGAACCGCAAGGTGTGACACACTCCCCCCCTGACTGCACCGTGTCGCCGGGCGTTTGAGCAGCCCGACTAACCAGGGCTTGCTTGCGGTGGACACAAGCCCAAAACCAACAACAACTTCGCTGGAACACCATGACCCGTTGGGACGCCCACATGTGCCTGCCGCTGCACCCGCAGGCCAGTTTTGCACCGATCAACCAGTTACGCAGCTACGGGCTCAACTATGTGTCGATCAACGTCGGCATGGACATGAACCCGCTGCCTCAGATCATGTCGGTGATCGCCGGTTACCGCGCCACCATCGCGGCCCACCCGGACAAGTATGTGCAGGTCAACAACCTGGCCGACATCGCCCGCGCCCAGGCAAATGGCCAGATCGCCATCGGTTTTGACCTGGAGGGCGCCATGCCGCTGCTGGAGCAGCCCGAGATGGTGGCGCTCTACGCGCGCCTGGGGGTGCGCCAGATCCACTTTGCCTACAACCGCAACAACAGCGTGGCCGATGGCTGTCACGACGAGAAACGCGGCCTCACCGCGCTTGGGCGCCAGATGGTCGAGACCGTGAATGCCGCCGGACTGCTGATAGACTGCTCCCACACCGGGCGCAACTGCAGCCTGGAGATCATGGCGGCATCGAGTCAGCCGGTGGCCTTCAGCCACGCCAACCCGCTGGCCCTGGTGGACCATGGCCGCAACATCACCGACGAACAAATCCGCGCCTGCGCGGCCACCGGTGGGGTGGTGTGTGTGTCAGGTGTGTCACGTTTTCTGGGGGTTGAGCAACCCAGCGTCGTGGATGTGGCGCGGCATGCCGCCTATGTGGCCAACCTGGTCGGCATCGACCATGTGGGCATTGGCCTGGACAATGGGTTTTCCCAGCCCGAACTCAATGACACCCCGCCCGGCGACTTTGACCCCAGCTACTGGTGGCCCCAAAGCGCCGGTTATGGTCAGGCCATCAGCGGCATGCACTACGCGCCGATCGACACCTGGCAGCAGCTGCCCGAAGCCCTGTGTGCGGTGGGCATGAGCGAGGCTGAGGCCAAGCAGGTGTTGGGCGGCAATATGCTGCGGGTGGCGGGCCAGGTCTGGGCGGCGAAACCTCTCTGAATTTCAATATCAAATTGGCCTCTAGCCCTTGCACATCAAGGGCTAGTAGCTATATCAACAAGAGCAAGTGACAGCCCGCGCTTAACCCTGAAAGCGCTTGCGTGTGAGCGCCAGCGCGATCCAGAAGCCGCCCACGGTAAACCCCACCAACACCAGCAGCGGGCGCAACCAGTCGATGGGCCACTGGTCCATGAACAGCGGGCGCACCAGCGCCACCGCGTTGGTCAGCGGCAGCCAGTGCGACACGGCGCGCACCAGCGGCGGCAACTGGTCCAGCGGGAAAAAGATGCCGCTCAGGAACATCATCGGCGTCAAAAACAGCGTGAAGTAGTAGGTGAAAAAGTCATACCCCTTGGCCAGCGCGTTGAAGATCAGCGCCACACAACTGAAGGTGATGCCCACCCCCGCCAGCACCAGCCAGGCGAGCACCAGTTTCGGGCTGTAGCTGATGCCCAAGGCCAGCATCACCCCCAGGATCGCGGTCACGGTGAACAGCGATTTGAAGGCAGCCCACAACATCTCGGCCAGCACAATGTTGTCCAGGTTGACCGGCGCGTTCATGATCCCGTCCCAGGTTTTCTGCACGTGCATCCTTGAAAACGCGGAGTAGAGCGCCTCGAAACTGGCCGCATTCATGGCGCTCATGCAGATTGAGCCGCTCGCGAGGAACAGGATGTAAGGCACCTGCACCCCGTCGACCGTGACCTGGCCAATCAAGGCACCCATGCCGTAACCAAAGGCCAGCAGCCACATCAGCGGCTCGGCAATGTTGCCGACCAGGCTCGGAATCGCCAGCTTGCGCCACACCAGCAGGTTGCGCAGAAACACCGGCCACCAGCGCATGGAGAGTTCCGGCGCACGCCAGATCGATGGGGCTTTTTGGCCCTCAGCCCTGATAGCCATTGGGGTTGTAGCTCTTGTTGTCATAGTATTCAAGCGTCCTCACGGATTTGGCGGCCGGTCAGCTTGAGGAACAAGTCCTCCAGATTGGCTGGGCGGTGCAGGGTGCGCAACTGCGGGTGGGCGGCGAGCGCGGCCAGCAAGGGTTTGGCATCGGCGGTGTAGAAAAACACGGTTTCACCACTGACCTCAACCCGCGCCGCATAGGCTTTGAGCGGCGCATCCACCAGCGCCAGCGCACCGTTGCCAAACACCTCGACTACATCGGGCTCCAGATGCTGGCGGATCAGGTCGCGCGGTGCGCCTTCGGCGATTTTTTTGCCGTGGTCCACCACCAGCAGGCGGTTGCACAGGCGCTCGGCCTCGTCCATGAAATGGGTGGTCAGCAAAATCGACTTGCCCTGCTGCAACAGCAGCTGCAGGCGCTCCCACATCAGGTGGCGCGCCTGCGGGTCCAGCCCAGTGGTCGGCTCGTCCAGCAGCAGCAGGCGCGGGTTGTTGACCAGCGCGCGCGCCAGGCTAAGGCGGCGCTTCATGCCGCCCGACAACTCACCGGGTTTGGCGTTGGCCTTGGCCGTCAGGCTGGCAAATTCGAGCAGGCTGGGGATACGCTCCCGAATCTGTTTGTCTTTCAAACCAAAGTAGCGGCCGTAGACCAGCAGGTTCTCGGCACAGCTGAAATCAGGGTCCAGCGTGTCCATCTGGCTGACCACACCGAGCTGGGCCTTGATGGCCAGCGCGTCGCGCGGCATCTGCAGGTCAAACGCGTTGACACTGCCCGCGTCGGGCACGGTCAGGCCCAGGCACATCCGGATGGTGGTGGTTTTGCCCGCGCCATTGGGGCCGATCACGCCCAGGCATTCACCCGGCGCAATGGCAAAGGACATGTCGTTGACCACGGTGGCCTCGCCGTAACGTTTGACCAGGCCCTGTACTGAAAAGATGGGTTCACTCATGGCCAAATTGTGACCGAGCTGGCAACCGTGGCGACAAGGTCGCCAGATCAACCCTGCCCGGCCGGACAGTCCAAGGCAAAAAGCCAACACAGCGGCCGTTGTTGGCAGCCCGAAGCGCCGGTCAGAGCCCGGCCGAAAGCGCATCAGCGCGGGGACAACTGTGCCCGCCGTCTGGGCAGCGCAGCCTGTCCCCCACGCAGGGCGTTGAGCAGGATGCCAATGGTGCTGCCGTTGTGCGCCACCGACGCCGCCACCGGCGTGAGCTTGCCCGCTGCCGCGGCGGCCAGGATGGCGGAATTGAGGCCCACCGTGAGCTTGAAATTGCGCCCGATCAGGCGCAGGGTGGCGTTGGCCAGTTGCTTGGCGTCGGCTACCCGCGCGATGTCGTCCTCCAGCAAGGCGATGTCCGAGCTCAGGCGGGCGATGTCGGCGCCTTGCGCCATGGCAAAACCCACATGCGCGCCCGCCAGCGCCGGTGCATCGTTGATGCCGTCGCCAACAAAGGCCAGTTTGGCACCGTCGGCCTTCATCTGCGCCACCAGTGCCGCCTTGTCCTCAGGCAACAACTGGGCATGAAACTCATCCAGGCCGATCTGTGCCGCAATCTCGGCGGCGCGATCGGGGTGGTCGCCTGTGAGCATGACGATACGTTTGACACCCAGGCTGCGCAAGCGCGCCACGGTGGCCGCACTGGCCTCGCGCAACTGGTCCTTGAGGGCAATCACCCCAAGCAAGCGGCCACCAAAACCAATATAGAGCAGGGTCTTGCCCTGGGCAAACAAGCGCTCAATGCGTTGGCGCTGGCGGGTGTTGATGCGCACACCCTCGTCGTCCTCAACAAAATGGCGCGAGCCCACCACTACCCGTTGACCCTCAATCACCGTGGCCACGCCGTGGGCAGCAATGAATTCCACTTCTTTGTGGTCAAAGTGGCGGCCCTGGTTCTGGCGCGCCGCCTGGACCACCGCCAGCGCCAGCGGGTGGAAGTAATGCTCCTCCACCGAGGCGGCCAAGTCAATCAGGTCCTCGGCGCTGTACTGCGGGTCAAAAGCGATCGAATCGGTCACCGCCAGATGGCCGGTGGTGAGGGTGCCGGTCTTGTCAAACACAAAGGTGTCCACCTCGGCCAGCCGCTCCAGCACGTCAGCACCCTTGATCAAAATGCCGCTTTGGCCTGCACGGAACATCGCCGACTTGAAGGCCACCGGGGTCGCCAGCTTGAGGGCACAGGCATAGTCGGCCTGCAGCACGGCGGCGGCACGGCGCCAGTCACCGGTCAGCCACCAGGTCACACCGGCCAGGCCCAGCACGCCCGGCACCAGCTTGTCGGCCAGCCGGGCCGCACCGAGTTGCGTTTGGCTTTTGGCTTGCAAGGACTGCTCGACATAGTCGGCAATGCGTGCGGCCGCCGTCTTGCGCCCGACATGTTCGGCATAAATGCGCAACCGCCCTTCCTCAACCACGGTGCCTGACAACACCACATCACCCCGGCGGCGTGACACAGGTACCGCCTCACCGGTCATCGAAGCCTCATTGACCATGGCCTCACCGCCCAGCACGGTGCCATCCACGGGAATAGCCGCACCAGCCCCCACAATCACCGTGGCACCCACCGTCACCTCGGAGGCCTCGATCTGACGCTCCACCCCGTCCTGCTCGACCCAGACCCAGCCGGTGTCCGGACGCAGCAAGTTCTTGAGCAGGTCGTTGGAGCGCCGGGCAATCGAGTTCTCCAGGTACTCGCCCAAGGCCAGCATGAAGACCGTGGTGTTGGCGGCCACGTAGTCCTGGCTGGCAGTGGAGATCGCCACCGCCAAGGCCTCCAGCACATGCGAGTTGATGCCCTCCTTGAACACATCACCCAGCGCCTCGCCATACAGCGGCAAGGCGGCGGTCAGTGTGGTCGCACGTTGCAACGGTGGTGACAGCTGCTTGGTGCTCAGCAACAAGGCGGCACTGGCGGCCACCGGCATCCACGCCTTGCCATGCACCGGGTGCGCCGGGGTCTGCGGCAGATGGGGCGGCAGGTGCAGGTCGCGCAAGGCGGCTGTGAGCCGCTCTACATCGGTCTCGTCGGGGGCAAACGTGATCGTCAAAGAACGCGCTCGCCACGCCAGCCGCACCGTGCGCACACCTGGCAGGTTTTCCACAGCACGGGTGATGCCCGGTGGTTCCAACAACGTTCCCTGCGCCAGGTCAAAACGAAAACGCACCCGATCCGCCAGCCGATGGACCGGCCTCAGGGCCACAAAGGGGGAGGCGGCTGACGGGTTCATCCCTTGCTGCGCTGCTCCGCGGCCACCTCGGCCTTGATGTCCGCCATTTGCTCTTTGACTTCCTCGAAACCACCCGCCACACCGGTATAAAGTTTCATGGCGGTTTTCATCAGTTTGGCACGCATGGCCTCGTCACCGAGCACATACACCGCCGCCGCACCGAGCAGCGCCCCGATCAAGAACTGCTCGGTTTGCCGGTTGCCGACCAGCCCTTGCAAGTTGTGCAACAAGCCGTTGCCCACACCAGGCCCGGCTTGCGCAGAGCCATAAGCACCGCCCGCGTTGGCCCCCATCGCACCGCCGCCCATGCCCATACCGGCCGGGTCCATGCCTTGCATGGCCCCATAGCCGGGCTCGCCCCAGCCAGCCTGCTGTTTACGCTTTTTCTTGCCCATCTTGCTTCTCCTTGGTTTCTTTCATCCACTGTTCCAACACCATCACGCTGGCGGTCCCCAAGGCGATGGCGGTCAAAGCCCGGCCAAGGTCCTGGCGCTGCCAGGCCTGTGCGGCAACGGTTCCCGCTGCCAAGGCGGCGCCACCTTGCAATGCTCGGCGCACGACCAGTTTGTCCAGCACCGGTCGACCTGGCCGCTTCTGAATGCTCGCCAGCACGCCGGTGGTCACCAGGCCTTTCACAAACGCCTCGGCGGTCGGCTGGGCGGCACGGGGCAAGGACAGCGCCCTCATCCACGCACCTCGTCTGTGGTTTTGGGTGCACGGCGTTTTCTGGGCACGGCGGTGCGCGCGGGTTGGCGCTCAAGCTCGGACACTGGCGCTAAGGGGGACGCGAGACCTGGCTGGTTCGGCAGCGTGCTTTGGTGCAAGCTGTCCTGCGCCTGGTCCGGCGTGTGCTTGGCGGTCTTGCTGCGCCAGAGTTTGGTCACAGCAGCGCCGGTCACTATGCCGGCAACAAAGGGAAGCAAGGGCAACATATCAGTCCTCCTGAGTCGGTGAATGGGATGGGGCGGCCGGGGCGGCTCGGCTCTGGCGCAGCAGATGCACCGCCGCGCCACCCGCCACCAAACCTGCCAGCATGGCCGGGTGCGTGGTGCGGACCAGGGTGCCGATCAGGCCAAAAGCGCCGTGTTGGCTGGCCAGCAAAGCCAGACCACGCTCCAGCGCGTCCGACAGCGGGCCATGGCGCACATAAGCCTGGCTCGGGGCCACGCCTTGTTGGGCATGCCAGTTCTCCAGCGCCACGGCTTTTTCAAGGGCCCGCTGAAAAGCAGGCAGGTGTTTGTCGCGCGAAGCGGCCTGCACACGCAGAAACACCTGGCGCACATCTGGCTCGGCCACCCAGGTCAACAGGTAGTCATACAAGCGGATATTGGCCAGTTCACCGCTGACACCACGCTCCAAATTGACTCGCCAGGACGCAGAGATGGTGGTCTCTGCCGGAAAAGGGTCCAGCGGGCGAGGCACACCGTAACGCTGGCACAGTCGCACCAGCGTCGCAATGTGCTGGGCCTCAGACTTCAGAATGTTGGCAAACGGGGCTTGTTGGCCAAAGGCCTGAACCACACCCGCGTAATACGCACGTGCGGCGTACTCGTCATACAGCGCCATGCGCAAGGCCTGGTGCAGCAGCGGCCAGGGCGCTGCTGGCTGGAGTCGCTGGCTGCGCAGAATGCTTTCGTCAGTGTTGGCCACAACGCAACTCCTCATAACTTTCTTGCAGGATCGCCAACAGCGTCTGGGCTGAGACCGATGGCCGTTGCGCCAGCAAGTCGGGCCAGGCCGCATCCGGAATGGTGGCGTTGTCATAGGTGATGACACAGGAACGTGCCAGCAGGTTGAACGAAAAATCCTGCACCCCGCGCACCGACGCCAGCGCCTGTTGCAAAGCCTGGGCACCCAGGCCGCGCAGCAGCGGCACGTCCAGCGCCGCCGCATCCAACTTGAGGCGCACCCGCCCGGGGATCTGGTGCGCCAGGCGCAGGTAAGGCGCAAACAGAGACACGACCGACCAGGGATCAGTCCCGGGCGTTGCGCTGCGAAGAGAAGTGGGTTGTTGGGCCGTCATGGATCATCGAAATCATCCTTGGCTGGCTTGCCGCAAAGAAGCTGCGGCTGGCTGGCTGGTGGCTTGAATGTGTCATTCAAGGTTCTGGCAGCAACTCTAGCTGCCGACCGAGGGGGAGCCTTTGATCCACGTCAACCGACCGGCACACCAGTCTGCCAAGGCACAAAGTTAAACTCAGACCTCCCTTGTTGTGAGCCTGAGCCGGTGCAGCACCCGCTCGGCAACACACGCCCATCCCAACTTTTTCAGGACGCCTGTCGGCGCAGCACCATGACCACCCTCGGCACCCCGCTATCCCCCCACGCCACCAAAGTTATGCTGCTGGGCAGTGGTGAACTGGGCAAAGAGGTGCTGATTGCGCTGCAGCGCCTGGGGGTGGAGACCATCGCGGTGGACCGCTACGACAACGCACCTGGCCAGCAAGTGGCACACCACAGCCGCACCATCACCATGAGTGACCCGGCCATGCTGCGTGCGCTGATCGAGGAAGAAAAGCCCGACCTGGTGGTACCCGAGATCGAGGCGATTGCCACACCGATGCTCGAAGTGCTGGAAGCCACCGGCACGGTGCGTGTCATCCCCACCGCCCGAGCCACCCGCCTGACGATGGACCGTGAAGGCATCCGCCGCCTGGCCGCCGAAACCCTGGGCCTGCCAACTAGCCCCTACCAATTCTGCGACTCGCTGGCCGAGTTGCAGGCCGCCATCGACGCGGGCATTGGTTACCCCTGCATCGTCAAGCCGGTGATGAGCAGCTCCGGCAAGGGCCAGAGCAAGATCAGCGGCCCGGCCGATGTGGCCAAAGCCTGGGACCACGCCATGGCCGGTGGGCGCGTCAGCCATGGCCGCGTCATCGTCGAAGGTTTCATCGACTTTGACTACGAGATAACTTTGCTGACGGTGCGCGCCAAGGGTGCCGACGGCCAGATCGGCACCCATTTTTGCGAACCGGTGGGCCACATCCAGGTCAACGGCGACTATGTCGAGAGCTGGCAACCGCACCCGATGAGCACTCTGGCATTGGCCAAAGCACAGCAGATCGCCAAAGCCGTCACCGACGATTTGGGCGTGGGGCTGGACGGCCAGTCTTCCGGCCTGGGCCTGTTCGGGGTCGAGCTGTTTGTCAAAGGTGACCAGGTCTGGTTCAGCGAAGTGTCACCACGCCCACACGACACCGGCCTGGTGACATTGACCACCCAGGTGCAAAGTGAATTCGAGTTGCATGCCCGCGCGATCCTGGGCCTGCCAGTCAACACCACCCTGCGCAGTCCCGGCGCCAGCGCGGTGATCTACGGTGGCGTCGACGCCCAGGGCGTGGTGTTTGACGGTGTGGACGAAGCCCTGCGGGTGCCCAACACCGACCTGCGCCTGTTTGGCAAACCCGAGAGCTTCACCAAACGCCGCATGGGTGTGGCGCTGGCTTTTGATGCCGATGTCGAAGTGGCACGCACCCACGCCAAGCTGGCGGCGTCCAAGGTCAAGCCACGGGTGGCGTGAACAATATCGCTATATTTTCAGTATCACTCAGCCCTTTATAAATAAGGGCTGAGAGCACTTTTTACTGGAAAGCCACCTCGGCAAAACTGCGCAGCTTGCGGCTGTGAAGCTGGTCCACACCCTGTTCGCGCAACAGCTCTAGCGCGCGCATGCCAATGCGTAAATGTTGGTCGACACGCTCGCGGTAGAAGTGGTTGGCCATGCCGGGCAGTTTGATTTCGCCATGCAGCGGTTTGTCGCTCACACACAAGAGCGTGCCGTAAGGCACCCTAAAGCGGAAACCATTGGCGGCAATGGTGGCGCTCTCCATGTCCAGCGCCACCGCGCGGCTCTGGCTGAAGCGGCGCTGCGGGCCGTTGTCAGGCAGCAGTTCCCAGTTGCGGTTGTCGGTCGAGGCCACGGTGCCGGTGCGCATGATGCTTTTGAGCGCCGCGCCTTTCAGCCGGGTCACTTCGGACACCGCAGATTCCAGCGCCACCTGGATTTCGGCCAGCGCCGGAATTGGCACCCACAGCGGCAGTTCTTCGTCAAGCACATGGTCCTCACGCACATACCCATGCGCCAGCACGTAGTCACCGAGTTGCTGAGTGGTGCGCAGGCCAGCGCAGTGGCCGAGCATGATCCAGGCATGCGGGCGCAACACCGCGATGTGGTCGGTGATGGTTTTGGCATTGGCCGGGCCCACTCCGATATTGACCATGCTGATGCCGCTGCCGTCGGCGCGCACCAGGTGGTAAGCGGGCATTTGCGGCAAGCGTGGCGGCGGTGTGCCTGTGCTCTGTGGCGCGACGCCATCCGCCGCAATTCGGCGGGTCACGACATTGCCGGGTTCGACAAACGCTACATATTCGCTAGCTGCATCCCCCATAGCAGCGTGGCCTAGGGCAATGAATTCATCAATATAGAACTGGTAGTTGGTGAACAACACAAAGTTCTGGAAATGCTCGGGCGCGGTACCGGTGTAGTGACGCAGGCGCTGCAGCGAGTAGTCGACCCGTGGCGCGGTGAACAGGGACAGCGGTTGCGGCTCACCACGGTTGGGCTCATAAGTGCCGTTGGCGATGCCATCGTCCATGGCCGCCAGATCGGGCAGGTCAAACACATCACGCATGCGGGCACGGCGCTCGGCACTCAACGTGCCTTCCACATGTTCGTTGTCGGCAAACGAGAAGTGCACCGGAATCGGCTGGGTGCTGGTGCCCACCTCGAGTTCCACCTGGTGGTTGTCGAGCAACAGGGTGAACTGTTCCAGGTAGTACTTGGCGTACAGATCAGGGCGGCTCAGCGTGGTCTCAAAACGACCGGCCCCAGACACAAAACCGTAGCTCAGCCGCTTCGCCGCACCCGAGCCCTGGCGTGCCATGGTCTCGGTCTGAACACGCACAAAGGGGTAACAGGCACGTACATGGCCGGGCATCTCCTCACCCGCCACATAACGCTGCATGGCCTGGCGCAAATGTCCGATGCTGTTGTCGTAAATCAGCTGCGCCTGGGCCAGCGCGGCGGCTGGGTCGGTAAATCGCAAAGGGGCAATAAATTCTGGCAGGTAAGGCATAAGGACAGGGGCTGCTGTGTCGTCGAACTTTTGCACAAATCCATCAATGCTGCGATAGATCATGCTGGACGACGATCTGGGTCAATAGAATCCGCCTCCCATTTCGCGGGCCATCGGCTCCTGGGGTGGTCAACTATCTTATCAATGTACAGAAACAAGAGCATGTCAGAGCAAATTTTGGTCAGCAACAACAACACACAACAAAAAATGGGTAATCCAGCCGTCGCTGGCCTGGGGGGGTTTGGTCTGGCCACCCTGGTGCTCCAGTTCCACAACCTGGGTTGGATGGGGCTGGGGCCGGTCATCTGGATCGGGCTGATTTTTGGCGGTCTGGCGCAGATGGTGGCGGGCCTGCAGGAGATGAAAACCGGCAACAACTTTGGTTACTGCGCCTTCACCGGTTACGGCGCCTTCTGGATCTCGCTGGTGCTGATGCTGCTGGGCAACCAGTTCGACATCTACCCGGCCAGCACCACCGACATCGGCTGGTTCATGGTCGGCTGGACTCTGTTCACTGCCATCCTGTGGGTGGGTGCCATGCGCATCAGCAGCGCCCTGGCCATCGTTTTCACCCTGTTGCTGATCGGCTTTGTGCTGCTGGATCTGGCGCACTTTGGCTACCCCGAAATGACCGTGGTGGCCGCTTATGAACTCATGCTGACCGCACTGAGCGCCTGGTACGTCATGGCGCACATTGTGTTTGCCGACGTGTTTGGCCGCGATGTGCTGCCGGTTGGCAAGCCCTGGTTGGGCGCCTAAGCACAGGCCTTGTCAAACCCTGCGGGGCCAGGCCAGCGCTGACAGTGCTGGCCGCCGAGCATGAACAGGCAGAGCTGTTCTACCCACCCCCCGCGGCAAAGGGATTCAGAGAGGGTTGCAAGGTCGGCATCTGGCCCCATGTCTGTCACACAGAGTCACCACGCCAGACAGCGCGCTCCCTACCCGCGCGTTGGGCGCAGGCTCCGAACCGGTGCAAAAACTGCCATACTGCCTGCCGTTTTGCCGATCACACAAGAATCCCATGCTGAAATTCACCTGTTGCAACCAAGTCCGCCAGTTTTCCGAACCCGCCCAAGCCCATCTGTTGCGCGGCATCCAGCGTGGTTACGAGCGTGAGTGCCTGCGGGTGGATCGCGTCGGGCAACTGGCGCGCACGCCCCACCCGGCGGCGCTGGGCGCCAAGCTGACCCATCCCTGGATCACCACCGACTACGCCGAGGCGCTGCTCGAATTCATCACCCCACCCTCCACCGACCCGGCCTACCCGCTGGCTTTTCTCAAGGACATCCACCGCTTCAGCGCCCAGCAGCTCGGTGGTGAATTTTTGTGGGCCGGTTCCATGCCCTGCAAGATCGGTGAGGACGCCGATATCGCGATTGCCAACTACGGCCCCTCCAACGCGGCACGTTTTAAAGAGGTGTACCGCGAAGGCCTGGGCCTGCGTTATGGCCGCGCCATGCAGACCATTGCCGGCGCCCACTACAACTGGTCATTGCCCGAGGCCTTCTGGCCGGTATTACAGGACTGCTGCCAGTCCAAGGAACCGCTGCAGGACTTCATCAGCCGCCGCTACTTCGGTCTGATCCGCAACTTCCTGCGCTTTGGCTGGCTGATTCCCTACCTGTTTGGCGCCTCACCGGCACTGTGCAAGTCGTTTTTACAAGGCCACCCGAGTGACCTGACCGAGCTGAGCCCAGGCACCCTGTACGGCCCTTACGCCACCAGCCTGCGCATGAGTGACCTGGGTTACCAGAACCACGCCCAGGACAAACTCGCGATCGGCTTCAACTCCCTGACGGAGTACACCCAAGGGCTGGAGGCGGCCATCCGCACCCACGACCCCTACTACGCCGAGATGGGCGTGCGCGACGGCGAGCGTTGGAAGCAACTCAGCGACTGCGTGTTGCAGTTGGAAGCCGAGTTTTACGCACCGATGCGCCCCAAACGCATCGGCGCCAAAGGTGAGCGCCCGGCGCTGGCACTGCAGACCTACGGTGTGCAGTATGTGGAGATGCGGCTGTTTGACCTGAACCCGTTTGTGGACATCGGTGTCACCCCCGAGCAAAGCCTGTTTGCCGACGCGCTCCTGTTGATGTGCCTGTTCCGCGACAGCCCGCCGATCACCAGCCGCGAACAAGGTGAAAACGACGAAAACAAACACCGTGTGGTCACGCGTGGCCGCCAGCCGGGTCTGCATCTGCTGGTGCACAACCGCGAGCAGCCCTTGCAAACGCTGGCGCATGAACTGTTCGACGAGATGCTGCCCTTTGCAGCGATGCTGGACACCACCTACGGCGGCCAGCAGTACACCGTGGCCCTGCAACGCCTGCGTCAGCGTATTGACCAGCCGGAACTGACCCCCTCAGCCCAGGTGGTCGAGGCCACCCGGCAACACGGCAGTTATTTCAATTTTGCCGTCGAGATGTCCCGCACCCACACCCAAAACCTGCAGTCCACCCCGCTGCCCAAGGAGGTTGAGGCGCGCTTTCGTGCCAGTGTGCAGACCTCGCTGGTCGAGCAGGCAGCCATGGATGCCCTCACCGAAATGCCGTTCGAGGACTTTGTGGCAGCGTATTTCGCCCCAACAGGCTCCTAAAATCACCCCTTTACCTTCAAGGTTAAGGAGCTGTTCATGATGACTTTCCGTTTTGCCAAAACCAGCCTGGCGGCCGCCCTGCTGATCACTTGGGGTGCCTCTTTTGCTGCCACAGTCCCGGCAGGAGTCCAGCTTGCTGCCAAGCAGGAAATGGTGCGCAACAACGGTTCCGAGCCCGACACCCTGGACCCGGCACGTGCCGAAGGTGTGCCCGCCAACAACGTCATCCGTGAACTGTTCGAGGGCCTGACAGCCGCTGACGGCGCCGGCAAAATTGTGCCGGGGGTGGCCGAGAGCTGGAAACAAACCGAGCCCACCACCTGGGTCTTCAAGCTGCGCCAGAATGCAAAATGGTCCAACGGCGACGCCCTCACTGCCGACGACTTTGTGTATGCGCTGCGCCGTTTTGTGGACCCCAAAACCGCCTCGGAATATGCCTCTTCTTTTGGCATCTTCTTTCTCCATGGCAAGGACATCGTGGCTGGCAAGTTGCCCCCCAGTGAACTGGGCGTGAAGGCGCTGGACAAACACACGCTGGAGATCAAGACCCCGTACCCAGTGGCTTTTATGCCCGATCTGCTCACCAACACGCAGTTGGGCCCGGTACACAAGGCCACGGTTGAAAAGTTTGGCAAGGACTGGACCAAACCCGCCAACATCGTCGGCAACGGCGCCTTCACCCTGGCCAGCTGGGAAGTCAACAGCAAGATTGTGCTGACCAAAAGCCCCACCTACTGGGATGCCAAGAACGTGCAGTTGACCAAGTACACCTACCTGGCAGTGGAAGATGGCAACGCCGACGTCAAGCTGTTTGAGTCCGGCGAAAACGACATGGTCTACCAGTTGCCCCCCGGCACCTACGAGAAGTACAAGGCCCAGTTCCCCAAAGAGATCCGCAATTCACCGATGCTGGGGCTGCGTTATTACTCGTTCCTCAACACCGACCCGCTGCTCAAAGACATCCGTGTGCGCAAAGCACTCTCGATGGCGATTGACCGCGACATCCTGGCCCAACGCGTGACTGCCGACGGCCAGGTCCCGGCCTACGGCGTGATGGTCAAAGGCATCAACGGTGCCGACGTCACCAGCTACGACTGGGCCAGCTGGCCGATGGACAAACGTTTGGCTGAAGCCAAAAAACTGCTGGCTGAAGCTGGAGTGGCAGCTGGCACCAAGCTCAAGTTCTCGTACAACACCAGCGATTACCACAAGAAAATGGCGATTTTTGCCGCCTCGGAGTGGAAATCCAAACTCGGGCTGGATGTGGAACTCGAAGCCATGGAGTTCAAGGTGCTGATCAAAAAGCGCAACGACGGTGAGTACCAGATCGCCCGCAATGGCTGGATCGCCGACTACAACGACGCCACCACCTTCTTGACCCTGGTGCAGTGTGATTCCGATCAAAACCAGCAGAAAAACTGCAACCGCAAGGCCGAAGCCCTGATTGACCAAGGCAACCAGAGCGCCGACCCGGCCAAACGCAAGGCCCTGTTGACCGAGGCCGCCAAAATGATCATGGACGACTACCCGATGCTGCCGCTGCTGCAATACACGGTGCCGCGCCTGGTCAAGTCCTATGTGGGTGGCTACACCGCCACCAACAGCCTGGACCGCTACCGCGCCAAAGACCTCTACATCATCAAGCACTAAACGCTTGCTTCCCCTCTGCCGCCGCCAGCTTGACACCTCAACTGGCGGCGATTTTCTGGCCGGTGTATGCCACAAGCACCCAACCGGCAACTTGTTATTGGAGATTGGCTGATGTGGACCTATGCCCTGCGACGCCTGCTCGCGGCGATTCCGACGCTGCTGGCGGTCATTACCCTGTGTTATTTGCTGCTGCACCTGACCCCGGGTGGGCCGTTTGACTCGGAGCACAAGTTGTCCGAGGCGGTTTTGGCCAACTTGCAGGCCAAATACCATTTGAATGAACCCTTGTGGAAGCAGTACCTGCTCTACCTCAACAGCCTGTTGCACGGTGACCTGGGCGCCTCGTTCCGGTATGAAGACTGGAGCGTCAACGACCTGGTGGCCAAAGCCCTGCCGATTTCGGCCGCCATTGGCGGCGGCTCCTTGTTGATCGCCTTGTTTCTGGGTGTGGCGCTGGGCACCCTGGCCGCTTTGAAGCAAAACAGCGTGGTGGATTACTTCACGATGCTGCTCAGCAGCATTGGCAGTGTGTTCCCCTCCTTTGTCATCGGGCCCAGTTTGATCCTGGTGTTTGCGATCTGGTTCAAGCTGGCCCCCTCGGGTGGCTGGGACAACTTTGCACCACGCTACATGGTCTTGCCGATGGCGCTGCTGGTGTTCATCAACGTGGCCACCATCGCGCGCGTCATGCGCGGCAGCATGATCGAGGTGCTCAGCAGCAACTTCATCCGCACCGCCCGTGCCAAAGGTTTGCCGATGTCTACCCTGGTGCTGCGCCACGCGATGAAACCGGCGTTGCTGCCGGTGGTCTCGCTGATCGGGCCGCTGGCCATATCCAGCATCACCGCAGCGGTGGTAACCGAGTCGGTGTTTTCACTGCCCGGCCTGGGCAAACTCATTGTCAACGGCGCCGGCAACCGCGACTACACCCTGGTGCTGGGCCTGGTGGTCCTGATCACCGTGGTCACCGTGGTGTTTAACCTGCTGGTGGACCTGGCCTATGCGCTGCTGGACCCCAAGATTCGCTACTGAGCCGCACACACCATGATGTTCAAAAACAAAAACGATGCCCTGGTGGCAACGCTGAGCCAGGCGCTGGAAGCCGACATCCAGGGCCACAGCCTCTGGTACGCCGCCCGTGTGCGCTTCATGCGCAACCGCGCTGCGGTGTTCAGCCTGGTGCTGCTGGCCCTGATCACCTTGGCCTGCATTTTTGGCCCGATGTTGCTGCCCAATGCCTTTGACAGCACAGACTGGGACGCCATGAGCCAGGGCCCGATGCTCAAAAACATGCACTGGTTCGGCACCGACGAATCGGGTCGTGACCTGCTGGTGCGCTGCCTGGTGGGTGGGCGCATCTCGCTGATGGTCGGGCTGATGGCCACGCTGACCTCGGTCAGCCTGGGCATTGCCTGGGGTGCCACTGCCGGTTTTCTGGGTGGCAAGGTTGATGCGGTGATGATGCGGGTGGTCGACATGATGTACGCCGTGCCCTACCTGCTGATCGCCATCCTGATGGTGACCCTGCTCGGGCGGGCCTTTTACCTGGTGGTGATCACCATCACCGTGTTTTCCTGGATGGACATGGCGCGGGTGGTGCGCGGCCAGACGCTCTCCTTGCGCTCCAAGGAGTTTGTGGAAGCGGCGCGCGCCATTGGCGTGCCGACGCGGCGCATCATCTTCCAGCACATCGTGCCAAATTTGCTCGGCATTGTGGTGATCTACACCACCGTCACCGTGCCGGGCGTGATCCTGACCGAGTCGGTGTTGTCCTTCCTGGGTCTGGGTATCCAGGAACCGATGACCAGCTGGGGTGTGCTGATCCACGACGGCACCCAGGTCATGGAAATCTCGCCATGGATTCTGATTTTCCCGTCGCTGATGTTGTCGGCCGCGTTGTACTGTTTCAACTACATCGGGGACGGCCTGCGTGACGCACTCGACCCCAAAGACCGATAAGAGGCCACTGCATGAAACTCCTTGAAGTGACCGATCTGGCGGTCCAGTTTGCCACCCAGGACGGCACCGTCTACGCCGTCAATGGCCTCAACTTTGCGCTCGACAAGGGCCAGACTCTCGGCATCGTAGGCGAAAGCGGCTCGGGCAAAA
Source organism: Rhodoferax fermentans (assembly GCF_002017865.1). Taxonomy (NCBI): domain Bacteria; kingdom Pseudomonadati; phylum Pseudomonadota; class Betaproteobacteria; order Burkholderiales; family Comamonadaceae; genus Rhodoferax; species Rhodoferax fermentans. The sequence continues at coordinate 2,521,707 of NZ_MTJN01000002.1, read as the reverse complement.
GCCAGACCGTGCTGGCCCTGATGGGCTTGCTGGCGCGTAATGGTCAGGCCAGCGGCCAGGCGTTGTACCAGGGCAAGAACCTGCTGACCCTGCCCGCGTCTGAGTTGAACCAGATCCGCGGCAACCGCATGGCGATGATTTTTCAGGACCCGATGACCTCGCTCAACCCCTACCTGACGGTGGAGCGGCAGATGACCGAGGTGCTGCAGTTCCACAAGGGCCAGGACCGCGCCACAGCCAAGGCCGCCTCGGTGCGCATGCTCGACGCGGTGCGTATCCCCGAGGCCGCCAAACGCATCAACATGTACCCGCATGAGTTCTCGGGCGGCATGCGCCAGCGTGTGATGATTGCGATGGCCTTGTTGTGTGAACCCGAGGTGCTGATTGCGGATGAGCCCACCACCGCGCTGGACGTGACGGTTCAGGCCCAGATGCTGACCCTGCTGCGTGACCTGCAGCGCGACTTTGGCACCGCGATTGTGCTGATCACCCACGACCTCGGTGTGGTGGCCGGCCTGTGTGACCAGGTGGTGGTGATGTATGGCGGGCGTGTCATGGAACAAGGCAGCGCCCAGCAGCTGTTCAAGACCGCCAGCCACCCCTACACCCTGGGCCTGCTCAAAGCGGTGCCGCGTATGGACCGCGACGACGAATCCTTGCTGGCCATTCCCGGCGCGCCGCCCAACATGGCGCATATGCCCAAGGGTTGCCCGTTCAGCCCGCGCTGCAGCTTGGCAGACACCCAATGCCAGACCCAGCTGGCTACTCTGCAGCCCATGTCAGGAGCCACACACCACTTGCGCGCCTGCCACCGCGATAGCGCCATCGTCAGCCGGGAGCTCGCCCATGGATAAACAACAAACCCCGATCCTGTCGGTACGCGACGTCAAGGTGGCGTTCCACTTCAAGGACAAGAAAGACTGGCCGTGGTCAGCGCCGCGCAGCCTCAAGGCCGTCAACGGCATCTCGTTTGACTTACATGCCGGTGAAACCCTGGGTGTGGTGGGTGAGTCCGGCTGTGGCAAGTCCACGCTGGCGCGGGCCCTGCTGAACCTCAACCCCGCCAACTCTGGGTCAATCCGCTGGATGGGTCAGGAGATGCAAGGTGCCTCACCGAGCGCCTGGATGGCGGTGCGCAAAGACATCCAGATGATTTTCCAGGACCCGCTGGCCAGCCTGGACCCGCGCATGACGGTGGCGCAGACCATTGCCGAACCCTTACGCACCCATTACCCGCAGATGAGCAAGGACGAGGTGATGGAAAAGGTGCGCGCCATGATGGGACGCGTCGGCCTGACACCGCAGCAGATCAACCGCTACCCGCACGAGTTCTCGGGCGGCCAGTGCCAGCGCATCGGCATCGCACGGGCGTTGATTTTGTCGCCCAAGCTGATTGTTTGTGACGAGCCGGTGTCGGCGCTCGACGTGTCGATCCAGGCGCAGATCATCAACCTGCTCAAGGAGTTGCAAAAAGAGCTGGGCCTGGCGCTGATCTTCATTGCGCACGACCTGGCGGTGGTGCGCCACATCAGCCACCGCATCATGGTGATGTACCTGGGCCGTGCCATGGAGTTTGCCGAGAAAAACGCGCTCTACAACGAGCCGCGCCACCCCTACACCCAGGCGCTGCTCTCCGCCATCCCGATCCCCGACCCGGAGCTGGAGCGCGGCAAGGTGATTCAGCTGCTGCAGGGGGACTTGCCCTCACCGATGAACCCACCTTCGGGTTGTGTGTTCCGCACCCGCTGCCCCAAGGCGCAGGCCCCATGTGCCGAGACCATACCCGAGTTGCACACCAACGGCGCGGACACGCAGGTCGCTTGCCTGCTGGCCTGACTTTTGAACTAAATCTGGCGTTAGCCCTTATTTGATAAGGGCTAACAGCTATCAATTTGGTATTGATGTCAGGCTGACTCAGGCCCGCAACTGGTTCAACACCGCCAGCACCGGCTGCAACACACTGGCGCCCAGGCGTTTGGAGCGTTCACCGTTCCAGCCGACTTGCGGGTCGGGCAGGTTGGCGTTGTCCTTGAACGGCATCTCGATGGTGAAGGCCAGGCAGCCAAACTGCTGGCCGATCCAGTTGGTGGCCAGCGTCAGGTTGGCCTCGCCATGTTTGCCGCGCGGGTAGCCGTGTTTGATCTGGAAGTCCGGGCTGGCGGCTAACCAGCTGGCCTTGAAAGCCTCTTCAAGCGCAGCGATGCGCGGGCTGTAGCCGGGCGTGTCTTCGGTGCCAACCACAAAGTTGTAGGGCAGGGCCTCGTCACCATGGGCGTCCAGGTTCAGGTCCACACCGACTTCCAGCATCTTCTGGCGCACCCAATACACCTCGGGTGACGTCTCCAGACTCGGTGTGGCCCACTCACGGTTCAGGTTGGCACCGGCGGCATTGGTGCGCAGGTTGCCACGCACAGCGCCGTCCGGGTTCATGTTGGGCACCACGTAAAACACACATTGGTCCAGCAACACGCGGGCCACCGGGTCGGCCTCGTCGAGCAGGCGCTCCAGAAAACCCTCCACAAACCACTCGGCCATGCTCTCGCCGGGGTGCTGGCGGGCGATCAGCCAGATCTTTTTGCGTTGTGCCAGCGGCACCGGGCTCTGGGCGTTGGTGAGCTGCAGCAGGGTCATGTCGCGGCCATCCACCGTGGCGCCCAGGCGCTCCAGCGTCACATGTTCGGAGTTGGCGGCCGAGCCAATCAGGTCCAGATGCCGTTCATACGAATACGGCTCGAAGTAGGCCAGGTAGACGCTGTTGCCCGCCGGGGTGAAGCTGGTGCTCAGCACCTGGCCGTCAAAGTGGGTGTCGAGCCGGAACCAGTTCTGGTGGTCGTAACTGGCGACCACGCGGTAATCGGTCCAGCCCTTGGGGTAGGCGCTTTGGCCTGCGTTGACAAAGTTCAGCCGCACCGGCACACCGGCGGCGCCCTGCAGGCAGAAGTAAAACCACTGGGCGAAGTCGCTGGCGTTGTCGGGGCGGATCTTGAGCTGAATGTCCTGCGGGTCGACCAGGCTGACAACCTCGATGGCGCCAGCGTCAAAACTGGTGGAAATATGGAGCGGATGCATACAAACCTTCAAATCGCTTGATTTTAGAAGTCGACACATTCCACACGAGGCAGAAACAGTCAAGTGACGCGGTTTTGCGCCGATAAGTCGTTAAGGCACCCGCCTTGTCCTTGTGGGAGACTTTTTCATGAACATCACCAGCTCATCCGTGGTGCAAGCCGCCAGCCAGGCCGCCCAAAATGTCGGCACCGGTGTTGCGGCAGCCCTGGTGCTCAAAAAAGCACTGGCCGCCGACAGCTCGGTCGCCCAAACCCTGTTGCAGTCTGTGCCTGCGGTGGCACCGGTGCTGGCCGTCACAGGCGCCATTGGCACGCTGGTCAACGCGTTTGCCTGAGTTATCCATCAAATTGGCCTTTAGCCCTTATAGATAAAGGGCTGATAGCTATTTCTGCGATAGCTACTTGCTTACTCCACCACCTTGACCAATTGGCCCACCTTGGGCTCACCCCCGGTATAGAACCCGTTGATCAGGCGCAGCTGCTGCTCTGCGCTGGGCAGCGGTGACACGCGCGCCAGTTCGGCAAAACCACCACGCGGGTAAGCCACGGTTTTGATCGTCCAGGCGCGGGCAGCGGTTCGCTCAGCCGAACTCAAAGGCCGGAAACTGCCTTGGGCCTGGGCCAACGCGCCCTGGGCCGCACGCAAGGCGGCACTTTGACCGGCCGGGCGCAACAGGTACATCCGGTCTTGCGGACCACTGACCAGCGTGACATCCAGCCGCTGGATCTGGCCCTGGGTCGTGGTGCGGCTGCCGACAAAATGCGTGGCCGCCAGTCCGTTGAGCGTCAAACGCTCTACCCTGCCCTGGCTGGGCTGCAGCAGCTTGCGGATCACCTCCTCGTGGGTTTTGCCAGCCGTGGGCGGCACCACCTGCACCAGCAGGGCGGCATCCCCGGTGGCGTTGACCACCGCCAGTTGCTCGGCCTCGTTCTGGATCTGCCAACCTGCCGGGGCGGTGAGCGCAAAACCCAGCACCGGGTGGTAGAAGTTGGCGCCTCGTGTCAGCCCCTGCTCGGCACTCTCTCCAAAGGGCAGGCCACGCAGCACTTGTAAATAACGGTCACGCCCTTCGTCGCTGTAACTGCCCTGGTACTGGGTCGCCAGCTGGGTGATCTGCTGCAGGCGCGCATCGTTGCTCGGGTGCGAAGCCAGCCAGCTGTTGCCCGTCGGTGCCGGTCGACCGGCGGCACGGGCCTGGTCCGCCACAAAACGCTCCTGGTCTTTGAGCACACCAATCACCCGGACCATGTTGCGCGGGTCGTAGGCGCTGCGCGCCAGGTACTCGGCACCCAGGCCGTCGGCTTGTAATTCCTGCTCGCGCCCATACGAGGCCACATACCCCGCCGCGGCCGTCTGCGACACCTGGCTGGCCAGCCGCCCGGCACCACTGACACCCTGGCTCTCCAGCACCGCACCCAAGACCGTGGCAGCCAGCACACCCAGGCCCGCGTCCTGCTGGCGCGTGGCGCGCTGGGCACCGTGGCGGGCTGTGACGTGGCCAATTTCATGACCCATCACCCCGGCCAGCTCGGCCTCGGTTTGTAAATAGGCCATGATGCCGCGTGTGACATAGACATAACCGCCAGGCAGCGCAAAAGCGTTGATCTCGGGGCTGTCAAGCACGGTGAAATGCCACTGCAAGTGGTCTCGATGCGACAGTTTGGCCAGGCGTTGCCCCAAGTTGTTGACATAGGCCTGCACTTTGGCGTCTTTGACCACGCCGTACTCCTTGAGCACCTGCTGGTGCGCCTTGGCGCCCTCGGTCAGTTCATCTTGCTCACTCATCACCGAGCGCTCGGCCTGGCCGGTGACCGGGTTGAGCACCGCACTGCCGCAGCCGGTGAGCAGGGCACTGGCCAAGATAAGAGGAAACAGGGTTTTGCGCATGGGGGGCTTCTGAAGTGAATGGCTTGCATTTTGCACAAGCTGGGTTTCCGGTGATCGCGGGTGTTTTTATGCGTTTGTTAAACCATCGTCACTAGCCGCGCTTCTTGGATCGACCCGCCGGGCAAGCCCTTGGGGCGACTTCCTCATACTGGAGTACCAGAAATCGTCAGCCGCCCCAAGGGCCTACCCGGCTGGCGATTTTGGCAGAGCGCAAGACAGTGGCGGTCCAATCGGACGGGCCAAACCGGGTTCTGGACCTAAGGCAACACTGATCAAGTCCCCAGTTGGCCCATGACTTGCATGGTTCGTGGCATCCCAAGCAGGAGATGCAGATGAAACAACAAACTCTGGCCATGGCCGAACAACAAAGCTTTGAGACCTACCGCAAGCCCACGCGGCGCGATGAGTTCTTGAAGACCATGGAAGTCATCGTTCCCTGGGCCGCTCTGTGCGAAGTCATCGAGCCGTTTTACCCCAAGGCCGGTAATGGGCGTCCCCCCATCGGGCTTGAGCGTATGCTGCGCATCCACTTCATCCAGCACTGGTTCAACCTGGCAGACCTGGCCTGTGAAGAAGCTCTGTACGACAGCGTGAGCCTGCGTCGCTTCGTGGGCATTGACCTGGGGCGTGAATCTGTGCCGGACGCCACCACGGTGTTGAACTTTCGCAAACTCCTCAACAAGCACAAACTTGGCCAAGCCCTGTTTGCCCAAGTAGGCGCTGTCTTGCAAAGCAAGGGCTTCAAGCTCAACACCGGCACCATTGTGGACGCCACCATCATTGGTGCACCGAGTTCCACCAAGAATGCGAATAAGGCGCGCGACCCGGACATGCACCAAACCCGCAAGGGCCAACAGTGGTACTTTGGCATGAAGTTGCACATCGGTGTGGACAGCCAAAGTGGTCTGGCCCACCATGCGGTGGTCACAGCAGCCAACGTGCATGACAAACACCCACTGCCCAGTTTGTTGCATGGCAAGGAGCAACGCGTCTATGGCGACAGTGCCTACGCCAGCCAGAAGGAGCTGATCCGCAGTGCAGCACCCAAGGCCAAAGACTTCACCAACCAGCGCAGTCGCCGCTCTGGTGTGGTCGATGAAGGCATTCGCGCCAAGAACCGCAACAAATCCAAGATCCGCTCACGCGTGGAGCATGTATTTGCTGTGGTCAAGCGCCTGTGGGGCTTTGGCAAGGTGCGTTACCGTGGGTTGCAGAAGAACGCCACGCGGGCGTTTACTGCTTTGGCGCTGGCCAACATCTATCTCTGCCGACAAAGGCTGATGGCACAGGTGCGTCCATGAGGGCGCAATAGGGGGTGAATTCCCCCTGAAACAGCCTCAAAGGGGGCAAAAGCGAGCTCAGCTGGTCGCAATTTCGACAACTTCGGTTTCTCGATACCGCTGGGGCCTGCTTTGACTCTACTTGTTCAGCGTTGCCCTAACAACACAGTGCGTCTGTCAACGCTTTCGGCGTGGTAGCCGGTGGGAGTAGCCCCCGATTTGGCTGCGCCGAAACTTCGTTTTCTGGTACCCCAGTATGAGAGGGATGCCCCCACCGGCTACCACGCAGCGCGAACCACCTTCGCATGAGCAACATGAATCGGGCACCCGGAACCGATAATCCCCCCATGACCGCATCCGACAACACCCTGTTCAATTCCCTGCCCCTGAACCCGGCCACCCTGGATAACCTGGCGCAGCTGGGTTACCTGAGCATGACCCCGATCCAGGCGACCAGCCTGCCCGCCGCCCTGGCTGGCAAGGACCTGATTGCCCAGGCGCAAACCGGCAGCGGCAAAACCGCCGCCTTTGGCCTGGCCCTGCTGGAGCGGCTAAACCCGCGCCGTTTTGCGGTGCAGTCGCTGGTGTTGTGCCCAACGCGTGAACTGGCCGACCAGGTCACCGTGGAAATCCGTCGCCTGGCGCGTGCGATGGACAACATCAAGGTGGTGACGCTGTGTGGTGGTGTGGCCTTACGCGGCCAGCGTGCTTCTCTTGAAAACGGCGCCCACATCATTGTGGGCACACCGGGGCGCGTGATGGACCACCTGGCGCGCGGTTACCTGAGCCTGGAAGCCCTGAACACCCTGGTGCTGGATGAGGCCGACCGCATGCTCGACATGGGCTTTTTCGAGGACATCGCCACCGTCACCAAACAGTGTCCGCCAGAGCGCCAGACCCTGTTGTTTTCGGCCACCTACCCGGAAGGCATCGACAAGCTGGCCAAACAGTTCATGCGTTCGCCCGAACGCATCACGGTGGCGCAGCCCACCACCTCAGAGAGCCTGATCGAACAACGTTTTTATGAGGTGACCCGCCCAACCCGTTTTGAGGTGGTGGTCAAGCTGCTCAACCACTTCCGCCCGGTCAGCACACTGGCGTTTTGCAACACCAAACAGCAATGCAACGAGTTGGTGGCATACCTGAAACAACAAGGGGTGAGCGCTTTGGCACTGCATGGTGATCTGGAGCAGCGCGAGCGTGACCAGGTGCTGGCGCAGTTTGCCAACCGCAGCATCTCGGTGCTGGTGGCCACCGACGTGGCCTCGCGCGGCATCGACATCAAGGAGTTGGAGGCGGTGATCAACGTCGACATCACACCCGACCCCGAGGTCCATGTCCACCGCATCGGCCGCACCGGCCGCGCGGGTGAGACCGGCCTGGCACTGAGCCTGGCCGCCATGTACGAGATGGGTGCGGTGGGCAAGATTGAGCAGTACCAAAACCAACCCTCGGTCTGGCACAAACTCGACGAACTCACGCCCAAAGGCAGCGGGCCCTTGCTGCCACCCATGATCACGCTACAAATTTTGGGTGGGCGCAAGGAAAAAATCCGCCCCGGTGATGTGCTGGGCGCCCTCACGGCAGACGCCGGTTACAGCCGCGAGCAGATCGGCAAAATCAATGTCACCGAGTTCACTACGTTTGTGGCGGTGCAGCGTGACATCGCGCTCGAAGCGATGCAGAAACTCAATGTCGGCAAGGTCAAGGGCAAAAGTGTGAAGGTGCGGTTGCTGTAAACGGCAGGCTGTCATCCTGAGTTCCCTCATTTGGGGGGGCAGTGCCTCAGGACCCACCCGCGAGGCATGACCTCTGGGCGGGCTCCTCATACTGGGGTACCAGAAAACGAAGTTTCGGCGTAGCCAAATCGTCACCCGCCCAGAGGCCATACCTCGCTGGCGCTTCGGCCAATCTGAAGGTGGTGGTCTGCCGGAATCATTGGCTCAAACCGGATTCGGGTTCCCTTCAATACCGTTCGCCTGTCAACGGTATCGGCGCAGCCGCCGCTTGGGGTGACCGCCGATTTGGCTGCGCCGAAACTCCGTTTTCTGGTACCCCAGTATGAGGCGGGTGCCCCAAGCGGCTGATGCGCAGCGCACACCGCTATCGTTTGTGATTCATCAAGCTGGCACGCCGCAATCCACCCCGTCAAAAGCCGATGCTTCGGTGCCCACCTAGTCCCTCACATCGCTGACAGCCTGTCAGACAACTTCTGACACTCGGCAGCGGCATACGCCGACTTTAGGTTTTGAAGCGGCACGGATACATTCCATTTCAACGGATCACATCTCGTGATTCGTGATTGGCAGAAGCAGGAGCACCCCATGACCACCACCACCACCGAAGCACTGAACCCGTTCAGCCTGATGATGGAGCCCGAGCGCGTGCTGCAGACCATCGCGCAATCGCCCCAGTTGCGCGCCCTGCGTCGCCACAAGCTGCGCCCGCTGGACAAACCGCTGATCCCCTTGACCTCCGCCGCATTGGCCAGCCGCGCCGCCTATGACGCGATGATCGACGCACAAGCCCTGGACGATCAGGACGACTACCTGCTCAACTGAGCACACACCCTCTCCCGGCGTGCCGCAACGGCGCGCTTTGTGGGCCTTCAAGCGCCACCTTCGGCCAAGTTGGCGCGCCAGCAGATCACCACCGGCCTGTCTCAAATACTATTTAATTAATAGCTTCTGGCCCTTATTGAACAAGGGCTAGAATCGTTTTTTATTCATCAATTTGAGGCATTCCATGAGCTACCTTGCCGCGTCCACCCGTTATGACAGCATGGCTTATCACCGCTGCGGTCACAGTGGTCTCAAACTCCCCGCCATCACCTTGGGGCTGTGGCACAACTTTGGCGACGCCACGCCACTGCAGACCCAACGCGACATGTTGCACACCGCGTTTGACGCGGGCATCACCCACTTCGACCTGGCCAACAACTACGGCCCACCCTACGGCAGCGCCGAGACCAACTTTGGCGCGCACCTGCGTCGCGACTTCAAACCGTATCGCGACGAACTGATCATCTCGAGCAAGGCCGGTTACGACATGTGGCCCGGCCCTTACGGCCAGGGCGGTGGTTCGCGCAAATATGTGCTGGCCAGCCTGGACCAAAGCCTGCAGCGCATGGGGTTGGACTATGTCGACATTTTTTACAGCCACCGCTTTGACCCCAACACCCCGCTCGAAGAAACCATGGGCGCACTGGCCACGGCGGTGCAACAGGGCAAGGCGCTGTACGTCGGTGTCAGCAGTTATTCAGCCGCCAAAACACGCGAAGCCCACGCGATCCTCAAAAGCATGGGCGTGTCCGCGCTGATCCACCAGCCGTCCTACAGCCTGCTCAACCGCTGGGTGGAGGAAGATTTGCTCGATACCCTGGGCGAGTTGGGCATGGGTTGTATTGCGTTCAGCGCACTGGCGCAGGGGCTGCTGACCGACAAATACCTCAACGGTGTGCCGGCAGACGCGCGCATCAACCGGCCCGGCGGTGGCTCGTTCAAGCCCGATTTCCTCAGTGAAAAAAACCTCAAACACGTGCGTGCGCTCAACGAGATCGCTCAAGCGCGTGGTCAGAGCCTGGCACAGATGGCCACGGCCTGGGTGCTGCGTGATGGCAAGGTCACCTCGGCTTTGATTGGCGCCAGCAAACCGGCGCAAATCACCGAGCTGGTGGGCGCCTTGAAAAACCTGTCGTTTTCGGCAGAAGAACTGGCCGCGATCGACCAGCAGGCGGTCGAAGGTGGCATCAACCTTTGGCAGCGCTCCTCGGCGCTCGCCTAAGGCAACGCTGAACAAGTAGAGTCAAAGCAGGCCCCAGCGGTATCGAGAAACCGAAGTTGTCGAAATTGCGACCAGCTGAGCTCGCTTTTGCCCCCTTTGAGGCTGTTTCAGGGGGAATTCACCCCCTATTGCGCCCTCATGGACGCACCTGTGCCATCAGCCTTTGTCGGCAGAGATAGATGTTGGCCAGCGCCAAAGCAGTAAACGCCCGCGTGGCGTTCTTCTGCAACCCACGGTAACGCACCTTGCCAAAGCCCCACAGGCGCTTGACCACAGCAAATACATGCTCCACGCGTGAGCGGATCTTGGATTTGTTGCGGTTCTTGGCGCGAATGCCTTCATCGACCACACCAGAGCGGCGACTGCGCTGGTTGGTGAAGTCTTTGGCCTTGGGTGCTGCACTGCGGATCAGCTCCTTCTGGCTGGCGTAGGCACTGTCGCCATAGACGCGTTGCTCCTTGCCATGCAACAAACTGGGCAGTGGGTGTTTGTCATGCACGTTGGCTGCTGTGACCACCGCATGGTGGGCCAGACCACTTTGGCTGTCCACACCGATGTGCAACTTCATGCCAAAGTACCACTGTTGGCCCTTGCGGGTTTGGTGCATGTCCGGGTCGCGCGCCTTATTCGCATTCTTGGTGGAACTCGGTGCACCAATGATGGTGGCGTCCACAATGGTGCCGGTGTTGAGCTTGAAGCCCTTGCTTTGCAAGACAGCGCCTACTTGGGCAAACAGGGCTTGGCCAAGTTTGTGCTTGTTGAGGAGTTTGCGAAAGTTCAACACCGTGGTGGCGTCCGGCACAGATTCACGCCCCAGGTCAATGCCCACGAAGCGACGCAGGCTCACGCTGTCGTACAGAGCTTCTTCACAGGCCAGGTCTGCCAGGTTGAACCAGTGCTGGATGAAGTGGATGCGCAGCATACGCTCAAGCCCGATGGGGGGACGCCCATTACCGGCCTTGGGGTAAAACGGCTCGATGACTTCGCACAGAGCGGCCCAGGGAACGATGACTTCCATGGTCTTCAAGAACTCATCGCGCCGCGTGGGCTTGCGGTAGGTCTCAAAGCTTTGTTGTTCGGCCATGGCCAGAGTTTGTTGTTTCATCTGCATCTCCTGCTTGGGATGCCACGAACCATGCAAGTCATGGGCCAACTGGGGACTTGATCAGTGTTGCCCTAAGCACGTCGAGACGGGGCACCGCGCCAGGTGATGGTCGCGCTGACGGGCTGACCCAGCCGGTCAGCGCGGCCGCATTCAGAACAGGGAATCCACAAACCCAGAGGTCTGAAACTGGTTTTTGCCAGACTGTTTGGCACGGTACATCGCCATGTCGGCCTGACGCAGCAGCTGCTCCGGGCTGACCTCCTTGGCCTGAGGGTAAAACGCCACCCCGACACTGGCCGAGACCTGCAGCACCGCTGTGCCATACAGCACCGGCTGGTTGGCCGCCTGCAGCAGGCGCTGCAGCAGCGGGTCGCAGTCGCTCTCTTGTGCCAGGTCCACAATCACGGCGGCGAACTCGTCGCCGCCCAGGCGCGACAAGGTGTCGACCTCACGCAACGCCAGCCGCATGCGCCGCGCCAGCATGATCAGCAGGTGGTCACCAGCGTCATGGCCGTGGCTGTCGTTGATCGCCTTGAAACCGTCCAGATCAATGAACGCCACACCCAGTTTCTGCTGGCGGCGCTGCGCCTGAGCCATCGCATGTTGCAGACGGTCGGCGTGCAGGGCACGGTTGGGCAGACCTGTCAGCGCATCAAAATGGGCCAGCTGGTCGAGGCGGCGTTCATGGGCCTTGCGTTCGGTGATGTCGGAGAACAGCGCCACATACTGGATCACCTGGCCACGCTGGTCGTGCACCGCGCTGATGTGCAGCATCTGGGCGTAGATGTCACCATCCTTGCGGCGGTTCCACAACTCACCCGACCAGCTGCCGTGTTGCACCAGGTCTTGCCACAGCTGTTGGTAAAACAGCGGCGTGTTGCGACCTGAATTGAGCATACTGGGTGTATGCCCACGTACCTCGTCACGGCTGTAGCCGGTGATGCGTGTGAACGCCGCATTGACATCAATGATTCGACCATCGGGTGCGGTGATCATGATGCCCTCGATGGCATGGCTGAACACACTGGCCGCCACCCGCAACTGGGTCTCGGCCCGCTTGCGCTCGGAGATGTCGCGGATCGACACGTGGATGGCGGGCGCACCGCCATAAACCATGGCGGTGCCCTGCACCTCCACATCAAATTCACTGCCATCGAGACGGACAAAGCGCGACTCCACCATGGGTTCGATCGGCTGGGCCGTCTCTATCGCCTGCATGCGTGCGAGTTGCTGCGCCAAAAAGGCTGGCGCAATACGTTTTTGGGTCGAGGTACCCAACAGGTCGGCGCTGGACTTGGCGCCAAACAGGCGTTGCGCGGCCGGATTCACATACAAAATGGTGCCACCCCGATGCACCAGCACCGCCTCGGGCGTGTGTTCAGCCAGCGCCCGAAAGCTGGCCTCGTTGGTACGCAACTGTTGCGCAACCTGATGCCGCTCCACCGCCAGCCCGGCCAGACGGGCCAATTGCGCCAGCAGCTCCAGGTCTTCGTCACCGGGTGTCGCCGGTGTGGCCACCAGCACCGACAACACCCCCAGAACCTGGCCCGACAGGGCCAAAAACGGTTGTGCCCAGCACGCCCCCTGGACAATCGGTTGCCCCAGCTGCGGGGCCAGCGTGCGGTGCAGCGCGAGGTTGGGGATCACCACCCGCTGCCCGCTGGCTGCCGCCGCAGCACAGGCCCCCTGACCCGGACCCACATCCTGGCCATCCACCAGACGCAGTGTCTCGTCAGACACACCGGCTGACGCCACCACCTGCAGGGTCTGACCACAACCGTGGCCAGGTGTCACCAGCGCCACCAGACAGGCCTGCTCAGGCTGCAAGCCGCGCAGCCCATCCGCCAGCGCCTGCAGCAAGTGCGGCAATTCAGCACCGTTGGCCAACAGTTCAAGAATCTGGCTGCGCAATTGCTCAAACTGTGTCTGGTACCAGCGCGCCGTGATGTCCCGGCCCATGCTCAGGATGCCGTCGGCACGCCCATCTGCATTGCACAACACCACTTTGGTGATCTCCAGCAACGCCCGCCGTGAACCAGCCGCCACGCTGGCCCAGCACTCGGCCACCACGGGTTGTGTGGCGGCCAGACAGGTCTGGTCCAGCTGGTGGTAACGCTGCGCGTCTTCGGGGGACAACAAGTCGGCGTTCGTGCGGCCACACAGGTGCGCCGCAGGCACGCCGGAGAAGGTCTCAAAGGCGGAGTTACACGCGAGATAGCGGCCCTGCGGGTCTTTGAGCCAGACCATCTGCGTCACCTGCCCAAAAAGCGCCTGAAAGCGCTGAGGTGACGCGACCAAGGCATGTGTGTGCCCGCTCCCGGCACGCTCAGCCTGCCCCAATTGCGCCAGCAACTGGGTGAACAGATCAACCAACACGCGTGTTACTTCCCTGGTTTGCCCTCACCGGGAAAGCCCCCGACGCAGGGAACCCAGCCCGGTGGCAAAAAGAAGTCAACAACATCACACGCTGAACCTTGAACTTGAGTTTTGTTACATATCGGCAGAATTTACCCGGTATTGAGTGAGCTGGCTATCCCCCGATTGGGGGATTGCCAGCAAGGTGAACAAGCACACACTGTGGTTAAACTGGTTGTTCACCGTTCAAGGAGACACTTGATGAAGATTTTGCTGGCCGTTGACGGCAGCCCCTACACCAAAAAAATGTTGGCCTACCTGGCCGCCCACGAGCTGTTTTCCCCCAAAAACGACTACACCGCCGTGACCGCCCAGGTGGTTTTGCCGTCTCAAGCCCGCTCCGCGCTGGGCAAGGAACTGGTGAACAAATATTATGAAGAAGAGGGCCTGCGGGTGATGGCGCCGGTCACCAAATACCTGCAACGCCATGGCATCACACCGAAGTTTGTCTGGAAAACCGGCCGACCCAGCGAACTGATCGCCAAAACCGCCACCGAAGGCAAGTTTGACCTGGTGGTGATGGGCTCCCACGGCCATGGCGCACTGCTCAACCTGGTGATGGGTTCGGTCGCCACCGAGGTGCTGGCGAGCTGCAAAGTGCCGGTGCTGATCGTACGCTGAGAGCGCCTCAATTCACTCCGTCTTCGATAGCAAAAAACCCTTTATGCATAAGGGCTAGCGGGCAATCAGACCCTCAAAACAGGTGCTCAGCACCAGCTCGGTGATCTGCTCGTCGGTGAACAGCCCACCCATCTGCAGAAACTCCACCACCGAGTCACAGGCGCGTGCGAAGAAGGTGTACAAAATCGCGATCGCTGGCAGCTTGGCGCTGAGCTGGCCAGCCGCTTGCGCTGCTTCGATCCAGGCACCCAGGCGATCGCTGACCTCCATCAGGCCGTCCATGTAATCGTTGTTGGCCATCAAGGTGGCGCGCAGGCTGGAGTTCTGGCTGGGCAGCGTGGGCATGTCACCGGCCAGTTTGACCTGCAGCACCCAGCGCACCACCGCACGCAGGTTCTCGAGCGGGTCGGCCTCGGGTGGCAAGCTGCTGATGAAGTCCTGGGCACGCTGCATCACCCGCACCATCGCTGCCGCGGCCAGGTCTTCCTTGCTGGGAAAGTGTTTGTACAGGCTGGCCTTGGCGATGCCAACCTGGGCTGCCACCTCGTCCACCGTCATCGCGTCAAAGCCTTTTTCGGCCAGCAGGCGGTTGACAGCATGCACGATGGCGTCTTCACGCACCTGCAGCATGCGTTGTTTGAACGAGGTTTTGGGGGTGTCGATGGCGCTCATGGCTGAATTTTAGCCGCCAAATTCACATCTTGATCTGTCAGACTTTTTTGCTACTGATGAGTTTAGATTCTGGCTTGGGTGGGCTCAAGGCCACACCAGCAGCGGTTTTGAGGGCATGGGTCAGCGCATCAAGCACCGCCGAGTTGAGGTTCCAGCAATGCCAGTAGAGCGCCACCGGCAGGCGGTGGCCGGGCATCAGGTCGACCAGGCTGCCGTTTTTGAGGTGCTCGGCCACCTTGAGCTCGGGCAAGACACTGACACCCCAGCCCGCCAGCACCGCACGCAACTGGCCCTCGGAGCTGGGCACATACATCTGGCTCAAGGACACCTGGCGCAGACCACAGGCGCTGGCGACAAACTCGGCCTGCAGGTCGTCCTTGCGGTTGAAGGCGATGAAAGGCAGGCGACTGAAATTGTGGGGGCTCAGGCCCTGCGGGCAGCGCGCTGCGGCAAAACCGGGCTCGGCCACCGCCACATAGGCCATGGTGCCCAGTGGCTCCACCTTGCAGCTGCGCAAGGCCGCGCGCAAGGTCGTCACACAGCCCAGCACACGGCCCTCACGCAACCACTCGAAGGTGAAATCCTGGTCGTCGGTAATGATCTCCAGACCCAGACCCTGGTGCGCCAGCGGGCTCAGCGCGGGCAGGGTCCAGGTGGCAATGCTGTCGGCGTTGATCGCAATCGAGATACGCTCGTCTTCACCCGCCGCACCGGCCGCGCCGGGCGAGAGGTCCTTGAGGTCACGCTCCAGATCGGCACGCAACAGGCGCATCTGCATCGCGTGTTTGAGCAGCAGGCGCCCGGCCTGGGTGGCTTTGAGCGGGCGGCTGCGCACAATCAGCACCGTGCCCACCTGCACCTCGAGGGAACGCAGGCGCTGCGACACCGCCGACTGGGTGATGGACAAACGCACTGCCGCACGCTCAAAACCACCCTCTTCCACAATGGCCGCGAGGCATTCCAGGGCGGCAGGATCAAAAGTACTCATGGGGCATTAGTGAATAAGGGTTGCTAATGAATTCTGGATAAGTTTAATCCTGCCAAAAGCGGCCCATGATCTCGCGGACACTCTCGGCCCATGAAAATCACTATCCTCGGCGCCGGCATCATCGGCATCAGCACCGCCTGGCATCTGCTGGAACGCGGCCACCAAGTCACCGTCATCGACCGTCAGCCCGACGCCTCGATGGAGGCCAGTTTTGCCAATGCGGCACAAATCTCGGTCAGTTATTGCGAGCCCTGGGCCAATCGGGACACCCCGATCAAGGCCCTGAAATGGATGCTCAGCAAAGAAGCGCCGCTGCTGTTTCGCCCGCGTCTGAGCTGGCAACAATGGCGCTGGAGCCTGCTGTTCCTGAGCCAATGCCATGACCGCGCTTTTGAACGCAATGTGCAGCAACTCGTCTCCCTGGGCGCCTACAGCCACGCCGCGTTCAAGGATCTGGTGCAGACCACCGGCATCGAGTACCAACGCCTGGAAAAAGGCATTGCCCACTACTACACCGAGCAAAAATCCTTTGACAGCGCAGGCGAGGCCGCCGCGCTGATGGCCCGCTACGGTGTGGCACGCCGCGTGGTGGACCGCGCCGAGCTGCTGCGTATTGAGCCAGCACTGACCCCATTTGCCGAGCAGATTGTCGGCGGCACCTACACCCCCAGCGACGAATCGGGAGATGCTTTTGTCTTCACCCAGGCCTTGGCCAAGCTCTGTGCGGCGCGCGGTGCCGAGTTTTTGTACAGCCACGACATCGTGGCCCTCAACAGCACCGGCGGCGCTATTGATTCTGTAACCGTCAAGCCAGTATCCACAGGGGCTAGAGGCAAAAAAGGCTCGCAAAAGACGCGCCAGATCAAGGCCGACCATGTGGTGGTGGCCTGCGGCGCTTACAGCGCACCGCTGCTGCGCACGGTGGGGGTGGACTTGCCGATCTACCCGGGCAAGGGCTACAGCGCCACCTTCAAGCTGCTGCGCCCCGAACAAGCGCCCCAGGTGTCGATGATCGACGACGCCAAGAAAATCGCCATGAGCCGCCTGGGCAACCAGTTGCGTGTGGCTGGCACCATCGAGGTCGGTGACTACGACTTGACGCTGGACTCCCCGGTGGCGCGTGCACGCTGCCGCATGTTGTCCAACCGCATCGAGCAGGTCATGCCCGGCGTGTGTGACACCCGTACCCCCGAGGAAGGTGGCGACCCGTCGTATTGGGCTGGTCTGCGCCCGGCCACCCCCACCAACATCCCCTACATCGGCAAAACGCCGGTCGGCAAGTTGTGGGTCAACGCCGGTCACGGCACCCTGGGCTGGACCCATGGCGCGGGTTCGGGCAAGGCGCTGGCCGAGCTGATCTGCGGTCAGCAGCCTGAGATGGCCTTCAACTGTTACGGCTTTCCGCGAAAAACCGCTTGATAGCGGGTTTTTCCCAGTCTATTTGGGCTTTAGAAACCCAAAGGCTTGCGCAAAATGCGCGTCATGACCGGAGGTTCCATGACGCTGCAATACCAACTCAAAGAAGGCAACTACCACCTGTATGACCTGAGCTCGCCCGCCAGCCGGGTCACAGGGGAACACCGCCTGCGCCTGAAATCCGACACCGTGGCGATTGCCTTTGAGGCCAGCACCGGTGCGCTGCGCGAACATGGCAGCCCCAACCGCATCCACTCCTGGGCCAACAACACCCGTCGACGCCTGCGTGCCTCGGGGGCGCTGGACAAGGCCAACGACATCGTGGTGGTGTCAGGCCCGCTGCCGGTGGACGAGATCAACAAGTGCCTGAAAATTCAGGGTTATTGCCGGGACATGTTCACCCGGCTGCATGAGTTGCCCCACGGCAAACGGGTGCAGCACAGCAGCGCCCACACCACCCACTGAGCCGGCACCGTCCGCCAACACAGGACTCAGGACAAGCGCAACGTCAGCGCAATCACCCCCAGTGTGAGCAGCGTCACCGGCAGGCCGATGCGCGCGTGGTCGCGCCAGTTGATCGCCACGCCACCCTTTTGCGCCAGATCCACCATGATCAGGTTGGCTATCGAGCCCACCAGCAGCAAGTTGCCCGCAAAAGTGCTAACCAGCGCCAGCGTCACCCCGGCCTGCTGGCCTTGCAGGTGCGGCAACAACAGCATCACCGCAGGCACGTTCGA
This sequence comes from Rhodoferax fermentans, assembly GCF_002017865.1. Lineage (NCBI taxonomy): Bacteria > Pseudomonadati > Pseudomonadota > Betaproteobacteria > Burkholderiales > Comamonadaceae > Rhodoferax > Rhodoferax fermentans. The sequence continues at coordinate 2,503,734 of NZ_MTJN01000002.1, read as the reverse complement.
CACCAGGTTCGACAAACCCACCCCGGCCACAAACAGTGGCGCCGGGTGGCTCAGGTGCACACCTTGGGCGGCCAGCGCAGCCACCGCATCAGTCGCCAATCCAGTCGAGGCGAAAGCGTGGTTGACCACAAACAGCCCGGCAAACAACACCAGCAATTCCCAATCAACATAGCCCATCACGTGGGAGGAATGGAAACGGCGGCTCATCAGCAACACCCCGGCGCCCACCAGCGCGGCCACCTCACGCGGCCAGTCGGTAAAAAGAAAGACCAACATCAAGGCACTGGCCACCAGCAAGCCCTTGACAGTCTGCCAGCGGTCAAAAGCAAAGACATCGGCGGCGTCCAGGTCCACCTCTACTCGGCTCGGCGCCGGGCTGGGCGCCACACCCGGTGACGCGGGGTTGGCCGCAGGCACCCACACCAGCCAGGCCCACAACACCCCCAGGCTCAGGCCCACAGGCAACAAGGCCTGGCGCAGGTAGTCACCAAAGTGCAAGTGCATGAGTGAGCCAATCAGCATGTTTTGCGGGTTGCCAATCAGGGTGGCGGCCGAGCCAATGTTGGCGGCACAGGCCAGCCCGACCAGAAACGGCACTGGCGCCAAACCGCGCTGAAGGCACAGTTGCAGCACCACCGGCGTCATCGCCAGGCAAATGATGTCGTTGGAAAAAATCGCCGACAACGCGCCCGACACGCCAATGATGGCGCCCATCAGCCCGGTACGCCCCAGCGGCAAAGCCGCCACACGGCGCGTCACCGCGGTGTAAAAACCACCCAGGCGCATCTGCGCCGACAGCACCATGAACGAAAACAGCAGCAGCATGGTCGGCAGGTCCACCACGCGGGCCGCTTCTTCGGTGCTGATGGCGCCGATACCAATCACCGCAATCGCCCCCAGCAGGGCAATGCCCGAGCGGTTGAGCTTCAGCCGTGGCAGGCCACCGAGCACCATACCCAAGTAGACCGTGACAAAAATAGCCACGATGGCGCTGTTGAGGCCCTCCAGGTCATGCAAGATCGGGCTCATGGTGTGGCCTCTTGGGGCGCAAAAACTACGCTTTTTTGATAGCTACTCGCCCTTTTTAGATAAGGGCTAGAGGCATAAATCTTATAAAACATCATGCGGCAAGCGTAGCACGGCCCGCCACATGCGCCTGGTGCAGGCAGGCTTGAAACGCTAACGTGACCCGCGCGGCCTGCGGTGAGGTCCGCACGATGCCAAAAAAACTGCAGCGGTAGCTGAACACGCTTGGCTGAACCGCACGCAGCCGCCCCTGGCGCACAAAACTCTCGGCGTAGTGGTCGGGCAAAAAGCCCAGGTAACGGCCCGAGAGGATCAGCGTGGCAATCGACTCCTGGTCGTAGCCGGTGGCCTGGCGGGTGAGCTGCACTTTTTGGGCCAGCTCCATGTTGGGTGAGTGGTAACCCAGCCCGGCAAAGGCATGTGCGTGTAAAGCCGCCCAGTCGCCCGGCTGCTGCGCCGCACCCGTCGCAAACAGTGGATGGGCACGGCCACAGTACAAATACATGGTCTCGCTGAACAACTCGTCATAGACCAACGCGCCCGAGGTACGGTGGCCCGGCACCACACCGACCTGGAACTGGCCGTCGAGCACACCGCGCTCGATCACATTGAGCGGCGCCACATGCAGGTGCAGGCTGACATCCGGCGCCTGCGCCTGAAACAAGCTGATCGCCTCACCAATAAACGCGTCTGGGTTGCTGGCAGTTTTGTCAAACACCGCCAGGTGCAACTCACCGCCCATGCGCTGGTGGATCTCATCGACCCGGCTGCGAAACGCATCGACCCCAGCCAGCAGGCGCAGGGTTTCGGCATAAATCTGCTCGCCTTCGGGTGTCAGCGCAAAACCAGCGCGGCCACGTCGACACAGGGTCAGGCCCAGGCGGGTTTCCAGGTCTTTGATGTGGCGGCTGACCGTGCTGGTACCGATGTTGAGCTCCAGCTCGGCTGCCGCCAAACCGCCGCAGTCGACCACGGTCTTGAACACCCGCAGCAGGCGGATGTCCATGTCGCTCAACTGGCCCAGGGCGGCGCGGGTATTTACTTGCATAGATTTGCAACCAAGCAGTGATAGTTAAGCAATCATAAGAGTAAGGCACTGCGCACAATCCTTGCTTTGTACCTGTTGCCGCGCCAACTTGGCACCACAACACGCACCACCACAAGGAATCACCATGGACCTGACCGATAGCAAAGCTCTGGCTCAACCGCGACTGGACGCCGCCTGGCTCGACGCGCACTGGATGCCATTTACCGCCAACCGCAACTTCAAGGCGGCGCCGCGCATGATCACCCGCGCCGAAGGCTGCTACTACTTTGACAGCGATGGCCGCAAGATTTTCGATGGTCTGTCGGGCCTGTGGTGCTCCGGCCTGGGCCATGGCCGCGCCGAAATTGTGGAAGCTGCGCGCAACCAACTCGCCACGCTGGACTATTCGCCTGCCTTCCAGTTTGGACACCCGCTGTCCTTTGCCCTGGCGAACAAGCTCAAGGAACTCACGCCTGACGGGCTGGACTACGCGTTTTTCACCGGCTCCGGCTCCGAGTCGGCTGACACGTCCTTGAAACTAGCACGTGCCTACTGGCGCGCCAAGGGCCAGAGCAGCAAGAGCCTGCTGATTGGCCGCGAAAAGGGTTACCACGGTGTCAACTTTGGCGGCATTTCTGTCGGTGGTATTGGCGGCAACCGCAAGACCTTTGGCCAGGGCATTGCGGCCGACCACCTGCCCCACACCCAGCCCGCGCCCGGATCGTTTTTCAAGGGTTGCCCGGAACAAGGCGCGGACCTGGCCGACGACCTGCTCAAGCTGATAACCCTGCATGACGCCTCCAACATCGCCGCCGTCATCGTGGAACCCATGTCGGGCTCGGCCGGTGTGGTGGTGCCGCCCAAGGGTTACCTCAAGCGCCTGCGCGAGATCTGCACCGCCAACAACATCCTGCTGATTTTTGACGAAGTGATCACTGGCTTTGGCCGCCTGGGTGCCTACACCGGCGCCGAATACTTTGGCGTGACGCCCGACATCCTGAATGCTGCCAAACAGATCACCAACGGCGCCCAGCCGCTCGGTGTGGTGATGGCCAGCAAGGAGATCTACGACACCTTCATGGCCGCTGGTGGCCCGGAATACATGCTCGAATTCGCCCACGGTTACACCTACTCGGCACACCCAGTGCCTTGTGCGGTGGGCCTGGCCACCCTGGACATCCTGGTGCGCGAGAACATGATTGACCGTGTGAAGGCGCTGGCACCCCATTTTGAAAACGCGGTGCACAGCCTGCGCAGCGCCAAACACGTGGCCGACATCCGCAACCTGGGCCTGGCCGCAGGCTTCACCATCAGCCCCGTGCCGGGTGAACCCGCCAGACGGCCATATGAGGTGGCGATGGCGATGCTCAAGAAGGGCTTTTACGTGCGCTACGGTGGCGACACCATCCAGCTCGCTCCGCCGTTCATCAGCACCCCCGAGCAGATCGACAGCCTGGTCAACGCACTCGGAGAATGCCTCAACGCCACCGCTTGAAGCCGTTATAGTTCTGATAGCTTCTAGCCCTTATCAGATAAGGGCTAAAGCCTGTTTTCTCTTATTTTTGACACATCATGACCACCACTCTCCCCACCATCCAGCACCTGATCAACGGCCAGTTGGTCTCAGGCGGCAGCCGCAGCGCTGACGTGTTCAACCCCGCCACAGGGCAGGTTGAGAAACAGGTGTTGCTGGCCGACAAACTCACGGTGGAGCGAGCCATCATCAGCGCGCAGGCGGCTTTTCCGGCTTGGCGCAACACACCGCCGCTCAAACGCGCCCGCGTCATGAGCAAGCTCAAAGAACTGCTGGAGCAACACGCCGACGAACTTTGCGCCCTGATCACCGCTGAACACGGCAAGGTGTTGAGCGACGCGTTGGGTGAGTTGCAACGCGGCATCGAAAACGTCGAATACGCCTCTTATGCGCCCGAATTACTCAAGGGTGAACACAGTAAAAACGTCGGCCCGGCGATTGACTCCTGGAGCGAGTTCCAGGCACTGGGTGTCACCGCTGGCATCACGCCATTCAACTTCCCGGCCATGGTGCCGCTGTGGATGTGGCCGATGGCGGTGGCCTGCGGCAACACTTTTGTGCTCAAACCCTCCGAGCGCGACCCCAGTTCGACCCTGCGCGTGGCCGAGCTGGCGTTACAAGCCGGCCTGCCACCCGGTGTGCTCAATGTGGTTCACGGTGACAAGGAAGCGGTGGACACCTTGCTGCAAGACCCACGTGTCAAAGCCGTGAGTTTTGTGGGCTCGACACCGATTGCTGAATACATCTACGCCGAAGGTTGCAAACACGGCAAACGGGTGCAGGCCCTGGGCGGCGCCAAGAACCATGCGGTGTTGATGCCTGATGCCGACATTGGCAACGCGGTCAACGCGCTGATGGGCGCCGCTTTTGGCTCTTGTGGTGAGCGCTGTATGGCGATTCCGCTGGTGGTGGCTGTGGGGGATGACACGGCCGAGGCGGTGATCGCCGGTCTGAAGACCGAGATCGCCAAGATGAAAGTCGGCCCCGGCACCGACGCCAGCAGCGACATGGGTCCGCTGGTCACCAAGGCCCACTTCGAGAAGGTGAAGACGTACGTCGACCAGGGCGTGAAAGAAGGCGCCACACTGTTGGTGGATGGCCGTGGCGTCCAGGTGGCGGGTCATGCAGCCGGTTACTTTATGGGCCCCTGCCTGTTTGACCATGTCAAACCCGGCATGACGATTTACCAGGAAGAAATTTTTGGCCCGGTGCTCGGTGTGGTGCGTGTGAAAACCCTGCAGGAAGCCATGGACCTGATCGACGCCCACGAATACGGCAACGGCACCTGCATCTTCACCCGCGACGGCGAGGCTGCCCGCTACTTCACCGACAACATCCAGGTCGGCATGGTCGGTGTGAATGTGCCGCTGCCGGTGCCAGTGGCCTACCACTCGTTTGGTGGCTGGAAACGCAGCCTGTTTGGTGATTTACACGCCTACGGCCCGGACGCCGTGCGTTTTTACACCAAACGCAAGACCATCACCCAGCGCTGGCCCAGCGCCGGTGTGCGCGAAGGCACGGTGTTCAGTTTCCCGAGCAGCCGCTAAATCTTGCTTGCCTGACTGGCGCTGGTTAGGGTAATAATTGGCGCCAGGCACCTTCGGGTGCGGTCTTTCAACAGCTTGGCTCACGCGGCCGAAGGATGCAGGGCAAGACATGAGCGACAAAGAGCCAGACAACACACCGTATCAAGGGCCGGTGGCCTTGCTGACCCGGGTGGAAAAAACCTACCACATGGACTCGGTGAGTGTGCCGGTGATCAAGGGTGTTGACATCCTGGTGCGCCCGGCCTGCTTCACTGTGTTACTCGGGCCGTCGGGCAGTGGCAAAACCACCTTGCTTAACATGTTTGGTTGTATCGACAAGCCCGATGCGGGCGAGGTCATGGTGGCCGGTTGCAATGTTGGGGAACTCTCTGACGATGCGCTGTCGGACTTTCGCGCCAAGAACATTGGCTTCATCTTCCAGAACTTCAACCTGCTGCCGGTGCTCAGTGCTTACGAAAACATCGAGTACCCGCTGCTGCTGACCGGCGCCTCGGCCAAAACCCGCGCCGACCGCGTGCCCAAACTGCTTGAAGCTGTGGGCCTGGCCGACAAGGCACACCACCTGCCCGGCCAGCTCTCAGGGGGGCAGCGTCAGCGTGTGGCCATAGCGCGTGCCTTGGTGCGCAAACCCAAGCTGGTGATCGCGGATGAACCCACCGCCAACCTCGACAGCGAAACCGGCGCCGCCATCCTGGGCCTGATGCGACGCATGGTGGACCGTTTCCAGATTTCCTTCATCTTTTCGTCGCATGACTCCGATGTCATCAGCGCGGCTGACGACACCATCTTCCTCAAAGATGGCCGTATCCGTGGTATCCGCCGCAAAGGCATGGAGGCCTCAGCATGATGACCTTGTCATTGGCCGTGCGCAACCTGCTGCGCAACCGCCGCCGGTCGCTGGCCACCTTGCTGGCGATGGCAATTGGGTCAACATCGATTTTGCTGTTTGGGGGTTTTAGTGCAAATATCAACTACATGATGCACACCCACCATGTGCGCACGGGCGGGCACCTGCAGATCCAGCACCGCGACTTTTACCAGTACGGCAACGGAAACCCAAGTGCCTACGGTATCAACAACTACCAGGAACTGATCAAAGCCATTCAGACCGACGAAGTGTTGCGCGACATGGTGCTGGTGGCCTCCCCCACCCTGCAGTTTGGCGGCATTGCAGGCAATTACGCTGCCAACGTATCTCGCACCATCATTGGGAACGGTTTTGTCGCTCAGGACATTAACCGCATGCACGAGTGGAACGACTTTGATGTCAAAAAAAAGGAACCGCCCTTTGTGCTGGAGGGCGCCGCTGAAGATGCTGCCATCGTGGGCATTGGCGTGGCACGAGTGCTGCAATTGTGTGAAGCACTCCATATAGACAGCTGCCCCAAACCCCAGAGTGATGCTACTCTAGACAGCGCTGGCGTACCAGACGACATTGCCGCACTTAGCCAGCAAGACGCCACTGACACCTCGAGTGGCCAAGGCAAACCTGCCCCCAACCCTAGGCGGCTTGATGTGCTGGTGGTCAACGCAGGTGGTGCGCCCAACGTCACGGCCGTTGAAGTCATTAAAGCTCAGGAACAAGGCATCAAAGAGCTGGATGAGGTGTACATGATCATGCAGTTTCCCCACATCCAGAAGCTGATGTATGGGTCATCTCCTCCCAAAGCCACATCCATCATGCTGCAGTTGCGGCACTCTGACCAGATTGCGACCGCCACGGAACGCTTAACGCCCATTCTGGCCAAGTTCTCTGCCAACCAGCCGCTGGCCGTGCTCGACTTTCGGACCCTGAACCCGTTTTATGTGCAGACCATCCGCATGTTTGACACCATTTTTGGTTTTGTTTTCATCCTGATAGGTGGCATTGTTCTGTTCACAGTGAGTAATACCATGAACACGGCGGTGGTGGAACGCACAGTAGAAATTGGCACCCTGCGCGCTATTGGCCTACGCCGCTCTGGAATCAGAGGTCTTTTTGTAACGGAAGGAGCGCTGATCGGCATGTGCGGTGCGGTGCTGGGTGTGATGCTGGCGCTAGTGTTAGCGGCGCTCGTCAACCTGTCTGGACTGGACTGGCTGCCGCCAGGCAATGTGGAGCCGCTGCCACTGACCATCACCGTACTGGGTGAAACCCGCATGATTGTCGGGACGACCATCGGCTTGATCATGATTGCGGTTCTGTCAGCCTGGTGGCCGGCTTACCGGGCGGCTGACCTGAAAATTGTGGATGCACTGCGGCATGTGTGACTATCAGTCGTGCTTCGCTAACCAATCACCCCGAGAAACACCGCAAGAGATCGACTGACCTCAAGCATCTGCTACGCAGATACGTGACCAAAAACATCACCAATGGGTTCTCGGGGCACGGTTTGCACTTTGTCCACCATGATGTCCGAAGTCTTTTGCAAGCCATTCGCCACACTTGGCACCACCCGGATTCGAAACAGGGGTGCATCCCTCAGCTCCCCCGTCACAGGCAAGATCGTAACTGAGGGGTGCTCATCAAACAGGTCAGACTGAAGTACTGACACGGGTCTTGGTTTACCGTAATCGCCCAGCAAAGCGATGGTGACCAAATCACCGCGCTTCATTGCATTCCGCGGTATTTGCCACTGCTTGCACCCAATTTTGAGTAGTCGTTTCAAGCGGATCGCCTTTCAAGTGACTGCCGAGGTAGTCAAATAGGCAAAACAGATGGTGCGAGTGGTCCACCATTTGCTCGAAGCCATGCCGTCCGCAAAGTGCCATAGTTTCATTGAAGGGAGCAGACGAGGATGGCAACCTCAAGTGAGATGCCTGCGGCGACCATGCGCCTGAAGGGATGCTGGTTGGCCCACAGCGGTCTGGTGTTAGTCGCGCCTATTGGTTGCGACTTTTGACAAACTAACGCGATCGACTGCAATATATATGCTAGCTAGACACCCTTTCAAGATAAGGGATAGCACACAAAAAGACTAAACACTTTCACCAAACACCGGACTTCAGGTCCTCTGCCAGACTACACGGTTCTCACACACCCAACGCAAAAGAGCCCGCCAAGGCGGGCTCTTTTGCGCGCGTCAGAACACTGACAGACTTATTTTGCTGCTTTGCGGCGGCGTTGTGCCAAACCTAGACCAGCCAGACCGAGGCCGATCAAAGCCATGGAGCCCGGCTCAGGAATCGTGTTACCTGAAAATGTACTGGCACTGCTCATGACCATCAACTTGCCGTCAGTGACGAATGGATTATCAAGTAACTGAAAAGTGTTGGTGAACTTGATATCGGCCAAACCGAACGTCCCAATGCTGTCCTCCACAGTAATTCTGCCATTGGTGTCAAAATTTTCGGCCGCCAAACCCGCACCCGCCACGACATCTAGGTAGCCATATCCAGAACCTGTCTCACCCACTGTCGGGGTCGCGCTAGAGTGCAATGTTCCGTACTTACCCGTGAAAGCATCATAAGTTTGGCGTCCCACTAAACTTAGGAACAGCGCACCGTCGGTGGCACTTGCAGCCAAACCAGTGGGGTTTGTGGATGCACTCCAATCCGGGCTGCCATCAACGTACAAGTCAATGTTACCGCCAGAGAAGGTAAACTTTTCGTTAGCTAACCCACTGATACTCGCAAGGGTGTAGGAGACTTTGTACGTCAATTCACAGCCAGCGCAAAACCCAGTCGTATCGCCATTAATGGATGTGATTTTTCCATATCCGATCAAAGTATCGCCAACATTCGTAACGACGCTTTCGAAAACTGCATCCGTCGCACTAAAGTCAAAAAAAGCGTCCGGATCCCAAGTCACCCCCCCTACATTGATCAGGGCGGCAGATGCAGACGCACTTGCCAAGCCAAGCGCTGCGGCCACAGCCAGCGAAAGCAAAGATTTTTTCATAATGACACTCCTAAGTACGTTGCATCTACTAAACCACGAGGTCAAATTGACCACGTAGGAACAAAAGCACAGAACGTGCCAAAATCCTGTTTTCTATATAAATCAATAGGTTACAAAAACTTCGCTTTCCAGCCCGTGTTTCAATGTAAGAAAAATCGACAACAAATCCGAAGCCATTCCCAATGGGTACGACTGACGAAGGTATGTTCAAGAGGGCGCCTTCGAGCTAGAGTCTGCTTCGGCTTTAATATGGGCAGTGCTTTGCTGACACACAAAAGAGAGGTTTGCCATGGGTTCTGCCAATGAACACACTTTGACTTTTAATTACGACCGCGCCTTCTCTCGAAACATCGGCTGGATTACGCTGGCCGAGCAGGACAAGTTACGCCAAAGTCGTGTCGCCATCGCCGGCCTAGGTGGCGTGGGTGGCGCCCACCTGCTGACATTAAGTCGACTGGGATTGGCCCGCTTCAACATTGCCGACTTTGACGACTTTGCTGTGCACAACATGAACCGCCAGGCAGGTGCATTCATGCCGTATATGGGGCATCCCAAGATCGACACCGTGGCCCGGTTGGCCCAAGACATCAACCCCGAAACCGAGTTGAGGCTGTTTCCGCAAGGCGTGACGCCCGAGAACGTGGATGACTTTCTGAAAGACGTGGATGTGTATGTGGATGGGCTGGATTTCTTTGCCTTGCCCGAGCGACGTATGGTATTTGCCAAATGCCGCGAGAAAGGCATTCCGGCCCTGACAGCAGCGCCGCTAGGCATGGGTGTCGCTTTTCTCTACTTCAGTCCGACGGGCATGGGCTTTGAAGACTATTTCAAGGTGGAAGGCCACGCGCAGCAGGAGCAGTACGCGCGCTTTATCGCCGGTTTGTCACCCGCCATGCTCAACCGTGACTATCTGGTGGCGCCCGAGGCTGTGAATTTTTCGGAGAAGCGCGGCCCCTCCACCATCATGGCGTGCGAGCTTTGCGCCGGCGTGATGGGCACGTCGGTGCTCAAAGTGCTGCTCAAACGCGGAGAGATCAAAGCGGCCCCATGGGGCATGCATTTTGACGCCTACCACCAAAAGCTCAAACACACCTGGCGACCCTTTGGAAATGCCAATCCGCTGCAACAGTTGCTGCTCAAATTCATAAGGCCAGTGCTAAAAGGAAGCAAGTCAACGCGCTGACACCTTACTCCGAAACGATTCATCAGACGATAAGCAGTTCAACAACTGATATGTTTTCTGACGCGGACTTGCATCAATAATGCGTTATATTGCTTTAATATTTGTCTTCACTGCTTCCCGCGTCTTGCAATGGCCTCACCCAGGGGATTTATCTTGAAAAGCTATTTTTCCAACGCACCGATCTTGACTCGTATTTGGCGCTGCGCCGCCGCTGGCTTGGCCGCAGTCTGGCTGGTTGGTTGTGCCACCGGAGGTAATTACCCGCCTGCACCCTCCATAGCGGCTACACCTGACTACAACTACATCGTAGGCCCAGGGGACAACCTCAACATCATCGTCTGGCGCAACCCAGAGCTGTCCATGTCGGTCCCAGTTCGACCGGACGGCAAACTGGCCACCCCGCTGGTGGATGAACTGGTGGTGCAGGGCAAGACATCCACAGAAATCGCCCGTGATGTTGAAAAGGCCTTGAGTAAATTGGTACGAGACCCGGTGGTGACGGTGATCGTGACGGGTTTCATAGGCCCCTACAGCGAGCAGATTCGTGTGGTGGGCGAAGCAGCGAAACCTCAAGCCCTTCCTTATAAGCAGAAGATGACATTGCTTGATGTGATGATCGCTGTGGGTGGTCTCACCGATTTTGCCGACGGCAATGGTGCATCAATCACCCGTGCCGCTGAAGGTGACAAGCGCTACTCAGTGCGCCTGAAAGATCTGATCAAGCGTGGCGACATCTCCGCCAATGTCGAGATGAAACCGGGTGATGTGTTAATCATTCCTCAGGGCTGGTTCTGATTCTTTGCCTCTCCTGCATGGTTCTGCTTGAGCCATACAGGCTTCGTCTTGCATGTACTATTGATTTATAAGAACTTCCCCTATGGATGAGTTGATTAGTCAGATAACAACCATAGCCCGGGGCATGTGGAAACACCGCTGGCGCGGCCTGATAGCAGCCTGGTTGGTCGCCATTGTCGGTGCCATAGGGGTGATGGCAGTACCTGACAAATATGAAGCCAGTGCACGCATTTATGTGGATACACAATCCATTCTGAAGCCTTTGATGTCGGGCTTAGCTGTGCAGCCGAATGTGGAGCAGCAAGTGATGATGCTCAGTCGCACATTGATCACTCGCCCCAATGTCGAAAAATTGATCCGCATGGCAGACCTGGACCTAGGCAACGCATCCAAAGGCGAGCAGGATGCGCTGATTGATAGGGTATCAAAGACATTGGAAATCAAAAATGTGGGCCGTGACAACATCTACACACTGGCCTATCGGGACACGGATCCTGAAAAGGCGAAAAAAGTGGTGCAGTCTTTGGTGTCGATCTTTGTCGAATCCAGCATGGGCAGCTCACGCCAGGACTCAGACACTGCCAAAAAATTCATCGAAGAACAAATCAAGACCTACGTGACCAAGCTCGAAGAAGCTGAGGCGCGGCTCAAGGAATTCAAACTACGCAACATTGACCTTCAGACCACCGAAGGGCGAGACATGGCCGGTCAGTTGGGCGCCATTTCAGAGCAGCTGCGACAAGCTCGATTGGAACTGCGTGAAGCTGAAAACGCACGGGATGCAGCCAAAAAGCAGTTGGACGCTGAACGCGCGACCAACTCCAAGAACCTGATGTCTGACACCTCGGCTTCGATTTCTACACCTGAGATTGACTCGCGTATTGATGCCCAAAAACGCAATCTAGACGCCTTGTTACAACGCTTCACCGAACAACATCCTGATGTGGTAGGTGCGCGACGTCTGATCAAAGACCTGGAAGACCAGAAACGCAAGGAGATCCAGGAATTGCGCAAAGCCGCGTTGGCAAACCCATCTGCTGCGCCTTCTAACAACACGTTGGCTTATCAGGAACTGAGTCGGGTCATGGCCACTTCAGAAGTTCTAGTTGCGTCTTTGAGGGCACGCGTGGCTGAATACGATGCACGTTACGCCAAAGCACGCGAGGCCATGAAGACCGCGCCACAAATTGAGGCGGAGTTCGCCCAGCTCAATCGCGATTACGAGATCAACAAGAAAAACTACAACGACCTGGTATCCCGGCGGGAATCAGCCACCATGTCGGGCGATCTGGACAACGCCACTGGCGTGGCTGATTTCCGACTGATTGACCCTCCGCGTGCGTCGCCCAAACCCGTCGCACCCAACCGTCTGCTACTGATGCCGTTGGCCTTGCTGGCAGCTTTGGCGGCAGGCTTGGGTGTGACCTTCCTGCTGGGTCAGATCCGAGCTGTGTTCTACGATGCGAACGCCATGAGTGAAACCTTGGGCTTGCCCTTGCTTGGGGTGGTATCCCTGCAGGTCGATGATGGCAGTGCACAGCGGAGAAAGTCTGAGTTGGTGAAATTTTTAGCCGCTACCGGGGGTCTGGTAGTTGTGTTCGGTCTCGGAATGGCTGCGCTGTTCCTGACGTCCAACCAAGCAGGATGAATGACCTATGAGTAGCTTGATTGAACAGGCAGCCCGACGGCTGGAACAATTGCGGCAAGCGGGTGTGGAGATGCCAAGCACATCCACTGCAGCGACACCAAAACCTCCACTGGCGGGGGCAGACCTCCCCGCAGCTACACCAAAGCCTCCCGAGCCAGTAGCCACATCGCGGCGGGTCGACTTGGACTTGGACGCTCTGACCAAAGCAGGATTTATCAACCCCAGTTCAGCACGCTCCGAGATTGCAGACCAATACCGTGTGATCAAACGTCCTTTGATCAAAAACGCGATGGGCAAAGGTGCTTCCGTCATAACCAATGGCAACCTGATCATGGTGACCAGCGCCTTGCCCGGCGAGGGAAAAAGCTTCACCTCGATCAATCTGGCCATGAGCATCGCCACGGAGTTGGACAACACCGTGATGCTGGTGGATGCCGATGTGGCTCGCCCGTCGGTCATGCGCATGCTGGGCTTGCCCGATGGGCCGGGCTTGCTTGACTTGGTCTTGGATGACAAGCTGGACATGTCGTCCGTCTTGCTCAAAACCAACGTCGAGAAATTGACCATTTTGCCCAGTGGAACACCCCATCCACGTGCCACAGAACTGCTGGCCAGCGATGCCATGGTCAATCTGCTGGAAGACATGGCAGCGCGTTACCCGGACCGGATCATCATTTTTGACTCTCCCCCTTTGCTGATCACCACCGAAGCACGGGTGCTGGCCACCCATATGGGGCAGATTGTGACGGTGGTGCATGCCGGGAAAACGCTGCAATCCGAGGTCAAGCAGGCGCTGGCCACCATTGATGCCTGCCCCGTGAAGCTGCTGCTGTTGAACCGCGCAAGCTCTTTGTTCAAGAGTGGGTATGGCTACAGCTATGGGTATGGTGCGGGGTATGGTCACGACAACCAGGCGGAGCAAGCAGCGTGAACACCTTGCGCGCCACGCCCTCTCTTGCGACATTGTTGCTGTTGTCTGGGACTGCGGCCTGGGCTCAAGATGCCGTGCCCGGAGCGACCACGCAAGCGGTATCCATCTCGACACGCGTGACAGTGAACGAAACGGTGACGGACAATGTGGCGCTCAGCGGTGCGGCCGCCAAGTCTGATCAAATCACCGAAATCAGCCCTGGCATCCATGTCAATGTCAATGGTGCCAGACTCAAAACCTATCTTGATTACGCGCTGACACATGTGAATTACGCCCAGGGTACGTCGGCCAGTCGCAACCAGAACGCACTCAACACCTTTGGCACCTTCGAAGCGATTGATAACTGGGCATTCTTGGATTTCAGCGGCAACATCTCGCAACAAACCATCTCGGCGTTTGGCACCCAATCCACCAACAACACGGCCATCAACGCCAACCGGACGGAGGTGGAGAATTTCAAACTATCTCCCTATGTCAAGGGTCGGCTCGGTGATGCCGCCAATTACGAGGCACGTGTTAGCCGATCGGTGACTTCCAGTGACAGCTCAACCGCGTCCAACAGCGCCACCACCGACAGCGTGATCAAGGTCAGCAATGCGTCAGCTTATCGCAGCTTGGGGTGGACCGCAGACCTGTCACGCCAGCAAGCCAATTACAGCACCGGACGTGCCACCGAAGCCAACACCTACAGCCTGGGTTTGACTTACGAGGTCACCCCCCTGGTCAAGCTGTCCGCCAATGCTGGCCAGGAATCGAACAATTACACCAGTTTGGACAAACAAAACTACAGCACCAGCAGTGTGGGGATCAACTGGTTCCCGTCGGAGAGAACCACGTTATCTGCACTCACCGGCAAGCGTTCTTTTGGCAACACCCACAACGTGAGTTTTGAGCATCGCAGCTCCCGGACCGTCTGGCGGTTTTCAGACAGTAAAGATGTCTCAACCACCCCCAACCAAAATGGTGTAGGGGTCATTGGCAACCTTTATGACTTGTTCTACAGCCAGTTGGAAGGCAGTGGGCTCTCGGCCGCAGAACGAGCCCAGAGGGTCAACGCCTTGTTGCAGTCATATGGTCTGAGTGCCAACACCCCTGTTGTGGGTGGCTTTTTGACCTCGGCAATTTCGGTTCAACGCAGCCAGAACCTGTCTCTGGCCCTGCTGGGTGTACGTGACACTATCACTTTTTTGCTGACACGCACCGAGAACAATCGACTGGACACCATCACCAGTGTCGTGGACAACTTGTCCAACGGAGCCACAGTCGTCCAAAACGGCTTCAGCGTCAACTACAGCCACCGTCTGACACCGGACTATTCCTTGGGTATGTCGTTATCGCGGCAAAACACCTCCGGCAGCACAGCGGCCGAGGAAACCACCCTCAAATCTTTCAATGTCAACCTCTCCGGCAAAGTTGGCAGACGAACAGCAGCTTCACTGGGCCTGCGCCGGGTGGTATCTGACAACGCCACCAATCCCTACACCGAGAACGCGGTGACTGGCAACCTCAATGTGCAGTTTTGACCCATGTATGCAGCCTATTACGGATTAAGTAGCGAACCCTTCCAGATCAACCCCGATCCACGCTTCTATTACGCTAGCAAACAGCACAGACGTGCCAAGGCTTACCTTGAGTATGGCGTCATGCGTAATGAAGGTTTCATCGTCATTACCGGTGAAATTGGTGCCGGCAAAACCACCGTGGTACGCGGCCTGCTGGATAGCCTGGAAGCAGGCAAGGTGGTGGCAGCCAACCTGGTCACCACTCAGCTCGATGCCGAAGACACCCTGCGCATGGTAGGTGCGGCTTTTGGTGTGCGGGTCAAGGATGTCTCCAAGTCCGACTTGCTGATGGCGCTGGAGGCTTTTCTTGTCAGCCACGCCAGCCAGGGGCAACGTTGCCTGCTGATTGTGGATGAGGCTCAAAACCTGACCCACCGTGCTGTCGAAGAGCTGCGCATGCTTTCCAACTTCCAATATGGCCAGCAGGCCCTGCTGCAAACGTTTCTGATTGGTCAGCCCGAATTTCGCGCCATTCTGCAAAGCCCAGGCATGCAGCAACTGCGCCAGCGGGTTACCGCTACCTGCCATATTGGACCGCTGGATCTGGCCGAAACACAAGGTTACATCGAACACCGCCTCAAATGTGCCGGGGCCAAACCCGAACGACCCGCCTTTGACGCTGCGGCCTTTGAAGCCATCTTCAAGGCCACCAACGGTATCCCACGGCGCATCAACCTGGTGTGTGACCGCCTGTTGCTGTCGGGTTATCTGGCCAGCAAAGATTGTTTTGGTACGGAAGAGGTCAACGAGGTGGTCAGCGAGATCAACGACGAGTCGGTCTCGATGTCCAAACCCATCTCCTCACCCGAAGGACCTGGCTGGACCGACTCGTTTATTTCTGATTTGTCCTCGGCCAACGCCTCAGATGCTGATCTGGCCAAGCTGCAGTTTCCAGCTGGCCTAGGCCAAGCTATCTCGGGCCAGATCGCCACACTGAATGCCGAGCAATATGACATTCGGTTGCGCCGCCTCGAAGCCAGCGCCTTGCGCCTGGAACGCATCAACTTGGAAATCCTGGTGATGCTGCAACGGCTGGTCAAGGCCGCCAGTGGTGCCACACCGGACAAAGAAGCTTGACCCCGAGCACTCCTACACAGGCCACCGCATGCCAACCCGTTTGACCAACGCGATGACGATCGATGTCGAGGACTATTTTCAGGTCTCGGCGTTTGCCCCCTACATCGCCCGCACCGAGTGGGACAGCCGCGAATGCCGCGTGGAGCGCAACATCAACACCATCCTGGAGTTGCTGGCGCGCCACCACACCCAGGCCACCTTTTTCACGCTGGGCTGGATTGCCGAACGTTACCCCCAGCTGGTGCGCCAGATTGTCGACAACGGGCACGAACTCGCCAGCCACGGCTACGGCCACCAACGCGCCAGCGACCAGTCACCTGAAGACTTTTTCAACGACATTGACCGCGCCAAGAAACTGCTCGAAGACCTGTCGGGCCAGCGCATCCTGGGTTACCGGGCACCGAGCTTTTCCATCGGCAAGGGCAATCTGTGGGCCTATGACAGCCTGCTGGAGGCCGGCTACCACTACAGCTCCAGTATCTATCCGATAGCACACGACCATTACGGCATGCCGGATTCACCCCGATTTGCCTATGAAGTACGGCCCGGACTGACCGAAATCCCGATCACCACGGTGCGGCTGTTCGACCGCAACTTCCCCTCCAGCGGCGGTGGCTACTTCAGGCTGCTGCCCTACCCGGTGACGCGCTGGCTGATCCAACGTGTAAACACCCGTGACCAACAGCCAGGCATGTTTTACTTCCACCCTTGGGAGGTCGACCCAGACCAACCCCGCGTTGCAGGCATTGACCGCAAGTCACAGTTCCGCCACTACGTCAACATCGGGCAAACCCAGGCGCGCTTGGACCGCCTGCTGAGCGACTTCACCTGGGGCAGGGTCGACCAAGTATTTATGAACCAGATTGCGCCTTTGCCGCTGGCGGTCTGACATCGGCATGGCACAGGTCAAACGTCTTCTACCCCACGACACCACCACCGCCCAGCGCTGGGATGCGTTTGTGTTGGCCTGCCCTCAGGCCACGTTCTTCCACCGGGCAGGCTGGCAAACCATCGTCACCGATGTGTTCAAACACGACAGTTATTTCTTGTATGTCGAGGACGCCAACGGACAGATCGAAGGCGTGTTGCCACTGGGCCATATCCACAGCTGGCTGTTTGGCAACTCGCTGACCAGTTTGCCGTTCACGGTCTACGGTGGCGTGGCAGCCAGCAACGAACAGGCAGCGGCGGCACTGGAGCAGGAAGCCCAGAAAATCGCCGAGAACCTGGGCGTGGACCATCTGGAATTGCGCCATGTGGACAACCGCCACCCCGATTGGCCGACGCAAGAGCTGTATGTGACCTTCCGCAAAGAAATTCTGCCGACGGAAGAGGCCAACATGCTGGCCATACCGCGCAAACAACGCGCCATGGTGCGCAAAGGCATCAAGAACGAGCTGCGCAGCGAAATCGACCCCAAGGTAGACCGCTTTTTTGCGCTGTTTGCCGACAACGTCCACCGCCACGGTACCCCGGCCTTACCCAAGAAATACTTCCAGGCACTCATGCAGGTGTTTGGCCCGGATTGCGAGGTGCTCACCGTGGTTTCACCCAGTGGCAAACCGCTGAGCAGTGTGCTGAGCTTTTACTTCCGCGATGAGGTCCTGCCCTATTACGCCGGGGATGATGAAGCCGCACGTGACCTGGCCGCCAACGACTTCAAGTACTGGGAGCTGATGCGCCGCGCCTGCGCGCGTGGGCTCAAGGTGTTTGACTACGGCCGCAGTAAAAAAGACACTGGCCCTTATGCCTTCAAGAAAAACTGGGGCTTTGAGCCGACACAGCTGCACTACGCCTACCGCCTGTACAAACGCGACAGCATCCCTCAGAACAACCCGTCCAATGCCAAATTCAAGCTGCTGATCAGCACATGGCGGCGGATGCCGATTGGCCTGGCCAACTGGCTCGGGCCGTTCATCGTGCGCAACCTGGCCTGAGACACACTATGGGCAAGTTGCTTTACTTGGTGCACCGCCTGCCCTACCCCCCCAACAAGGGTGACAAGGTGCGCTCCTACCATTTGCTCAAACACCTGACCCAGTCGCATCGGGTGTTTTTGGGCACCTTCATCGACGACCCGGCAGACGAGGCCTACCTCGACACTGTGCGCGCACTCTGCCCGGACCTGTTTGTGGCACGCCTGCAGCCGCGCAACGCCAAGTTGCGCAGTCTGGCCGGCTTGCTCACCGGGCAATCGCTCAGCCAGCACTACTACCAAAACGCCGGGCTGCAACGCTGGGTGCAACAAACACTGGCTGAACACAACATCAACGCCGTGGTCATCTTCTCGTCGGTCATGGCGCAGTACATCCAGGTGTCATCCAAAGTTCCGATGCTGGTGGACTTTGTGGACGTGGATTCGGCCAAGTGGACCCAGTACGCGCCCGACCACCGCTGGCCGCTGTCCTGGCTGTACCGACGCGAAGGTGAACGACTGCAGGCGTTCGAGCGCAGTGTGGCCCAAAGTGCCCAACGCTCGTTTTTTGTGACCGACAACGAAGCCAACTTGTTCAAGCAGCTGGCGCCTGAAAGCGCTGGCACCGTCGATGCCATCAGCAACGGGGTCGACGCCGAGTTCTTTGCCCCTGAGCCGAATCGCCCTTCGCCTTTTGCTGGCACAGCTGATCAGCCGAAACCCATCCCGCTGGTGTTTACCGGTGCCATGGACTACTGGCCCAACATCGATGCCGTGACCTGGTTTGTGGCCGACATGCTGCCCGACCTGCGGCAACAGTGGCCACAATTGTGTTTTTACATCGTCGGGCGCAGCCCACCACCCGCTGTGCAAGCCCTGGCCGGCCCGGGCGTGGTGGTGACCGGCACGGTACCCGATGTGCGACCCTATCTGCAGCACGCAACGGTAGTGGTCGCCCCCCTTCGGGTGGCGCGGGGCATTCAGAACAAGATTCTGGAGGCTATGGCCATGGCCCGGCCGGTGGTGGCATCTGACTCGTGCGCACAGGCGGTCGAGGCCAAGCCTGAGGCTGAATTGTTGTGCGCCACCACCCCGGCGCACTTCATCTCCCAGATCAGTGCTTTGCTGGCCTCACCTGAGCGTTGTGCCCGTGTGGGTATTGCCGGGCGACAGCGGGTGCTCAGTGATTACAGTTGGTCCGCCCACCTGTCCAAAATCGACACCTATCTGAACCCGAAGGCCCATCCATGACCCCTGCTGTGCAACTCAAGCCCCAACACCACTGGCCCCGTGCCAGTCTGTTGTTTGGCTTGCTGGCGGTCATTTTGGTGGCGCTGTACTTTGACACGGCCAGTGCCATGGTGGACATCTGGTGGCGCTCCGAGACCTTCACCCACGGTTTTCTGGTGCTGCCACTGGTGCTGTGGATGGTGTGGCGTCGCCACACACATCTATCCCATCTGCAGCCTCAGCCCAGCGCCTGGGGCCTGATAGCACTGGTGTTGGTCGGTTTTGGCTGGCTGCTAGGTGACCTTGTCGCGGTGAATGCGCTGACACAACTGGCGTTTGTGGCCATGTTGGCGCTGCTGGTGCCAACTTTGCTGGGGCTGACGGTAGCACGTTCGTTGCTGTTCCCGCTGCTTTTCCTGTTTTTTGCGGTGCCGTTTGGCGAATTCGCCATGCCCCAGCTGATGGAATGGACCGCCGACTTCACCGTGATGGCCTTGCGCCTGAGCGGCATCCCGGTCTACCGCGAGGGGCTGCAATTTGTCATCCCCTCAGGCAATTGGTCGGTGGTGGAAGCCTGCAGCGGCGTGCGTTACCTGATTGCCTCACTCACCGTGGGCACCCTGTTTGCCTACCTGAACTACCAGTCCACGAAACGCCGGGTGTTGTTCATCATCGTCTCGATCCTGGTCCCGGTGCTGGCCAACTGGTTGCGTGCCTACATGATCGTGATGCTGGGCCACCTGTCAGGCAACAAATTGGCCGCCGGGGTCGACCACATCATCTACGGCTGGGTGTTTTTTGGCTTTGTCATTTTGCTGATGTTTTGGATCGGTGCACGCTGGTCCGAGCCGGAGCCCAGTGTCAGCGCGGCCGACATCGACTCGGTCACCCTCAACAAACCTTTGCCAGGTGACAACGCTGGAACACGCCCCCGGTTTGAGCTGTTTGCGCTGTTGGCAGCACTGATCCTGGCTTGGCCACTGGCCGCACGCTGGGCGCTGGACCACAACAACGTGAACACACCGGTGCAGCTCTCGGCGCCAAACCAGCTGGCACCCGACTGGCTGGCTGACACCCAAACCCCTGCGATCTTTGAACCAGCTTTCCAGAACCCTTCGGCCAGTCTCAATACCAGCTTCGTGCAGGGAGACCAGCGTGTTGGGCTTTACTTGGCTTATTACCGCCAGCAAAACTACCAGCGCAAACTGGTCAGCTCAGAGAACGTGCTGGTCACCTCCAAAGACACCCAGTGGGCGCAAGTCAGTCGCAGCTCTCGATACATTAATTTTGATAGCAAACAGATCAGTGTTTGCGAGGGGGAACTGCGGAAACTCTCTGCATCTGCCAGCCCGGCGGACGAGCGACTGGTGGTCTGGCAAGTCTATTGGGTCAACGGCCAGCTGACCGCCAGTCAGGCACAGGCCAAGCTGTATGGCGCGTTACAGCGCCTGCTGGGGCGTGGCGACGACTCAGCCGTTCTGATCCTCTACACCGACAAAGGCCAAAGTGTCGAAGGTGCGCAACGCCTGCAGGCTTTTGTGCAAGCCAATGGCCCAAGCATCATCAAGTTGCTAGACATCGCCCAGCACAACCCTTCTACTCCCTGAGCAAATCTATGTGTGGCATCGCCGGACTTTTTGACACGCACAGCAAACGCGACTTTGCGCCCAAGCTGATGGAGCGCATCAACAACGTGCAGGCGCACCGCGGCCCGGACGAACTCGGCCTGCACCTGGAGCCCGGTCTGGCCTTTGGTCACCGGCGCCTGTCGGTGATCGACCTCTCCACCGGGCAACAACCGCTGTTCAACGAAGACCACAGCGTGGCCATAGTGTTCAACGGCGAAATCTACAACTACCAGGCGCTGACCACCGAACTGAAGGCGCTGGGCCACGTGTTTCGCACCCGCAGCGACACCGAGGTGATCATCCACGCCTGGGAGGCCTGGGGCGAAGCCTGTGTGCAACGCCTGCGTGGCATGTTTGCCTTCGCTCTGTGGGACCGCAACCAGCAAACCCTGTTCCTAGCACGTGACCGCCTGGGCGTCAAACCGATGTTCTACGCGCTGCTCAGCGACGGCAGTTTCATTTTTGGCTCCGAGCTGAAGGTCATCACCGCGCATCCAGACTTTGTCCGCAACATCGACCCGCTGGCGGTGGAGGAGTACTTTGCCCTGGGTTATGTGGCCGACCCACGCTGCATCTACACCGGTGCCCACAAACTGGCTCCGGCGCACACGCTCACCCTGCGCCATGGCCAGGGTCTGCCTGAGCCCAAACCGTATTGGGATGTGAGCTTCTCACTCGACAACCGTATCAGTGGTGAAGACGCTGTGCACGAGTTGCGCGCGCGGCTCGACGAATCGATCCGGCTACGCCTGATGGCCGAGGTGCCGCTGGGCGCCTTCCTGTCCGGCGGCGTCGACTCCAGCGCGGTGGTGGCCACCATGGCCAGTGTCTCAAGTACCCCCGTGCGCACCTGCGCCATCGGTTTTGACGACCCCAAGTTCAACGAATCCGCCTTTGCCCAGCAAGTGGCCGAGCGTTACCACACCGACCACCACCTGGAAATTGTCAAAAGTGACGACTTCGACCTGATCGACACCTTGGCCAGGCTGTACGACGAACCCTTTGCCGACAGCTCCGCCATCCCGACCTACCGCGTTTGCCAGCTGGCGCGTAAACATGTGACTGTGGCGCTTTCCGGCGATGGGGGCGACGAGAGTTTTGGCGGCTACCGGCGCTACCGCCTGCACGCCGCCGAGGAACGTGCCCGCAACCTGGTGCCTCTGGGCCTGCGCCAGCCGCTGTTTGGCACCCTGGGTCACCTGTTCCCAAAGCTGGACTGGGCACCGCGCATGTTCCGCGCCAAAACCACCTTCCAGGCGCTGGCGCTGGATTCCACCCAGGCCTACTTGCACAGCGTCTCGGTGCTACGTTCTGATGAGCGTGAATCCCTTTATTCATCAGGGTTCAAGCGCATTTTGGCTGGATACCGGGCGCAGGAGGTGTTCAAACACCACGCGGCGAAGGCCAACACCACCGACCCGCTGGCGCTGGTGCAGTACTTGGACTACAAAACCTGGCTGGTCGGTGACATCAACACCAAGGTGGACCGCGCCAGCATGGCGCACTCGCTTGAAGTGCGTGAACCGCTGATGGACCACGAGCTCATTGAATGGCTGGCCACCCTGCCCAGCGAGCTCAAGATCAAGGGACAAGAAGGCAAATGGTTGCTGAAAAAGGCCTTTGAGCCCAGCCTGCCCAACGATGTGTTGTACCGACCCAAGATGGGGTTTTCGGTGCCCTTGGCCAAATGGTTGCGCGGCCCGCTGCGCGAGCGCCTGCAGCAGGCGGTGCTGGGCCCACAACTGGAAGCCACCGGCTACTTCAATCAAGAGACTCTGCAGACCATGGTCCGCCAGCACCTGAGCGGCCAGCGCGACCATTCAGCACCGCTGTGGACCTTGCTGATGTTTGATGCGTTTTTGCGGCAGGCAGCAGAGCGACCGGAGGCTTTGTAGAAAAATAGGCATCTAGCCCTTACAGATAAAGGGCATAACGCTATTGACTTTATAGTAATTTGCCTGTATATGAACACCCGCCAGCACCCATGGACTGTGGTCATATTTGCCTGCCGGGAGTCCCTGTCCCGATTGCGGCAAACGCTCGACGCCGCAAAGGTGTCTGCTGCCTCATGCGCGGTGATCCATGTCCTGGTCAATGGCAACCAGGCATTGGCCAGCGCTTTGGCGCAAGAACTGACTCAGCGTCAACTCAGCGCCGCCAAAGATGAGGGTGGCCCCGCCATCCAGGTTTGGTCCATCCCGCTGGGTGACAAGGCCAACGCCTGGAACCAATACATCCATCAAATCTGGGCTGGTGAGGAGATTGCTTTTTTTGTCGACGGTTATGTCAGGCTCAATCCCGATGCCGTGGACCTGCTGGGTCATGCGGTGGCCGCCAACACCCAGGCTTTGGCAGGCACGGGCGTGCCAACCATGGGTCGCTCGGCCAAGGCTTTGAGGGAAAACATGATTGTCAACACCGGCTACCACGGCAACTTCTGCTGCATCAAGGGCCACACCATTGGGCAAATGCGTGATAAACACATTCGCCTGCCGGTGGGCTTGTACCGAACCGACAGTTTGATGGGGGCGTTTCTTTGTTTTGCGCTGGACCCGAGCAAGCACGCCTGGGAAGACTACCGCATCCATGTCCACCCAAGCGCTTCCTGGAAAATCGATGAAGCTAAATGGTGGCGCTGGCGAGACGTGCGGGCTGCTGTCAATCGCCACTTTCGCCAAGTGCGCGGCAAACTCGAGAACGCCGCGTTTACCGACCACTTGGCCAAACGCCAGTGCTCGCCAGCCAAGTTGCCCGCCACTGCGCGAGAGCTGGTGCTTGAATGGGCGATGTGCTATCCAGATGACTTCAAACGCATAACACGCAAAAACATACTGGCCAAACAAGCACTCGCGGCATTTCAGTCTGCCAGTTTGATGCCAAGTCACGCCATTGAGCCAGCCCTTGTTTGGCACCATGACACCCAAATCACAAGCTAACCCCAAGCGGGCCCTGATATCAGGGGCTTTCTGGACGGTAAGCACCCGCTGGATGCTCAAGGGGCTGGGCTTTGTCAGTACCCTGATCGTTGCGCGTTTGTTGCTTCCCTCAGACTACGGCATTGTGGCCATGGCCACCCTGGCGGCCGGCCTGATCCAGGCCATGCTGGACTTTGGAGCCTCTACCGCGCTGCTGCGCAAAGGGGCGGTCAGCCAGGCGGAGATCGATTCAGCCTGGACCTTGCGCCTGTTGGAAGGTTGTGCCGTCGGCCTGCTTCTGCTTGGCGTGGCCCATCCCAGCGCCTTGTATTTCAAAGAACCCCGCGTTGAAGCGGTGATGTGGGTGCTGGCAGCCTGCATGGTCATCAGCAGTGCATCCAACATCGGCTTTACGCTGGCGCAAAAGGAGTTCAACTTTTCGCTGCAGTTCCGCCACAACCTGATCTGCAAGTCCATCGGTGTCGTCGCCACCATAGCTGCGGCGTTCCTGTTGCGTGACTACCGGGCCCTGGTCATTGGTGTGGTGACCGGATATGTCAGTGGCTGCATCATGAGCTACGTCATGCATCCCTACCGCCCCCGCTGGAACACGACCCAGATTGGCGAGATCTGGGCCGTGACCAAATGGCTCATGTTGGCCGGGTTGGGCGGGTTCCTTTTGCGTAAAAGCGACGAACTGATTGCCGCACGCATCGGCACCACAGGTGAATATGGTCTCTACAACGTGGGGGCAGACCTGGGCCAATTGCCTACCGGAGAACTGGGGCCAGCCATGCTGCGGGCGTTTTTGCCGGTTTTGTCCTCCATTCAGGACGACCTGGCCCGCACCAACCAGGCGGTGATCAAGACCCTGTCTGCTGTCAACACCATCACCCTGCCGGTGGGTCTGGGTTTTGCGGCGGTCGCGACTCCGGCGACTGTGCTGTTGCTAGGTGCCCAGTGGGTGGAAGCGGCTCCCTTTGTTGCCCTGTTTGCACTGACTGGCGTCGTTCAATTTACAGCGTCACCCCTCTCAACCCTGCTGACGCTGCGAGGACACACACGCCTGCAAAACCACATTGTTTGGGCTGAGTTTGCTGTGTTTGTGCTGTGCAGCCTGGTTTTGGTGCCGCAACTCCATCTGCCTGGCTTGGTTTGGGCACGTATTGCAGCCAGCGGTGTCAATGCCATGGTCACGGCACTGTGCGCCAGCTTGTATTGCCAGCTTGCACTCAGTGCCATGGTCAAGGTGCTGCTGCGTCCAACCCTAGGTGCTGTCAGCATGTATCTTCTGGTCAGCCTGGTGATGCCATGGGTGCCTGGCAGTGCCTGGAGTCTGGTGATCAGCATCACGCTGGGCGCCCTGGCCTACACAAGCTGGACCCTTCTCACCTGGTTTGCCGCAGGCAGGCCAGAGGGGCTGGAATCAACCGTCTACGATTTTTTGGTATCTGGCAAACGCGCCTGATGCCACTGGAGACACAACGTGCAAGTGGTTCCCGTCTTTGTTGTCAGTTTAAAAACCGCCTCC
Organism: Rhodoferax fermentans; assembly: GCF_002017865.1. NCBI lineage: Bacteria > Pseudomonadati > Pseudomonadota > Betaproteobacteria > Burkholderiales > Comamonadaceae > Rhodoferax > Rhodoferax fermentans. The sequence continues at coordinate 2,478,305 of NZ_MTJN01000002.1, read as the reverse complement.
GATCGGCGAGCTGCCCTCAAGTCGCATCTGGATGATTTGGGCATCCAGTTCGAATGGATCGACGCCATCAGGGGCGATGCGCTCAGCCCCCAGTACCGTCAAGAGGTCAACCCAACGGGGAACATGTCGCCCGGGCAACTCGGCTGCTACCTGTCGCATATCCACATCTATGAACGCATCATTGAACAGGCGCTGCCAGTGGCACTGGTTCTGGAAGATGACACGGTTTTGCATCCCAGCGTGAAAAACCTTGTGGCAACGGGTTGCCAACATCTGGAGTTTGACTATTGTTTTTTGGGCAGCGACGACCGGGGTGATGCCGGTTTTGTTTTCTACAACGCGGCGACACCGGCCCCCCTGAGTAAGGCACACCTGAGTTACCCGCTCTCCTCTGGGCCTTTTTGCACCCATGCCTACCTCATCACGCTCGAAGGTGCCAAGAAAAGGTTGGCATGTGCGTATCCCGCGCGCAGTGCCATCGACCACTACCACCATTTGCCATACACCCCCCGATTGATGGCGGTGGTGCCCATGCTGGCATTTGTCAATGAACTGAGTGCCGTGCAATCCATGTCGTCGCTGAACTGGTCGGGGCTGCAGACCATGGCCCGCAAGTATTGGTGGTACTACCCGTTACGTGATGTGCTGAAGTTGAAGGGATTGAAAAAGTGGCTGGCATGCCGGCACACCAGGTTTCCGCATCCGGGCCAATGGAGACCGTTTGAGTCGGCCTTCAGGGTGGTCCGAACTCGTTGGTTAAAGGAGCACACAGATGCATCTTGAGAACCCGCTGGTCAGCGTCATCCTACCCGCCTACAACGCACTGGCCCATATCGCACAGGCTGTGGACAGTGTGCTGAACCAGGACTATGCCAACTTAGAACTGTTGGTCATTGACGATGGATCCACCGATGGCACAGCTGACCATCCCGCCCTGCAAGACCCACGCATTCGAGTGCTGCGCCAGCACAACGCCGGACCAGGCAGCGCCAGGAACCTGGGCCTGACCCACGCCAAGGGGGAATTGATTGCCTTTATCGATGCCGATGATCTCTGGCTGCCCGGCAAGTTGAGCTTGCAGGTGGCCTACCTGCGGGACCACCCCGACATCAGCATTGTGTTTGGCGGTTTCCAAAGGTGGTCGGCTTCACCCGACAAGCGCTTCGAGGTGCCGCCTTGCCCACGGATCGAATCAACATCCCAGGCCCTGGCCCACCCCTCAGGCTGGCTCTACACCGACCTGCTGCTCGACAGCGTGGTCCATATCATCACCGCCATGGTGCGCAGGTCGGTCTTTGACACGGTCGGAGTTTTTGACACCCGGCTTCCCACAGGTGAAGACTACGATTTCTGGCTCCGTGCCTCACGCCAGTTCAAGATGGACCAACTTGCCCAGACCGTGGCCTTTTATCGTATTCACGACAGCAGCCTGACCAAGGTGCCACGCCCCGAGAACAACGAATACCTGGTGCTCCAGCATGCCTTGGCAAGCTGGGGCAGCACCGGACCCGACGGACGCAGCGTCGACGCCAGAGCATTGCAGAACCGTCTGTTTGGCATCTGTTTCGGCCATGCCTACCTTCATTTTTGGACCGGCCGCCGCCGCCAGGCACACATCGCATTTGACCAGGCGCTGCACCATTCTTTTTGGCACCCAAAGGTGTGGGTTTACTGGTTGTTGTCAGCAACTGGCGCAGCAATCTCCTCCCTCATCCGCAGGTAACATGGGTGTAACACTTGTCTTGGCAGCTTTTTGGCTATGAAAATTCTCTACCACCACCGCACCGCCTCCAAAGACGGGCAGGCTGTTCACATTGAAGAAATGATTGACGCCCTGCGCAGCCTTGGGCATGAGGTGCGGGTAGTTGCACCCAGCATCGGCGGACAGGCCGCACAGCAAGGCGCCATGGGAGGAGAAGTGGGTTGGGTGCACCGCCTCAAGGCGGCCCTGCCCAACGCTGTTTATGAGCTGCTGGAGCTCGCCTACTCCCTGGTGGCCTACCGCAAGCTGGTCCAGGCCGCGCAAGAGTTCAAACCGGACGTCATTTACGAGCGTTACAACCTGTTTTTGCTGGCGGGCACCCTGCTCAAACGCAAGCTGGGCATCCCGCTACTGCTGGAGGTCAACGCCCCGCTGGTGGATGAACGACTCCAACACAGCGGCGGCCTGTCGCTGCTGGCGCTGGCCCGCTGGTCGGAAGGCACCGCCTGGCGCAGTGCCGACCATGTGCTGCCCGTGACGCAGGTGCTGGCACGCCAAGTACAAGTCTACGGTGTGCCGAGCCAGCGCATCACCGTCATCCCCAATGGCATCAACCGCGCGCATTTTGTCACTGCACCCACACCACAGGCCGCCAAACAACAGCTCGGGCTGCAGGGCCAGATCGTGCTCGGGTTTACCGGTTTTGTGCGTGACTGGCATGGTGTGGATCGTGTGGTGCGCTGGCTCGCCACACCCCAAGCCCCAGAGAACGGCCACCTGCTGGTGGTGGGAGATGGGCCGGTACGGGCTGAGCTTGAAGCGCTGGCGGTGCAGCTGGGCGTGGACCAGCGTGTCACCTTCACCGGAGTGATCGACCGACACCGCGTGCCCGAACACGTCGCCGCCTTTGATATTGCCTTGCAGCCCGCCGTCACCGCCTACGCCTCCCCCCTCAAACTGATGGAATACCTGGTGCTGGCCAAGGCGGTGGTGGCACCACGCGAGCCCAATCTGCTCGAAGTTCTGACCGACGGTCAGAACGCCTTGCTGTTTGACGACAAGACCCCGGGCAGCTTTGAGGCCGCACTGACCCGCCTGTGCGCTGATACCGAGCTGCGTGCGCGCCTGGCACAAGGCGCTTATGACACGATTGAACGGCTGGACCTGACTTGGCTGGGCAATGCCCGGCGCGTGGTGGCACTGGTACACACCCCATGACCCCATCACCCATGCGTATCCTGCTGTTGTCCACCCTGTTTCCCAGCGCGGTACGGCCAATTCACGGTATTTTTGTCGAAACCCGCTTGCGTGAACTCATAAAAACCGGACAGGTTGAAGCAAAAGTTATAGCACCTGTGCCTTGGTTTCCTTGGGCTGGAGCACAATTTGGCGAATATGGCCTGTTTGCGGCCACGCCCCGCTTTGAACAACGCAATGGGCTGGACGTGTACCACCCGCGCTACCTGTTGCCGCCCAAAGTCGGCATGAACATCGCGCCACATACGCTGGCCGCTGCCGCCTTGCCACTGGCCAGACAACTCATGCGCGAAGGCTTTGACTTTGATCTGATTGACGCCCATTACTACTACCCTGACGGCGTGGCCGCTGGCATCATTGCCCAAAAACTCGGCAAACCGTTTGTGGTCACCGCCCGCGGCACTGACCTCAACCTGATCCCTCAACACCCCTACCCGCGCAAACTGATTCTGCAGACCGCAGCAGCGGCGGGCGCGTCCATCGGCGTCTGTCAAGCCCTGATGGACAGCCTGCGCGACCTGGGTGCCGACCCGGGCAAGCTCAACACCCTGCGCAACGGGGTCGACTTGCAACGCTTTGTGCCCGAAGCGCGCGACGCTGCGCGACAGAAACTGGGCCTGCCAGAGCAGAGCAAACTGCTGCTGAGCGTGGGCCATCTGATCGAGCGCAAAGGCCATTTTGTCGCCATCGATGCTCTGCCCTTTCTGCCAGCCGACGTTCAGCTCCTGATCGCCGGTGGCGGGCCAGACCGTGCCGCGCTACAGCGGCAAGCCGAGCGACTGGGCGTGGCTAACCGGGTGCGTTTTGTTGGCGTGGTACCGCAGACCGATTTAAAGTGGTGGTACAGCGCTGCCGACGCCCTGGCCCTGTGCTCCAGCCGCGAAGGCTGGGCCAATGTGTTGCTGGAGGCCATGGCTTGCGGCACGCCGGTAATCGCAACCAATATTTGGGGCACACCAGAGGTCGTCAGTACGCCTGACGCCGGTGTGCTGATGCCCGAGCGATCTGGCCAAGGACTGGCACAGGCTTGGGTCAAGCTGTTTGCCAATTACCCTCAACGCCTCGCCACCCGTGCCCATGCCGAAACCTTTTCTTGGGATGCCACCACACAAGGGCAGCTCCGGCTTTTCTACAGTGTGGTTAACAGCAAGAACACTTACATGGCTAGTGCCCAAAACTCCTGATTTGGGTTTTAGCCAAGCGTCGTGTTCTCTGGTCTGCAGTGAAGTGCATTTAGCGCAAATTTTGCCTTTTCAAGGCGGTACAGTTGACGGTGTTTCACTAGGAGCTTCTGAATGAGTAAGTCGAAGGTCGTTTTAGTTGGTACAGGCAACATTGCCAGGACACATGCCGTTGCGTTGAAAGAAGTACCCAACACAGAACTCTATGGTGTCTTTGACGTCAACACCAAATCTGCGCAATCCTTTGCCCGGGAATTTGGCGCCACCAGCGTGTTCGCCACGCTCGAAGAGGCCGCAGCCTCAGACGCTACTAGCGCGCACATTCTCACCCCACCAGACTACCACTTGGCCACGGCCATGCCCTTTGTGCAGGCTGGCAAAAAGGTGCTGCTTGAAAAACCCGTGGGCGTCAGCACGGCAGAGTGCGAGCAGCTGCGCGCCGCAGCGCATGCCTCTGGCGCGGTCATCGGTGTCAACCAAAACCTGGTCTTCAACCCAGCTTACGTGCAACTGCGCCAAGCTGTGATGTCGGGCAGCCTGGGTCGCCCGCGCTACCTCAGCTACATCTACGAAGCGCCCCTGCGCCAGCTTACCGGCAAACAGTTTGGCCACTGGATGTTTCGTGAGCCGCTCAACATCTTGCTTGAGCAGGCCGTGCACCCCCTGTCGCAAATCGTTGACCTGGCCGGGCGCGTCACGGAACTGTCCACGCTGGCCGAGCCACCGGTAGAAATATCACCCGGCGTGGGCCTGCACAACGCCTGCCAGGTGTCCATGCAATGTGAGCGCATGCCTGCCCACCTGCGCTTTCATGTGGGGGCCAACTTCACCGTTTGCCGCATGACCGTGGTGTGTGACGACGGTGTGGCCATTGCCGACATCTTTGCCAACCAGTTCCACACAGTCGCGCGTACGGCCTACATGGAGCCCATTGACGGCTGGCTGGCGGCCCGCGCCTCGGGCAAACAGATGGCCAGCCAGGGTTTTGACAACCTGCGCGACTACGCCCTTGCCATGGTCAAGCTAAAGCCCCGCTCCGACGCCTTTTACCAAGGCATGCGCGGCAGCCTGCAGTGCTATTACCAAGACCTGCAAGCCCAACGCACACCGCGCATCGATCTGGAATTTGGCGCGCACCTGGTGCAAGTCTGTGAACAAGTAGCAAACAGCTTCAAAGCCCTTATACATAAAGGGCCAGCAGCTACACCTTTGGCATCACCCAGCGGCCCGCTGGTGACCGTGCTGGGCGGCACCGGCTTCATTGGTGCCTACACCGTGGCGGCGCTGCTGGCACAAGGCTACCGAGTGCGCGCCATGGCCCGCGGCGCGGGCAACCTGCAGCCCGTGTTTTACCAACCCGGCGTTGACATCTGCCGTGGCGATGTCAAACGCCACGCCGACCTGGAGCGCGCCGTCACCGGGGCCGACTTTGTCATCAACCTGGCCCACGGCGGTGGTGGTGCCAACTTTGAGGCCATCCGCGCCGCCATGGTCGATTCGGCCCAAGACGTGGCCCAAGTCTGCCAGGCCCAGCACATCAAGCGCCTGGTGCACGTAGGCTCTATCTCTGGTCTGTTTTTGGGCGACGCCAGCAGCGTCATCACCGACAGCACCCAGCCAGACCCCCGCCCCGACACCCGCAACGACTACGCCCACGCCAAGGCGCTGGCAGACGCCGCCGTGCTGCAAATCCACAAGCAAACTGGCCTGCCCGTGGTGCTGCTGCGCCCCGGCCTGGTGGTGGGCAGCGGCACATCGCCATTTCATGGCGGCCTGGGCTTCTTCAACAACGACCAATATTGCGTGGGCTGGAACGCCGGCACCAACCCGCTGCCCTGGGTGCTGGCCGACGACTGTGCCAGCGCCATCGTCGCCGCGCTCACCGCCCCGGCCGCCGTGGGCAAAGCCTACAACCTGGTCGGTGACGTGCGCCCCAGTGCCCGCGCCTACATTCAAGACCTGGCCAAAGTGCTGGGCCGCCCGCTGCACTTTGTGCCCTCCAGCCCCACCGGCCTGTGGCTCACCGAGATGGGCAAATGGGCCATCAAGCGCGTGGCGGGCCAAAAGCTCAAGCGCCCCTACCGGCGCGATCTGCTCTCACGCGGGTTGCTGGCACAGTTTGACTGCACTGATGCCAAGCGCGACCTAGGCTGGACCCCCGTAGCCGATCCCGCCGAGTTCCACCGCCGGGCACTTGCCGTGCACGCTGAAAGCTAGTCCATACATGGCTGTCATCCCGGCCCACGAGCCGGGATCCATGCCCCCGTATCATCCGGCCATGCCCACCCCCCGCGTCCTGCTCCATGCCTTCTCTACCTTCAAGCTAGGTGGCCCGCAGGCGCGCTTTGTGCAACTGGCCAACGCCTTTGGCCCGCAATACCGGCACATTGTGGTGGCCATGGACAACTGCTTTGACGCTGGCGCGCGCTTAGGGCCGCAGGTTAACTGGCAGCCACTGGCCCTTGCGGTAAAAAAAGGCGGCACCCTGGCCAACCGCGGCGCTTTCAGGCAAGTGCTGCAAGCGCAGCTCCCCCACCTGCTGCTGTCTTACAACTGGGGTGCCATCGAATGGGCTGCAGCCAACTGGCCGCAAGTGGTACCCCAGGTGCACGTGGAAGACGGCTTTGGCCCCGAAGAAGCCACCCAGCAACTGCCTCGGCGGGTCTGGATGCGCCGCGCGCTACTGGGCTGGCCCGGGGTACCGGTGGTGGTGGCCTCACGCCAGCTGGAGCGCATTGCCACCCAGGTGTGGAAGCTGCCCGCAAGCCAGGTGCAATTCATCCCCAACGGTGTTGCCATCGACCCAGCCTATATGGAGAAACGCCGTCTAGCCCCTACAAATAAAGGAATACTAACTATAGGAACCGTAGCAGGCTTGCGACCCGAGAAAAACATTGCCCGGCTCATCAAAGCCTTTGCCGCCGTGCGCGCGACGCAGCCTGCGCGGCTTATTGTGGTGGGTGGCGGCCCAGAGCTGGCTGTCTTGCAGCAGCTTGCCAGCAGCCTGGGCGTAGCGGCCGACGTGGAATTTGCTGGCTACCTGCCAGACCCCATCAGCCGCCTGATTGAATTTGACCTGTTTGCCCTGTCTTCAGACACCGAGCAACTGCCCATTGCCATGCTGGAGGCCATGGCCTGCGGCATACCGGTGGTGGCCACACGGGTGGGTGATGTGGCACAGATCATTCCGGAAGTGGCGCAAGCTGGGCTGGCCGAGCCAACTGATGGCGCGTTTGCCAGCGCACTGCAGGGCGCTATTCAACACCGCGCACTTTGGCCACAATGGTCTCATGCTGGTCAGCAAAGAGCTAACGAGTTTTATAGTCTTGTTGTCATGCAACGGCATTGGCAGCAAGCTTTTGATATTTGATCTACCAGCAACGCTTAGCAGTTCCAAGGCTCTTTGACGTGCATGTACAACGCAGTCTCACGGTGGGTTTGAATCGCAAGGTATGAGGTCACTAACGTCAAAATTCATGCACTAAACTGTGTTTCAAAATCTTACAAACACTTGGCAGGCTGCCGTTGTCCAATTAGCTGAGGGGGAGTTTTTAACTGGCTGAAACTTGGTGCTGTTGTTCCTGCAACTGCACCACTCAATATCAACGATACCCACAATGTCAAGTCGCCCATTGGTCGTAGATCTTGACGGAACGCTGTTGCGGTCCGACATGCTGGTTGAGTCGGCGTTTGCCTATATTCGGCAAAACCCATCTCAGGTGCTTGCACCTGCCGTTTGGCTGCTTGGCGGTAAAGCAAATCTCAAAGCCAACATCGCAGCAGCGGTGTCTATTGACGCCGCCTCACTGCCTTACAACGCCAAAGTGATCAGCTTTCTTGAACAAGAAAAAGCCGCTGGCCGCACCCTGATTCTGGCCACTGCCAGCCACCAGACCTACGCAATTGCCATAGCCAATCATTTGGGCTTGTTTGACGAAGTTCTGGCGTCCAACTCAACCACCAACCTCTCTGCCCGCACCAAACGTGATGTCCTTGTCAGCAGGTTTGGAGAAAATGGTTTTGACTACATCGGCAACTCCCACGACGACCTGAAAGTCTGGGCGTCGGCACATCAGGCATACCTTGTTGACCCTGAATTTGGCGTCGAAACGGCAGCAAACAAGCTCGGTAATGTGGCCCAAGTCATCGGTCGGCCAGATTCCCCTCTGCGCGCCTGGGCTCGCCAACTCCGGCTACACCAATGGGCAAAAAATGTTTTGCTTCTTGTGCCGTTGTTTGCATCTCACCGCGCTGGGGAAGTTCATTTGCTGCTTGCTGCGCTGATGGCTTTTTTGGCATTCGGCCTCTGCGCCTCCAGCGTGTATTTGCTCAATGACCTGCTGGATCTGGAAGATGACCGCCAACATCAAAAAAAACGGTTCAGGCCCTTGGCAGCTGGCGCAGTACCCATCAAAACAGCGTTGCTGGTGTTTCCGGGGTTGCTGTTGGCTGCGTTTGCTATTTCCGCGTTGCTGTTGCCTTGGCAATTTACTGCCGCGCTGGCTTGCTACTACGGGTTGACGCTTGCTTATTCGCTGGTGCTCAAACGTATCATGACCGTTGATGTGATTGCATTGGCCATGCTCTACACCATGCGCATCATTGCTGGCACTTTCGCATTTGGCGTCAGCTTGACCTTCTGGATGTTGGTCTTTTCCATGTTCCTTTTTTTAAGCTTGGCATTGGTCAAGCGATACGCCGAGCTTCGCGACTCGCGCCAACAAGGCAAGACACTGGCAGCCCCGGGCCGTGGCTACAACTCGGGCGATCTCGAAATGATTGCCTCGCTGGGTGCGGCCTCAGGGTACCTGGCGGTGATGGTTTTGGCGCTTTATATTCAAGACCAGCACACATCTGCGCAATACAGCCACCCGCAGGTCATCTGGTTGGCCTGCCCGCTTTTGCTTTATTGGATTACCCGCACCTGGATGATTGTTCATCGTGGCTGGATGCATGAAGACCCCGTTGTGTTTGCCATGAAAGACCGGAATAGCATTTTGACGGGTGTTCTGTTTACGGCTGTGTTCTGGTTTGCACTATGAGAGCTTCGCCTTCACTCTTACTGCATGCAGCCCATTTTCAAACAGTAGCTGAGGAAGCGCCATATGCTTTCTATTTCGCCGTGGCATCCGTATTATCGCATTAATTTATTATTGGAAACTCGTGAAAAAATGATGTTATGCCTCTTGAGAAGTTTCAATTACCCAATAAATACCCTTACCTATTGTTATTTTTATGGCTCCTTGGTATTGCAGTTTTAATTTCCTGGTCAGTTTATTTGGCAGACGGTCATTTGATTTATACATTAGATGATCCATACATTCATTTGGCAGTTGCAGAATCTATTCTGCAAGATGAATATGGCATTAATAGCGGAGAATTTTCGGCACCAAGCTCATCCATCGTTTACCCATTTCTGCTTGCACTTTCAGAGAGGTTAGGATTTGGCAGGTTGGGGCCACTAGTAATTAACATAGTAGCTATGGCTGGCTCAGTCTATGTTGTCGGTCAAATTCTTCAAAGGTATGTTCTGACATGGAAAAAACAGGATTGTCCTTACCCTTATACAAAAATCTTCCCGATTAGCCTTGGTTTAGCTGTATGCTTAATTTTGAATGCTTGGGGGCTGGTAATGACCGGCATGGAACATTCACTGCATATACTTTCGGTCGTTCTGATCATTTTTGGATTTTTAAAAATAATCAATAATACTTTTAAAGTGCCAGTCTGGCTCATTCTGGCGATTGTGGTCATGCCTTTAATTCGCTTTGAAGGTTTGGCCATGGCATTACTGTCTGTGATTGCGTTATTTTATTTAGGGCGTTGGCGGACAGGGTTCCTCGCTTTATTACTAATTTTATCGACCATGTTTGGTTGGTTTCAGTTCACGCAAATACTTGGGTTGCCAGCACTACCAAGCTCTGTTCTTCTCAAATCGGGCGTAGCATCGAACTTAGACGGACAAAGCGGCCTAGTTCAGTTATCTTGGTCTATCTTGCGCAATGGGTTGACCTCTATGAACGAGAGACAGGGTGTCTTATTACTTCTGGGTATCCTGATCATTAGTTGCTTATGTTACCAATTGCGGAAGAAAGAATCTAACCAGACTTGGGTTGTTATCGGTGGGCTCGCTATTTCCACTGGTCTAGGCCATGTTTTTTTCGGCCAATATGGTTGGTTCTCTCGATATGAAATTTACGTCTATGCCTTAGTTGTAATTTCGACATTAGTGCTTAGTCGCACATATTTACTTCACGTTTCAATACGTTTTGCTGTCATAGTAGCATTACTTCTGATTGCAGCACCCTATGCGTTTGATACGCTTCGCACACCAGTGGCCTCACGCAATATCTATCAACAGCAGTATCAAATGCACCGCTTTGCTACTGAGTATTGGAAACGTCCCGTTGCAGTCAATGATTTGGGTTGGGTCAGCTACAACAATCCAAGTTTTGTTCTCGATCTTTGGGGACTTGGGTCGGAGGAAGTTCGGCGACTAAAACTTGCGGGTGGTCTTGACTCCCAGGCCCTTGATGCGCTTGTCTCACGTCGGAACGTTTCACTGATCATGATTTATGATGATTGGTTCAAAGACAAAATACCTACCGCATGGAGACGAGTTGCTGTTTTGAATACATCGCGCGTAACTGCAGCAAGTGGGCAAGTCACCTTTTACGTTACACAGGCTTTAAACCATCAAGAAGCGGTAGCCTTGCTGCGTCAATTTTCCTCCACCCTACCAGTGGGCACATCGTTAAATGTCGAACCATAAAGTGGTGAAAGGCGTTGCTCGGCTTGCATTGCTTTATACCGTGTTCGCCTTTATTGCCATAGTTGTCAATATCGGCTGTCAAGCCTTGATGATTTGGATTTACAAGGGGCCGTTTGCTCTACAACTTTCTGTATTGGTCGGGACTGCCGCCGGACTGCCTGTTAAATACGTACTTGAAAAGCGTCATATCTTCGGCTTTGAATCCAAGAACCTGGCCCATGATGGCCGCGTCTTCATGCTTTACACCTTCATGGGTGTGTTTACGACTGCGTTCTTTTGGGGCATCGAGTATGGTTTTCACCTTGCTTTTCAGACCGACGGCATGCGTTATGTTGGTGGGGCTGTTGGCCTGACGATTGGCAACATCATCAAATACCATTTGGACAAACGCTATGTGTTCTTGAAGGAAACGGTATGAGGCCGGTGTCCGCCTGGGGCCGGCTGGATGCCGCTTCGCATGATGTGGTCAGCTTGCATGACCCTGCCAAGATTGCATGCCAGATAACCAGCAAACCCCGGGGAATAGCACATGGAAATGGCCGCAGCTATGGTGATGTCTGCCTCAATCCAGACGGCGTTTTGTGGCACACCACTGGGTTGAATCACTTCATTTCCTTTGACCAAAGCTCTGGGCGGCTGGTTTGCGAGGCGGGTGTTTTGTTAAGGGAAATCCAGCGCCTGGTGATTCCACTGGGCTGGATTCTGCCTGTCACACCAGGCACGCAACTGGTCACAGTCGGCGGTGCCATCGCCAATGACGTGCATGGCAAAAATCACCATGTGCTGGGGTCGTTTGGCGATCACGTTCAGCGGATCCGCTTGCTGCGCACTGTCGGCCAGACCATTGAATGCGGCCCGCAAGATAACGCTGACTGGTTCGCCGCCACGGTGGGCGGCTTAGGTCTGACTGGCATCATTGTCGAAGCGGAAATACAGCTTTGCCGGGTGGCTGGCCCTTGGCTGGCCACCGACACTGTGCCCTACGCCAACTTGGGCGAGTTCTTTCAGTTAGCCGACGAATCAGAAGCCGACTGGCAACACACAGTTTCCTGGCTCGACTGCCTTGATGCCCGCGGGCGCGGGCTGTTCATGCGCGGTAATCCAACCGATGTGTGCAATCGGCCAGATCCCCAGAGCCGCAAGCGGACCATGCCCATCATTCCCCCCGTCTCCTTAGTAAACCCGTTGTCGCTACGGGCATTCAATATGGCTTACTTCCATCTCAAGAAGTGGCGGGCGGGTCAAGCCATTGCGCACTACGAGTCTTTTTTCTACCCGTTGGACAACATTCTTGAGTGGAATCGAATATACGGCCCTAAAGGCTTTTACCAGTACCAGTGCGTGGTGCCACGTGATGTTGGGCAGGATGCAACCCGCGCTATGCTTGGTGAAATTGCGCGCTGCAGCGAGGGATCTTTTTTGGCAGTTCTAAAGACCTTTGGTGAACGTCAACCGGTTGGGATGCTCAGTTTTCCTAGACCCGGCGTCACCCTTGCGCTGGACTTCCCCCAGAAGGGTTTGCGAACACAGATGCTGTTTGACCGCCTTGATGGCATTGTGCGCGAAGCCGGCGGCCGGATTTATGCCGCCAAGGATGCCCGGATGCCGCGCAGTCTTTTTGAGGCCGGGTATCCACGCCTGAGTGAGTTCATGAAATATCGGGATTCGGGCATCAGCTCGGGTCTCTCTCGTCGTTTGATGGGGAGTTAAATTGAGTAATACAAATCGAATTGTCATCATTGGTGCCACTTCGGCTATGGCTGAGCATTGCGCGAGGCTCTGGGTGCAGGGTAAGTCTGTTGATTTGACTCTGGTAGGCCGTGATACACAACGAGTTGAGCGCGTTGCCGCTGACCTCCGAGTGCGGAGCCCACAGTCCGAAATTGGGGTAACTACCTCGGACTTTCTAGACCCAACCGCTATCCGCAATACCGTGGACGAGATTGCGGCACGTGGTGTTATCCACACAGTCTTGATTGCGCATGGCTCTTTGCCAGAGCAGGATGATTGCCAAGATAACCTGGAAGTCTGTCGGGACGCACTTGAGATTAATGGCGTGTCCCCGGTATTGTTTGCTGAGGCCTTTGCCAAGCACATGAGCCAAAATAATAGTGGCACGCTGGCCCTGATTGGCTCAGTGGCTGGTGACCGTGGCCGCAAATCAAATTACGTTTATGGTGCAGCCAAAGGTATGGTGACCCGGTATGCGCAGGGGTTGCAGCACCGATTTGCCAATACAGGTATCAAAGTGATCCTGATCCGGCCGGGCCCTACAGCTACGCCCATGACAACACACCTTGTGGGCAAGGGCCCGAGGATGGCTTCTGCTGAAGACGTTGCGCGAAAAATCGTTGAAGCTATCGACCGCGGGCAGACGAACGTTTACGTACCAAGAAAGTGGGCGGTGATTATGTTGATAATCCGCCACTTGCCAAACAGTATATTTAACAAAATGGACATCTAACATGTATAACGGCAGCCCAGCGCGCCGTTTTTTGTCCAACTTCGGCTGGATAACAAAAAAGTATTACTTGCTGCTCTGGTTGATATTAGCTGTAATAATTCTGTACTACTTTATTGAAGTCTTTAATGGTGGAAATGAATGGAAAACAGGCGATTGGCTCATTAATTATCAGGCGGGCATAGTGCGACGTGGTCTTTTAGGTCAAATCCTTTATACAGTTTCTAACTTCGGCGTAAGTTTAAAATGGCTAACATTCTCAATACAAACTATTATATATACATCAGTATACCGCTTGATAATTAATATTTTTTTATTGCGCCCAAGAAACTTGACCTGGTATGTGTTTTTGTTTTCACCAGCCTTTCTGATTTTCTCATTTCTTGACTTTAAAAGTGGCTTTAGGAAAGAAATACTTATCTTCCTGGCATTTGCTCTGTTGTCTTATTATTATGCCCTAAGAAACTTAAATAAAAAAGTAATCATTCTTACTTATTTAACTTTTTTAATTTCTACATTTTCTCACGAATCAACAGCATTAGCATTACCTTTTTTCATCTATATTTTTTTTAGTGCCAAAAATGCGGGCTTGATAAAATCGCAATTAGCTCTTTTATATTCTATAATTTTCTCAGCTACTGCATTCGCGGCGCTCATGTTTGCCATTAGTTATCCAGGGGATGAAGGAACAGCAACAGGCATATGTAAATCTCTTTTACTGCGCAATTTTAAAGAAATTATTTGCACGGGTTCTATCGAGTGGTTAAGGTTTGATGCCCAATATGGCTGGACAAAGGTCGTAGAGCTTGGTAAGAGATCCATCTTTATTTACTTTTCGTTATTTTCTATAGCAATAGCACCTGTTTTTCTCACAAATTGGGCCAATAAACAAAAGTTATATTTTTTATGTTGTGCATTCGCCTTTTTCTTGCCATTATATTTTGTCGGGGTTGACTGGGGTCGGTGGATATACATATACATATTTTTTGTTTTTACACTAATTCTTTCTGATTCAGTCTTGTTTGAGATTGAAATAAAATCGATATCTAGATTATATATTTTTATGTATTTGACCACTTGGTCGATTCCAAATAGCTATGCCAGTCGAATCTCATTTGGTTGGCTTGAAAGATTTTGGCTTGTGCTACATCAAATTAAAATGCCAAGCTTCCTATTTTAGGATGCATAGATGATTTGCTAATTTTTAATTGGTACCTATTATTTCAATTTACCCGATGGTTTAACTACTCAGGAACATAAGCTAATTATACTTTATGACTTTATATTAAAATTACATTCCACCAATAAAACCACCTTCCCTTATTCGCTTCAAAAAATGGGTACTCAATGAATAGTGGAAATACTTTAGTAAGCCCAAGATTGATTTTCATCACGGATGAAAAATCGCATCAGGCGCCTTTTCGCGTACTGATGGTTGTGCCAACACTCGGTGAACGGCTTGGCACAATTCGGCGTACGCTCGCCTCAATCCGCCAGCAACCCCATGTGGATGTTGACATTGTTATTGTGGCCAAGTTTGTGAGTGCTGATCTTGTACGCATTGGCGAAAATTTTCAAGCGCAGATCCTTACCCATCCGGGTCACATCTCGGCAGCTGTGAACGCTGGTTTCGCCACAGCAACGTTGACGCACAAATACGTAGCATGGCTGGGAGACGATGACATGTTGCACCCTGGCGCCCTTGCCGATGCCTGTCTGCTAATGGAGCAGAATCCTGCAGCAGTTGTTGTGTATGGCTCCTGTGACTACATTGACGTTAACGGTAGTTTATTGTTCACGCGGAAGCCACCGCCTAATGCACCTGCATTGTTGCAATTCGTTCCTGGCCTTATCAAGCAGGAAGCCTGCTTGTTCAGACTTTCTGCGTTTCAAAAGGCTGGTGGTTTGGATGAGTTGCTCAAATACACCATGGACCTGGACATACTTCTCAAACTGCGCAGGTTGGGTGCTTTTGTCAAATCAGATCGCACACTTGCGGCATTTTGCTGGCATGCTGGTTCATTGACAATTGCAAACCGTACGGTGTCTCTCGCGGAGGCACAAAACGTGCAAGCCAGAAGTGCGAGTGGCTTTGCGAAGTGGTTATTTGTTATATTTAAATATCCAATTAAATACCTGATTTTGATCATGAGCTGGAATATAAATCGTAGAATGTCGAATAATAGCGTAAGTACATGACTACCGTTTCGGTTTCGAGACAGTTTCATGCTTTATCAGGCGTTAAGATGCTAAAACTTTTTGATCGTCAGTTTGTAAAATATATATTAGTCGGCATTTGTAATACGCTTTTTAGTTATGGAGTATACTCCGCCTTTCTATTTTTAGGTTTTAAATTCCAAGCAGCCAATTTGATGGCACTTTTACTCGGAATAGCCTTCAGCTTCACTACGCAAGGCAATGTAGTTTTTAAGAATGCCAGCAAGGTAACATTTGTCAAATTTGTAGTGGCTTGGTTGTTTATCTATCTTTTAAATATTTCAATCATCGGTGCATTAGTGCAGGCTACAGTAAGCCCCTATGTAGCGGGAGCAGTAGCCACCGTGCCGGTTACGCTAGTCTCGTATTTCATACTTAAATATGTTGTGTTCAGGCGCACCACGCCGGTTCATGAGAAGCAATAGGAGTCTAAAAATGCATGTGAACCCGATCAAGCTT
Source organism: Rhodoferax fermentans (assembly GCF_002017865.1). Taxonomy (NCBI): domain Bacteria; kingdom Pseudomonadati; phylum Pseudomonadota; class Betaproteobacteria; order Burkholderiales; family Comamonadaceae; genus Rhodoferax; species Rhodoferax fermentans. The sequence continues at coordinate 2,462,256 of NZ_MTJN01000002.1, read as the reverse complement.
GCTATTGTTGTACCTTGCTATAACGAGGAGGAGGTTCTACCTGAAACGAATCGTCGGCTGTTAGCGCTGCTTTGCAAGTTGCACGCGTTAGGTCTCGTTAATAACGGCAGTTGTGTGCATTATGTTGACGACGGCAGCAAGGACAAAACCTGGCCCTTGATTGAGGAGTTGGCGGCGGGTGATACGCGAGTACACGGTATCAAACTGTCGGGCAACCGGGGGCATCAAAATGCGTTGTTGTCTGGCCTGTTGTCAGTTGAGGGCGATGCCATCGTCAGCATTGATGCTGATCTGCAAGACGATATCGCTGTCATTGAGAATATGGTGCGCGAGTTTTTGGGGGGTGCAGAAGTGGTGTACGGCGTGCGTGATTCGCGCCAGACAGATACGGGCTTCAAGCGCAACACCGCTTTGATGTATTACGGGCTGATGAAAAAAATGGGCGTTGACCTGGTGCACAACCATGCTGATTTTCGGCTGCTAGGCCGCCGCGCCGTTGAGGCCTTGCGCCAGTTCGGCGAAGTGAACATGTTTTTACGTGGCATTGTTCCGTTAATAGGGTACAGGGCAGCCACTGTCAAATATGACCGTGCCGAGCGTTTTGCCGGCGTTTCAAAGTATCCACTGCGCAAGATGCTAGCTTTTGCGGCTGAAGGAGTTACCTCTTTCAGCATCGTCCCGTTGAGATTAATTACTTTATTAGGTTTTTTGGTGTCTGGCTTTAGTTTTGCAATGATCTTATTTGTTATTTATGGGACCTTGGTTTTAAAAGCTGTTATTCCTGGTTGGGCCTCATCAGTTGTACCAATATATTTTTTAGGTGGCATACAATTACTGTCAATCGGTATTCTTGGTGAGTATGTAGCCAAGATCTACATGGAAACCAAACAAAGACCACGCTATTTCATTGAGAAAATTATATGAACGGCATTGCCACGGTAGAAACATCAAAGGCGCAACGACCGCTTCAGTTCTTCATTGCTTTAGCATTGCTGGTCGGGCTGGCTGCAGTGTTAACGAGCTTTTCGCAGTGGAACGGATTTTGGGAGGATGAGATTTTTCAGGTCGCCTTCCTGAATGAGCAATTGCCGTATTTTTTTGTGGAGATTGCACGGCTAGACCAGCACCCGCCATTCCATTTTTTGCAGCTCAAATTTTGGGCACTGTTCTTTTCAAGTGACAAAGGCTTGCTGCTCAATTCCATTGCCTGGCATCTTGTAAGCTGTCTAGTCATTTTTGGGGTAGGTCACCAGTGGCTTGGCACAACGGCAGCGCTGATGGCCGTGGCATTTTTTACGCTGGCACCGCAGGTGGCCTCGGCTGCTGTCAATTTGCGGATGTACGCCATGATTCCGGCGCTAGCGCTTGGCAGCTGGTGGCTCAACCAGCGTGCGCTGGTTGGCACAGACAAGCGACTATGGCCTTGGTTTGCCATGCTTTTTGTGCAGCTAGCCCTTGGTTACAGCCACGCTATTGCTATCTATTTTGTTGCGTGGATCGCGCTAGCGGCGGCGGTGCAAGTTTATGCAGAACACGGCCGCGCAGCAGCATGGAAACGCTGGTTCATCACCCAGGCGGTTGCTGCCATCCTACTGCTGCCATTGGTAGTGTCGGTAGTCTTCCGGTTGGGCATGGCGGGCCAAGCTGAGTCGGGCGGCAATAATGATGACGGCTCGGTTATCACCCACCTGGGCGGCATGGTCGCCGGCTGGGGTATGAACTGGCCACCTGGCAAACCCTTGGGCGCCATTTTGTTTGTGCTTGCTGTTGGGTTGGGGCTTTGGCATGCACGTACACGTTGGGTATCGCTTTTTTTGCTGGTCGGGCCATATGCCGCAGCGGCAATTGTTGGGTTGTTCTTTGCACCCATGTTCAAGACGCCTGTTTATTCAGCCATGCTGATGCCCTTTGCCTGCCTTGCATTGGCAGGGGGGGGGCAGGGCTTGCGCCGCCCTTTGAGGGTGTGGAGCACAGTGGCAGTTTTGGTGCCAATGACGGTTGCAATTTTTCCGGCAATGGCTCATTTGACTACACGCATCAGCCCATACCAACCCGTTGCAGCGGCATTGGTGGCGCTGGCCCAACCGGGTGATGTGGTGGTCATACCGAAGCCATATCTTTACTGGGCTGTAATGCGCTACGCTGTCAAGCCGGAATGGGGCTCGCCGCTAAGAGTTTTACCCCCGCTCAGCGACAGTTGGCAACGCTTGGTGCAGAAACTTGGCCCACAGTTAACAGATGCACTCAAGTTACAACCCGAAACGAACCAAATTGTCGATAGGGGCATCACTTATGTCATTGGCCGGGACGCAACTGCTGCTACAACCAATGCAAAGCGTGTTTGGCTGGTTAAGCGCGTGCGGTACCCGGAGTTGGCGCAGTTGGCGGATGGTTTTGTTGACCGAGGCGTCATCTCACAAGTCGGCATACCAGAGAGCACACAGTTGATTTTGTTTGAAAAGATCAAGGGTAGCCCGCCAGAGTAGTCCGCCGTAGTTGGCATTATGGAAACCTGTTGACCACGATTCAGCGCCCTGAATTGCAGGTCAAGTATGTAAGGACACTTCAGATGTCAGCAGTGTAAGCAAGCCCCACAACACAACCTGTCGCATATCGTCGTGCGCACAGCGCGCTTTTGCGGCTTGCTGAGCTGTAACGCCTTTTAAAAGCGTTACAGTTAAACGGATTTTTGGGAAACCTTTATGACCAAGGCTAAAGTCTTTTTACTTGGCACCTCCCACAATGTCAGAACCTACTCAGGCGATATTGGACGTTGTCTCGACAAACCGTGCCACTGTTCTGTTGTCGCTGGGCACGGCACGAAAGCCATGCCTCAAGCAAATCATGACTGATGCCGGGCCGCTGCGCGACACCACCTCCAACTACTGTTTAAGTGCTAACCTAGAAAGATCTTTCCTGTTGCCCCTAATCCCAGTCTTATTAATATCGAACGGCGTTTCCGTCGACTTCGCATATATAACAAAAAGCATCCTTGACCTTATGCGTAAAAGGCTTGTAGCTATAAAAATAGTATTTAGTTTGCGGTCCACGGACAACATTGCCTGGCTCATCAAAGCCTTGGCGGCCGTGCGCGAAGCACAGCCTTCGCGGTGCATTGTGGTGCGCTGTGACCCAATGCTGGCCGCCCTCATGCTCACCACTTCGCATAACCACGTTCTTCAAAATTTGGAGTGGCTGCATGATTGAAGCTGCGCTATTCGGACTGACGATTGCCTGCATGGTGCTACTTTTGTATCGTATCAATCGTAGCGAGCAGGGTAAGGATGAGAAAAAGTTATCTATCTTTTCTTATAAGGAAACCGAGGCCAGTCCTTCACAACTCGAAGGCAGCAAGGGTAAGGGACCACATGCGTGACTTGATGTTTTTCGGGTTTATGCTTTTCCTGGTTCAGTTGAGCTTCAGGAGTACATTTAACTCATATTTATTGTGGGGTTGGACAGGTCTTATCTCTATAAATTCATATTTATATGGATTTATGAATTCAATACCTTATGTGCAAGTATTTGCAGTTATGACGTTATTCCTACTAATAATCAAAAAAGATGTTTACAGCAGAAAATGGTCAGCCAATACCACTGCTATTTTATTTATAGTATTTGGCTTACAAGTGCTTTTGAGTGCAACTTTCGCGTATCCAGATTTATCCAGAAACTGGGAGCTATGCACAAACCTACTGAAAACTCTTTTATTTTGCCTCATCATGCCGATGTTGCTGACGACTCGCACACGAATTCACGCTTTTGTACTGATGATTATTTTGGGGTCCGCCTTTCATGGAGTCCTAAATGGCCTCAAATTTATCGCTAGCGCTGGTGGGCATCTTGGTTATGGCCCAGCGAAACTTGGTGACAATAATCACTTTGCCATGGTAATGGCTATGACCGTGCCATTGGTGTTCTATGCATATTTGCAAATACCATACCGTTGGGTGCGGGTAGGTGCACTGGTAGCAGTGGTCCTTACTATTTTGACCGTTATATCGACTCGTTCACGTGGTGGGTTGATTGCTTTAGTTGCAATGGGCTTGTGGATGTTAAAGGTAAGCCAACGTAAGTTTGTTGGTGCATTGGCCCTGATAAGTTTGGCTTTTCTTGTCGTCACGGTTGCCCCAGATTCATGGTCTGAACGAATGGGTACTATTTCTGAGGCAGATCAAGATTCATCCTTCATGACCCGTGTTGCTGTGTGGAAAAAGAGTACTGCGATTGCGTTGGAGAATCCACTTTTAGGTGGTGGTCTTGATGCAGTCGCGGCACATTCGTTGTACGAAAAATTCAGGGATGCACAAGGGTTGATGGGTTTTATAGTTACACCAAACCCATATAGTTTTGTAGCTCACAGTATATATTTTCAAGTGATGGGCGATCTTGGTTTTTTGGGTTTCTTTTTATTTTTATTGACACTTCTTAATTCATTTAAGACAAGGAATGACATAAAAAAGATAGCATCTAAACATCAGGAAGAATTCAAATGGGCGGTCGACCTCGCAGACCTTCTTACCGCTTCGATGATTGCCTATGCAGTTGGTGGCGCCCTCTTGAGTGCCGCATATTTTGAACTTCCATACATGGTCATCATGTTGATGGAATGTATCAAGCAGCAGATTCAACATGAGATACGTCATGCTGCAAAAAGTGCTTGAGTGGCCAAATCGCACACCTGCCCGGTTGCCACCTGGGCACCCCCCGGTGATGTGTGTAATTGTGGACACTGAGGAAGAGTTTGATTGGTCAAAACCATTCTCAAGGCAATGCACCGCTACAGAGTCCATCGGCGCACAAGAGACGGCACACCGTGCGATATATGACCGCCTTGGTATTGTTCCCACGTACGTTGTTGATTGGCCCGTTGCCACAACGCCTGCGGCCTACTCTGCTTTACGAGCCATCATGCGCGAAGGGCGCTGTGAAGTGGGTACACACTTGCATCCATGGGTGTCACCGCCGTACGTAGAAGTAGTCAATGCCCACAACTCGTACGCCGGTAACTTACTCCCCGAGTTGGAGGCTGAAAAGATCAAGCAACTAACAAACGCGATCCACGACAATTTTGGACACCAGCCTCAGGTCTTTAAAGCAGGGCGCTACGGCCTGGGGCCACATACGTTGGGCACCCTTGCGGCCCTAGGCTACTGTGTCGATGCCAGTGTGGTGCCATACACTGCATTTAATGCGGACGGCGGTCCTGATTACACCAACTGCACCAACACAGCGTTTTGGTTTGCGGCCCCACGCGCACCAATGCTGGCCTTGCCGGTGACCACAGCGTTTTGCGGTGCACTCAAAGGGGTTGGCCCGGCGCTCTACCCCAAGTTAGACCACCGGTTTGCAGCCACATGGCGCGTTAAAGGCCTGCTAGCCCGAACGCATTTACTTGAGCGCATCAGGCTGACCCCAGAGGGCTGCGACCTGGTTGCGCTGAAGCGTCTGATGATGACAATAAGCAATAGCGGCCAACCCATGACACTCACTTATCACAGTCCGTCGCTGGTACCGGGGAACACGCCCTACGTACGCACAGTAAATGAGCTGCGAGGCTTTCTCAACACCATCGAACAGTGCTGCCAGTTTTTTAAAGAAGATTTGGGTGGCGTTTTTTTAACGGCCATGCAAATTCACCAACTGTTGCTCAAGTCAAAATAATGGTTACTTTCAAGCATTAACAAAACAAGGTAATTACTCTATGGACATTTTCTGTTTTGATGTGTTAAGTCATGCCAAAATGCATTTACCATTTAATGAGAGCTATATTAGAATACTACTAGCTGCTTTTCCCGCAGATAAAATTCATTTATATGCAGTTACGGGTCATGTAGCAAATTTGAGATCAAAGTTTCCAAATCAAAACCAATTAACCTTCACAGCTATCGAACCAGCCGTTATTCCATTTGGGGCTTCAAGACACAACCCATTGTTTGCAAGATTAGGTGCCAATAAAATAATTGCCAAAATTAAAGAAACAATTAAAGGAAAAGAAGTACGGTTAGTCACGTTGATGGGCGTCGATGCTGGGTTGTATAGCGCAGTGGCTGCGAAGTGGCCGACTATTTCAAAAAAACCTATTCATTTATTGATGCATGCCCAGCTTGGCGATGCCATGATCTGGCGGTCCAGAAACCCGCTAATAAAAGCTGGGGACTTTGTGTCCCAGCTAAATAAGAGGGTTGCCAATAATATTAAAATTGTTGCACTTGAGCTAGGTGTGGCAAAATCCATAACGCAAATTTCTCCGCACTTAGCGAAAAATATTGTCACCCTTGAGCATCCGGTCGTCCCCGACGAGTGCTTTGATATCCAACAGGCTAACCAAAAAATAAGAATTGGATTTCTGGGGCATGCTAATCGAAATAAAGGCTTTGATATATATTCAAAAATAGCGCTAAGTTGCAATAATCCAAATATTGAATTTCACGCTATCGGTATTGAAGCCAAATCAGATGGCCACCCAATTGATACAACAGCATTATTTCGCAAGCCAACACCCGGTGGATTGAGTCGTGGAGATTATCTTGCGGGGTTGCGTGAGGTGGATCTAATTTGCTCTCCCCTTTACAGTCGTTGCTATGACTTTATAGCCAGCGGCACAGTCAGTGATGCTATTACAAATTTAAAACCAATTATTGGTCTTAAATCTAATACGCTTCAAGGTATACAAGAAAAGTATGGACCTATTGGCAGACTGTTTGAGAATGCAGAGGAAATGTTGATTTTCTTTAACAATTTGCAATACGACAAATTTGTTGAGTTTAATCATGACTGGCGTGCGAACTTGCTGAAAGTTAGAAATAGTAGATTGCCAGATAAGTTGAGCGTTAAGTATTCGAGCGATTGCCTTGATATTTAAAATAAAAATTAAAATAAGACGCCAACATGTCTAAAATAAGGCGCTCTGTATTTATTACATTTCTTTCAACCAACTTTAATATGTTGGTCCAGTTCGGCGTAACACTTGTACTTGCACGTATTCTTACACCGTCAGAGATTGGTATATTCTCAATAACCATAGTTTTTGTCACTGTTATTTCGGCCTTTCGAGACTTCGGGATATCCGCATATTTATTGCAAGAGAAAGACCTGACTACAGAAAAGAAAAAAACTGCGCTCGGCTTGTTGATCCTAAGTGCTTGGTCGTTTGCTGCAATCATTTATTTCTCTAGCGGTTATATTGCAGTTTTTTATTCCTTACTAGGCATACAAAACATACTGCATGTCTCTACGATCATTTGGCTGCTATTACCTTTTTCCTCTTATTTTTATTGCCTGCAAGCACGCGAGCACGAGGCTGGTAAGCAAGCCGTAGTTAACGGTGTTGGCACGATTGTCTATGCAGCTACTGCTATTGGGCTTGCAATGTATGGCTTGAGTTATATGTCTATGGTTTGGGCTAGTGTTGCAAATAACACTGCAGGAATATTCATCTATCTGGCATTGCGTGACCCAACTACACCACTCATACCGTCATTAAAAAATTGGCGACGTACTGCCAAATTTGGAACCGGTGCACTTTTTGGCGATTTAGTCATAAGCATTAACACCAGCATCCCGGATTTGGTCTTGGGAAAATTGGGTGGGCCACACCCAGTAGGGTTGTACAGCCGCGCCAGCGGTTTGGTCGGGTTATTTTACCAAGTAGTTGGTCCAACAATTACTTATAACGCATTACCCTTTGTCGCAAAAAATTATCATGCAAACGTTGATCTGATACCAATATTTACCAAGGCTACAGCCTATCTTACGGTGCTGTCATGGCCATTCTTTCTAATTGTTGGATTTTTTAGTACAGAGATCATTAGGGTTTTATATGGTAACAGTTGGGTAGAGGCGGCACCCATCGTTATTTTTATATGTGCACAGTGGACTATGAGTGTAGGCTATGCATTGTGTTACCCAGCCTTTATGGCGATCGGCCGCCCATATCTGGCTGCGGTTTGGACCGTTACAAGCATCGTCACCCGCCTGTTTTTTGTGTTTGTATTAAATGCCAACGATGTAATGCTCTTTGCAATTGCATTGACTATTGCTGACATTTGTACCATTTCACTTCCAGTATTGCTGATGTCTAAATACTTTGGCTATACTGCGAAGGCTGCTGCTTTCGCGCATTGGCACAGTTTGAAAGTTATGTTTTTTTGTATTCCTGTTACGGGTGCTTGTGCCCTATTTTTCACAAACACAACTCCTGATATTGTTAAGCTAATTATTGTTGGGTTGTCTGTTGTTACTGCATGGATCGGGGCTGTGATATTTACTCGTCATCCTATTCTGAATGAATTTCCTGCGGCGGCACGAAAATTGTTACCTTTGGATGTTGCTAACCGATTGATCGTGTTATTGAAGTTAAATTAGTGCGGTATGAATTTAACTTTTTTCAATTTCAGACAAAATCTGATATAGAAAGCCATCTATCTCTAAATATGTTTTTTGAAAGATTTCAATACTCAACCCATCAGGATCGTCAATTATTTTCAATTTTGGGGTGATCTCTACGGCATCAGATATAAAGAAGACATCGTTTACCCTTTCGGGGTATCTCGCTTGGAAACTATCATAGTTTTTTTTGTCAAAAATAATAAATAAATCTGAATTTTTGATTAAATCTTCGTTAGCGTGGGTTGAACGATGATTTCGCAGATCTACCAGTCTGCTAGCAGCTGCATCCACTGCATGCGGTGGTGAGGCTCTTTGATTGCGGGGCAACATGCCAGCGGAGCAGAATATGAATCTGTTTTTATCGTGCAAAAAGATCTCTGAAGCCTTTATCTGGGCATAGGGGCTACGGCAAATATTGCCTTGGCATATAAATGCAATTTGAATGGCAGCCTGCTTCTTGCGTTGCAAGAACCGGAGGCGCTGCAGCACTGATTCTGTTCGCGGTGGAGGCGAGTTTCGCCTTTCTTGCACAAACTGCTTCAGCTCAAGCCATGCGGGGCGGGGGTCATCCCAGGTGAATACGTCATGATGCTCACGCCCAATCACTGGTCTGAAAAAACTCGCTGCCCATTTGGCAACCGTGATCAGTTTTCTGGGCTTGTCCGCCAGCGGCTCCGCAATGATCGCCCGCAACTGCCACAGATCAGGGAAAAAGTTCCGCCCATAGACGTTGGGGCGGTAAGCAACGGCAGGCGGTGTCGTTTTCAATACTAGCAGGGTGAACAGTTGGTACGGGAAGTCCACCCCAAGTGATACAGGCAAAGGCAAAGACCCCCAGGGGCGTGCGTTAACCTCCAGCAAAATCCAGGTGCCTGTTTGTTCATCGAGTTTGAACTCGAACATGGCAACACCGGTATAGGCTACCGCCTTGACCATTCTCTTGACGGCGGCCAGCCGGTGGGGGTCGAGCGGCACACTCTTACGGTAGTAACTGCTCCCACTCAACTCGTGCACGCGGTGGTGCTCAAAGGCCTGCAACACATCACCCTCCTGGCATAAAACCGACACGCCCAGGCCACGCCCTGCAAAGATTTCTTCAAAGAAAAAGTCGCTGCAGCCCTTGATAAGACTGGGTAGCATGCTATCAAGTTGGGTGCGTGACTCGATGAACTTGACGCTAGTTCTGACGTACAGGTCGGGCCATGAATAGGACTTGCGTTGCTTCACCACGATTGGCAGCCGTAGTTCGGCCAATATCGACTCTGTTGTGTCGTGTTCTGAAAGCGGCCTGCCTTTGGCTACCGGTACATCGAGTTGGGTAGCCAGCTGCCGAGTGTTCAGTTTGTCGAAAAATGCGTCAAGTGCCTGGTGGTTCGGAATGGCCAATACGCAGGTGCTTGGCAACTCATGCTGATGTTTGTAAAGCGGCAGCAGGCTACGCTCTTCACAAGGGATGATGATGTCAAACCGCTGAGCTGACACCAGTTGCTGAATGGCTTGCAACCAATCAGCGCCACCGTTCAAGTAGTACGGTAGGCGATGCACTTCGGTGATGTACTTTGACTGGAGAGCAGGCGCCACCATGAAATAAGGCGCTGCATGCACCTCAATACTCTGCCTGCCCAGCGAACGCACTGTAGCCAAAAAGCTACGGGTGTCGTCGCCAATAACCAGTGCTTTATAACGTGGCATCACGGCGGCCAGCACGCAGGGCATGCTTTGTCAACAGCAAGGCGGTGTGAGCCGCCCATTTGAACGAGAAACGGGCAGCCAGCGCCCGCAGTGCAAACTGCCATGCCGCTGTTGGGTGCCCAGTTTGCCCAAAGTGCAGCGCAAGTTTTCGCAACAGGTCACCCTCATACTGCATGGCTAGGCGCGTGATCTGCGGGTTGGCTACGGTCGCGCAGATGTGTTGCGACACCAACACAGCCACTAACCAACGCTCCACCCACGTGTGCTGGGTTGATTGGTTGATTTGCAGCGCCGCGTCGGGCACGTTGTGCTGCGCAACCGTTGCCGGATTGAAGAAAATGCCCTGGCTTGCGCCTAGCGCTCGCCAAAAAAAATCGCGATCTTCTTCGTAACTCAATCGCTCCCAAAAACCGCCAATTTGATCGGTGATGGTCTTCCTGAGCGCCAGCATGTTCAGGTGAGCAAAACCGCCGCTGTTGCACAGGTCTTCAGCAGACACGGCGTAGCCGTTTTCAGAAGTCTTGGGCCTGTTGTTTAATATTTGAGGCAATCTCGTAAACCAGTTGGCATTGACAGCCCCGCTGGCCGACACGGCCCGTTGGTTGGCAATGTACATATCAAGTTGACTGTTACGGCCAAATTCTTCGGCCATAACTGCAAGGTGGTTGGGTGCCACCCAAGTGTCGTCATCATCACAAAATGCAACAACGGTGCCGGCGGCTTGTTTCAGCCCGTAATTTCTGGATAAAGAAGGACCCAAGCCCTTGTAGCCATTGCCACCAATGCTATGTAATTTGAATCGGTTGTCAAGGCTTTGCCAGACCGCCTTGTAGGCTTGCAGGGTTTGTTCATCCGATGAATCATCAACCACGTGAACCTGAAAGTCCGCGTAGGTTTGCGCCATGATCCCAGCCAGCGCCTGCTTGAGCAGATGCGGCCGGTTTCTGGTGGGGACGATGACGGATATGAGCATGGGGGAGGTCTTGCGACCCGACGCATTTGAGGATGCTGGCACTACTATTGAAATTTCATTCTATCTTTACGCTGTGGCCAAGCATTGACGTCACTGCCCGAGGCGAGTTAGACAACTGGCCATCGTTCTATGCTAACGTGCTGCGCAATAGTCGCCTGTAACCCTAGCAGGTAGGAGTGGTCAATCATGTTCTTGGTTTCGAGCTTACTTGATCTGGCAAGTGCCATTAGCGGGCCGCGCCGCGCATTCGATATTCGGCTGTGGCGTATGCAGCGCTGGCAGAATTTTGAACCCGAGTATTTCATGCTGGATCATCTAGTGGACCCGGCAAGAGCGGCTGTAGATGTGGGTGCCAATGAGGGTTTTTATGCTGGCCGCTTGTCGCAGCTTTGTAAGCGGGTGCATTGCTTTGAGCCTATTCCCTGGATGGCAGCAGATTTGCGCGCCAAGTTGAGATCAAACGTGGTGGTACATGAGTCAGCTGTTTCGGACACGGACGGTACTGCAGAACTACGCATACCCTACAAGGGCCAATTGCAAATGCATGGCACGTCAACACTCGAATCCGGCAATCCACTTGAGGGCTCCACGCGGGTGGAGCTTGTGCAGTGTTCACGCGTACGCATCGATACCGCCATCACAGAGCCAGTGGGGCTCATAAAAATCGACGTCGAGGGGCACGAGATGGCCGTTTTGCGAGGCGCTACGCAGTTGATTGAGCGGGACAGGCCGGTGCTGATTGTGGAGAGTGAAAAACGCCACTCTCTCGAGGCCCCAGAGGACGTTATCGCTTTTTTAATGGAGCGGGGTTATGCGGGGATGTTCTTGTTGAACGGCTTGCCACAGTCAATCACGTCTTTCCGAACCCAAATCCATCAGCCCCGTGAAAACATTCAAAATGTTTCCAGGGTGGGGACTTACGTGAACAACTTTATTTTTTTTCCGGGCTGAAATGCTGGCGTGCGGCCCCGTGGCTGCGTTCCTAAGGCTGTACGGCACCAGGGTACTGTGGGGCCAGGATAAGTTGCCGAATACCAACTGGCTGTGCGAAAATCTGGCTCAACTGCATACTGACACCGTTAACTGGATCTAGCTTGCGTGGCTTGAAGGCACTAAAAGTCCCACCTTTTGGCCGGTAATCAAACCGGCTGGCCTGTATAAAGTCGCTCCAATCGGCATTGACGTTGTGGCTGATGTCAATCTGGGCGGCTGGTCCGCTTGGCGCTAAAGCAGGTTTGTCCGCCAGCAGCGATTGCACCAGGTCAAGCCCGCGCTTTTTCAAGCTACCGTCCAGAGGGCCGTCGCCCACCAGCATATTGTTTGCTGCCAAAAGGCGCTGCAAGCCAGGCGCATAGCGCAAAAAGAAACCGCCGTTGGCCGAGTCGTCTACCAGTGTGTTGTGGTTCAGGTAAAGCTCGTTGTGTGGCCCGGTGTAGCCCTCTTCGCCAAAAGTGATGAGGTAGTTGTTGCTGGTGGTGGATGATTGCTGCACGATGTTGCCCACCACATAGGCCAGCCCGCCGTTGGGCAGGTCCAGCTCATAACTGGCGGTGCCACCCGTTTCATCGGTTAGCCGGTTGTAAAAGATGAGGTTTTCAGAGGCACGGCTTTTGAGCAGGTGGCCGGTTTTGGCGTGGTGAAAGTAGCTGCCGGTAACGGTGAACTTTTTGATATGACCCACATACAGGTTGTGGCTGTAGCCATCGCCCGCGCCGTTGTAACCAAACTCGCTGTTTTCTATCACCAGTTCGGCTTGGGCTTCATTGGCGGTAAGTATGCCGTTTTCGTTGTGGGTAAAGGTGCAGTTCTTGACGGTGAGCCGCCCTGCTTCAAAGCGGATGCCGGCACCATTGCCGTCGCGCACTTTGGCCCCGCTGAATTGAATGTTTTCTACCAGCACGTCGGTGCCCCGAATGACCCAGATGGCTTTGCCCTGGGCGCTTTTGCCACCGGCCATAAGTTTGACTGGGCCACCCATGCCGCGCAGTGTCAGGCGGTTCTGGTTCCAGACGGCAACATCGCCCACATAGTCGCCCGCGTCTATTTCTACGGTGTCGCCGTCTTTGGCTTTTGCAGCAGCGGCAGCAATGCTGCTGAATGCTTGCGCTGGCCCCACGCGCAAAACCCGGGCATCAGTTGGCCCAGTTGCCAATGGCTCAATGGCTGATTGGGGTGGGCTGGGCTTGGCAGTGGGCTTGGCCAGGCGGGGTTGCACTGGTGGGGGTGCAGCAGCTGGCTTTGCCGTGGGTGGCGGTGGAGCAACGGGTGGCGCAGCAGCAGGTGGCACCTTCGGCTCTGGGGGGGGCACGGTAATGATGTCGCCCTGGGCATTGCGGCGAATGTCACCCAGGTACTCGGGCGCAGGGTACAGGCTGGCACCCCACGCAGTCGTGCAAGCCAACAGGGTAAACACAGTGGCCAAAGGCCGATAGGGGTGTGGTGTGCGTGACATAAGACAAAAAATAGTACCACTGGTGCAAGACGCAGGGCGTTCACTCTTACCATTGTTGGCATGAGCTTGGACACTTTGCACCGCCCGCGCACCCAGTTAGCCAGTCGGCTGGCTTATGGCAGCCTTGCCCTGCTGGCGGGCTTGGCAGCGCTTTGGCTGGCATGGCATTACCCACTGGGGGGTGCTTTGGCGCTTGGCACGCTGCTGGCGCTGGGGGCAGCCATGGTGCGGTGGCCCTGGCTCTGGCTGGTGCTGGTGCCCGCTGCGCTGCCACTGATAGGCTGGGCTCCCTGGACGGGTTGGCTCACTTTTGAAGAGTTCGACATGTTGCTGCTGACAGCGGCCGCTGCGGGTTATGGGCGCTTGGCTTACAAGCCTTTTATGCCTCTAGCCCAATCAAATAAAGGGCCGGGTGCTACTAAAAGTGGCCTGCTGGGCGGGGTGCTGGTGAGCCTGCTGGTGCTGTCAGTGCTGTGGTCTATGGGGCGGGGTTTTGCAGATGCGGGCGGTTTTGTGTTTGGCTGGTTCCAGGGTTACCACGAGCCCATGAACAGCTTGCGCCTGGCCAAGAGCTTGCTGCTGGCCCTGCTGCTGTGGCCACTGTGGCGTGCAACCCTGCGCTGGCATGCCGAGCGCGGTCGCACGGCAAGCGCCGACTGTCATGCCGGACCACGATCCGGCATCCATGCAGTTGGCAGTCATGGATTGCTGGTCACGCCCGCAATGACAGCCGTGGTGCATAGCGGGGGCGCAAGCGCGACGGCCCTGCTGGCGGTGGGCATGGCACTGGGCTTAGCCGGTGCTGCCCTCACCACCATTTGGGAGCGTCTGGGGTTTACCGGGCTGCTTAACTTTGCCACGGACTACCGGACCACGGGTTTGTTTTGGGAGATGCACGTGGGGGGGGCCGCGCTGGACGGGTTTCTGGCCCTGACCATGCCGTTTGCCGTATGGCTGTTGCTGGTGGCACGCAGGCAGTTGGCTGTGGCAGGTGCCCTGGTTGCGCTGGGCTTGGGGGTGTATGCCAGTTTGACGACGTTTTCGCGCGGGGTTTACATGGCGCTACCGGTGGGCGTGGCCGTGATGCTGTGGCTGCATATGCGCCAGCAGGCGCGCTTGCCTGCACAAGAGTTTCCAGCCCATGGGGCACCGATTTATCAGGCCAAAGCCATCTGGAATGGGGTGGTGGTGGTGGGGCTGTATGCAGCGGCTGCCGCTTGGTGGTTTCCGGTGGGTGGGTATCGCGGCACACTGGCACTAATGGGCACCATGCTGGCGCTGCTGGCGCTGGGGGGCTTGGTACAAGGCTTGCGCGCGGCAAGCTGGCTGCAGGCGGGGCTGCTGGGCACGGTGCTGGCAGCGGCGGCGCTTGCGGCTTTTGCCGTGGTTGGCAAAAGCAGTTATGTGAGCTATGCGCTGGGTTTCGTCGGGACGATGGCCGCGCTAGGGCTGGCACTGTGGCAGCGGCGCCGGGCGCGAGTAGGCAACTGGGTGGCGGTGGTGGCGCTGGCATGTTATGGGCTGACGGTGCTGGGTGCAGGGCTTGTCTATCTGAACTGGGGTGAGGGCACAGAGCTGCTGCGGGCCCCGTTGGTATTGGGTGGGCTGCTATTAATTTTGCCAATCCTTGGCTGCGCCAAGAAACCACTGTGGCCTGGCACGCTGGTGTGGCAGGCCACAGTGGCGGGCTGCATGCTGATGGCGCTGACCTTGGTGGGCGTGCTCAGCGGGGGTGACTACATTGGCAACCGCTTTGAAACAGGCAGGCAAGATTTGCGGGGCCGCATTCTGCATTGGCAGGCGGGCTTGAAGATGCTGGGCGACAGCGACGAGGCTTTCATGTTGGGGCGTGGACTGGGGCGCTACCCGGCCAGCAATTTGATAGACGGCCCGCCTGAAATGCGTATGGGGGACTACCGGGTGGTGCAGGAGGCTGACAATGCCGTGCTGGTGCTGTCAGGCGGGCACCATACTTTGGCCAGCGGCGCGCCGTTGCGGTTTTCGCAACGCATTGGGTTACCCCAGGCGGATGCTGTGCTAACTGTGGATGTGAGGGCTGACCAGGATGCGGTGCTGGGCTTTGAAGCCTGCCCTAAGCATTTGCTTTACGCCGAGTATTGGGCCTGCCCGTCTGCAAGCTTGAACGTCAAGGGCAAGGCCAATGAATGGCAACACTTTGAACTGCCCATGCCCACTGCCAAGCTGTCGCGCGGGGATTGGTATGCGCCACGGCTGTTGATGTTTTCGGTGTCAGTGCGATCGAACGTCCGCGTGGTGGAGTTGGACAACCTGCATCTGCGCACCACTACCGGGGTGGAACTGCTGGCCAACCCGGGGTTCGATGATGGTCTGGCGCATTGGTTTTTTACCAGCGACCGGTATCACCTGCCTTGGCACATCAAAAACCTGGGGATGAATTTGATTTTTGATCAAGGCTGGCTGGGCCTGCTGCTCTTTTCAGCGCTGACCGCCGTGGTTTTGTGGCGGGTGAGCGTAGGCGCAGCCAAAGACCATCCGCTGGCCCCAGCCATCGCGGGGGCCGTGCTGAGCTTTGGTGTGGTGGGTCTGTTTGACAGCCTGCTGGATGTGCCCCGGGTAGCGTTTTTGTTTTACCTATTTCTACTGATAGCCCTAAGCCGCCCGGAGGTGCCCCGAAAATTTCAGTAGCGCAAATGGGACGTCTGAAAACCGCCGATGGCACCTTGCATTCACCCCGCACCATTAGCCCCGCGAATGTCACCCGGCAAAGTTTGATCTTGGTTCCACTCCCGAATCGCTTGTTACACACTGCGTGTTTTCCCAACCCACGAAAGCCTGCCATGCTGATCGGACTACCCAAGGAAATCAAAAACCATGAATACCGCGTCGGACTGACCCCGGCCAGCGTACGTGAGCTCTCCAGCCACGGCCACCAGCTGCTGGTGCAGTCCGGCGCCGGCGCCGCCATTAGCCTGAGCGACGCGCAGTACCAGGCGGCTGGTGCCAAGCTGGTGAGCACCGCTGCTGAAGTATTTGCCACGGCCGACATGATCGTCAAGGTCAAAGAACCCCAGCCCGATGAATGCGCGATGTTGCGCCCCGGACAAATTTTGTACACCTATCTGCATCTGGCGCCCGACCCCGAGCAGACCGCTGCACTGGTGAAGTCTGGCGCGGTGTGTATCGCTTACGAAACCATCACCGGCCCGGGTGGTGGCCTGCCGCTGCTGGCGCCCATGAGTGAAGTGGCAGGACGCATGGCGATTCAGGCCGGTGCCACACATCTGGAAAAGAGCAAGGGCGGCATGGGCATTTTGCTGGGTGGTGTACCGGGCGTGCCTGCGGGCCACGTGGTGATCTTGGGCGCGGGTGTGGTGGGTACCCATGCATTACAGATGGCCGTCGGTGTGGGTGCCAGAGTGACCGTGCTGGACAAGAATGTGGACCGCCTGCGTGCCCTGGACTTGGTGTTTGGCAACCGCATCCACACCGTGTACTCCAACGCCCAGAGTGTGGAAGACGCTGTGCTGGGTGCCGACCTGGTGGTAGGTGGTGTGCTGATCCCTGGTGCGGCCGCACCCAAGCTGGTCACGCGCGACATGATCAGTCGCATGAAACCGGGCGCCGTGGTGGTCGATGTGGCCATTGACCAAGGCGGCTGCTTCGAGACCAGCCACGCCACCACCCATGCCGAGCCAACCTACCTGGTGGGTGATGTGGTGCACTACTGCGTGGCCAACATGCCTGGCGCTGTGGCGCGCACCAGCACCTTTGCGTTGAACAACGCCACCATAAGCCACGCGGTGGCACTGGCCAACAAAGGCTGGAAACAGGCCCTGCGCGACAACCCGCATCTCAAGGCTGGTTTGAATGTGTGTGACGGCAAAATCACCTACGAAGCCGTGGCGCGAGACCTGGGATATGACTACGTCAGCGCCGACACAATGCTATAAATTGCATACCTATCAGCCCTTATAAAATAAGGGCTAGAGGCCAAAAAGACATAAAAAAAGCACCGTATCAGCGGTGCTTTTTTTGTACCACAAGGCTTGATGATCAGATTGCTTTTGACTTGCGGCGACGGGTAGCAACAAAACCTGCCATGGCGATACCCATCAGAGCCAGGGAACCGGGTTCGGGAATCTTGCTGGGTGGTGGCGGGGCTACTACATTCCCCGCCACAGACAACACTTTGAAATAGTCGTTGCCAGACCCCAAAGTACCACCTGCGGTCTCTTTAGATGAGCCAAAACCTTCACTGTAAGCACTGATCAGCCACCAGCTGGATGAGGTGTTGGTGCTGTTCACGCCCCGCGCACCAGACGAGCTCAGATCCGCATAATTGCCGACCAGCTCCCAGCCCCCGGAAGACATATTGGTGACTGAGAGACCAGCTGGCGTTGGAGAGGCAGAGGTGCCTATGTACCGAAATACACTGATGTCGGCATCTCCACCACCGTTGTTCCAACCGATCTTGACACTGTCCAAATCAATCTTGGCACTACCAAAATTCAGCAAAATCATGTCTGTGTAGCCATCGTTATCCATGGAATGCTGCGGTGTCCCCGAGTCGTTCACAGCACCGTTGGCCTGGACGCCCAAACCGCCATCCCAGGATGTCAGAGTTGCTGCAGCAAACGTCCCGGATGTTCCTGTGGTCGAAAAGGCGGACACGCGGACGCTGGGTGATCCTGCCGTGGATCCAGCCTGCGCGGCACAACCACCGGCTGCTTCGGTAGCGTTGCATTCGTTTGTCGGGTTATTGTCACCAAACAACCAGGTTGCGCCCGCGAATGCAGAAGAACCAAACGCGGCAGCGGAGGCCAAGGTCAGTGCCTGAACAATTTTCTTGAGAACAACGGTTTTCATAATCTTATTTCCTTATACCTACGATGTCTAACCGTAGGCAAAGCCTTCAAATGGGGTGCAGCTATCCCGAATAAGCGAAATCTGTGCCAACAAGAACTTTCTTTTAATTTTCAATCAGTTACAGTTTGCAACGATGAAAACCCTGTCAATGTTGTAAACAATATCGACAGGGTGTGCTGGCACACGGTGTCATTTCAGGGTCTGCAGTAAAGCGCGCGCGTCAGCGCCAGCTTCAAAGCTTGCCCCCCCTTTCAACGCCGCCTCCAATTCCTCGCGCGCCTCGTTATTGCGTCCGGTTTTCGCCAACACCGCCGCCAGGTGATAACGAATCTCGGGGCTGGCGGGCTGGCGCAGGCGGGCGTCGCGCAGCAGTTGCAGGGCGCGATCGGTTTGGCCAGCCTGGAACAATGCCCAGCCCAGGGTGTCGATGGCGTTGTAGTTGGTGGGTGCTTTGGCCACAGCTTGTTCAGCCACGGTGATGGCGCTGGGGTCTTTCAGGCGTAACAAGACGTTGGCCAGGTTGTTCATGACGTCGCTGTCGTCTGGAGTCAGCTTCAGCAGAACCTCAAACGTATTTTTGGCAGCGGCAAACTGGCCATTACGAGCATAGGCGTTGGCCAGCGTTTTTTGAGCGATGGCATCTCTGGGTCGTGCTTTGACCCAGCTCTGGGCCAGTTGCAAGGCGGGTTTGCCACCGTCCTGGCTACTCAACGCCCCAAACAACTTGAGGAAGCTGCCAGTGGACGGCTCCAGCTGGTGGGCCTGTTTGTAGAACGCCTGCGCTTGCTGCGCCTGTCCGCGCGACTGGGCAATATCGCCGAGCAGGCCTGGGCCGACGGCACGCTTGGGGTATTTGGCGACGATTTCACGCGCGCGTTGTTCGGCTTTGGCGGGCCCACCCTGCATCAGCTCCAACTCACTCAACAACGCCAAAGCGGGCAGGTAGTCTGCAGAAGTTGATATCGCCTTGTCCAGGCTGTAAGAGGCCCCAGCCCAGTTCCTGACAGACATTTGCAGCTGTGCAATATCCACCTGCTGACCCGGGTTATAGGCGGCCACCCGGGTGGCCGAGGTCAAACTGCTTTTGGCACCCACGGTGTCGCCATTGGCAATTTGAGCCCGCGCATACATCATCAGCACAGGCAAATCGTCAGGGGCTTTGGCGGCAGCCTTTTTAACGGCATCAAGCGCCGGGCCGGGCCGACCGCGCTGCAGGTGAAAGTCTGACAGCGCCAATGCCCAGCGAGTGTCTTTGGGGCCCGACAGGTCAGTGGCTTTCTCCAGCCAACGCTGGGCGTGCGCTTCCTGGCCGCGCCGGTCTGACAGCAAGGCCATCTCGTACATGGCGTCGGTGTCTTTCTCGTTGTCTTTCAGAATGGCTTCCAGGCGGGTCTCGGCGACATCAAACGCCCGGGTGGCAATCTCAACCCGGGCCAGATTCAGCTTGGGTTGCACAAAGGCCGGGTCCAGCGCGATGGCTTTCTCGAACGCGGCTTTGGACTCGGTCACCTTGCCGCTTTGGCCACGCGCCATGCCCAGCAAGTTGTAAAACCCGGCGTTATTGGGTTGCTGTTTGACCAAGGTGTCCGCCAAAGTCACGGCCTTGGCCGCCTGGTTGTTGCGCAGGTACAGACCAATCAGGGTGGTGGCCGCTTGGGTCTGGCGCGGGTCTTTTTTGAAGGCCGTCTCCAACTCGGTCATGCCACTGCCTGCCTGACCGCTGCGGATCAGGCTCAAACCCAGCACCGAACGAAATTCAGGACGGTCCTGGGTTTGCAAGGCCTGCTGCATCAGGGCCGTGGCTTTGGCGTTCTGGCCTTTGGACATCAGAGCCCCGGCCAGCATCGTCATAGCCTGGCCGTCGTTGGGGCTGCTCCGCAGGTAAGCCTCCAGCAGATCGATAGCACGGTTGGTGTTGGACTGCGTCAAGTAAATCTGTGCCAGCAGTTTGGCCACCGGGGTGCTGCCTTGCACTTTCTGGAAATACTCCAGCGCCTGGGCCGCTTTTTCGGACTCATTCAAGCCGTAATGCGCCAGGCCATTGAGCATGAGCAACTGAGGCCGGTAGCGAATGAAGTCAATCGGTACCGGATCAAGCAGCGTGGTGATCTCTTTCAGGGCCTTTTGTGCCACTGCGGGTTGTTGGTTGCGTTCGGCCAACAGCGCCTGCAGGTAAGAGGCCCTGGGCTCGTTGGGGCCGGTGGGTTGCACGGGCTCTTTGCGGGCAAGGCTGGCTTCGCGGGCATAACGCGTCAGGGCATCAATGTCGGCCTGGGTGTCAGCCGGGCGGTTCAGGTCCAGGTAGAGCCCGGCCCGGGCCACACGCGACTCGATGTGTTTGGGGTCGAGTTTGAGGGCTTGGTCGTAAGCGGCCAGGCTGGCTGGCAGGTTGCCAGACACATGGGCCACCGAACCTTTCTGGTACCAGGCTTGCGCCGAGTTGGGCGCGAGCTCCAGCGCACGGGCGACCGCAGCCTCGGCTTCCTTGAACTGTTTGGCGCGAATACGCACAGGCACCTCGGCCAGCCAGGGCTCGGCCGAGCGGGGATCCAGCACACGCGCCTCATCCACCGCTTTGAGGGCAGCGCGCAAGTCCCCCGTGTCGGCACTGGCTGCGGCCCGAATCAGCCAGACCTGCAACTGCACATCTGGCGGCAAACCCGCTGCATCAAACTGCGGCTGACTCAGCACCTGCGCCTGCTTGCCCTGCGCCATGTAGGTTTGCGCCAGCGGCACAACCACCTCAGCACGGTTTACACCCAGGCGCAGCGCTTCGTTGAACGCCACCTCAGCAGCGACCACATCACCGTTTTGCAACAGGGCCTTGCCCAACAACATCTGCACCGGCAACATGTTCTTGTCGATCTGCAGGGCGTTTTTGAGCTGGATGATGGCGCCGGTTGTGTCCTGCTTTTCAAAACGGGTGAGTGCATCTTCGTAATATTTGGAAGCTTTGGCGTCGGCGGCCCAGACCGTTTGGCTGGAGCACAGGACGGCACAAGCCAATGCGGCCGAACTCAGCTGGCGCAAATGGGCGGACAAACTGAACTTTTGGGTGGTGAGGTGAGGCATGGCATCTGGCTCAAAGTAAGTGACGCTGGGTCTGGCAAAGCCGCACAATATTAACGTGAAAGCAGTTTCCAGCTCAGCTGTGGCCGGCTGAGACAGGTCGCATAATGAGCGCATGAACCGAACACCCACTGTGGTCGGCCTGGCAGTCGCCACCTGCCTGGTTTCCACCACCGCCTTCGCCGACTTAGCCAGCACCGTAGCGCGGGTCAAGCCCGCCATTGCCATCGTAGGCACCTACAAAACCACCAACAGCCCACGTTTTGCGCTGCGCGGCACTGGCTTTGTGGTGGCTGAGGGTTCACAAAGCCAGGGCAACCGATTGGTCACCAATGCCCATGTTCTGGTACCCCCTGCAGATGCCGACCCAGAGGCCAGTCTGGTGGTGCAATTGCGCACCGACAACAACAGCTGGCAAAGCCGCCCGGCCAAAGTGCTGGAGGTGGATGCACTGCATGACCTGGCCTTGCTGCGTTTTGACGGACCTGCCAGCGCCGCCTTCAAGGTCCGCAGCTCGGACACGGTGCAAGAGGGGCAGTCGGTGGCTTTCATGGGGTTCCCGATTGGGGGTGCGCTGGGGTTTTCGCCGGTGACACACAGGGCTTTGGTGTCTTCCATTGCGCCAGCTGCGCTGCCTACCCCCACAGCCAGCCAGATCAACCCCAAGCTCATCCGCAGTGTGCGCAGCAACAGCCCGTTTGACATCTTCCAGCTTGATGGCACGGCCTACCCAGGCAACAGTGGCGGCCCGCTGTTCGACCCGGACAGTGGCGAGGTGCTCGGGGTGGTGAACATGGTGCTGATCAAGGGCACACGCGAATCGGCACTGAGCAACCCGTCGGGTATCAGCTACGCGGTGCCGTCGCGTTATGTGCTGGAGTTGCTGGAGAGAAATCCCGGCAACTGAGTGTGCGCTGGCTGAACCGCTCAGGCCGCGTCGGGTAAAAAACGGGTGGCGTTGTCCAGATCATCATGGGTGCTGCCCGACTGCATGGCGTTGACAAACTTGCGCCAGGCCAAGTCGGGCTCGGCCAGTTGGAAACCGTAGAAGCCGGCCAGGCCATTGGCCCGTTCACGTACGGCCTTGGCCTTGGTGATGGATTTTTCGGCCGTGCCAAGTTTGATCAAGGCCTCGCCCCACTCACCCAAGGGCAAGGCCACCTGTGAGTACACCTGGAAACCATAAAGTGACAGGTCCACCACCAGCAGTTCATAGACCCGGGCACCCGAAGTGAGCTGGACATCAAAACTGCCCGGGCATTTGACCGAATAACGCTGGTGGCTACGTTGTACTTTCTGCTCGGTGGGTTGGGCGATAGGGGGCAGCACCGGTTGGAAAGCGTCGAGGTTGTAGATGGCATGCAGCAACTGCTTTTTGTGCTCATCCAACTGCGCAAATACCTGGGTACGCTGGTTGAAAAAATAGTCCAGCAGCGCTGGCGTCATGACCGGGTCATTGGTGGTGAAGTAACGCCGTGTCGGCAACACGATGTTGGGCATGACCGCTTCAATGAAGTAGTGGTGCATGTTGCGGCGCAAAGGCTTTTTGCCGTACACCTGCTTGAACAGGATCGGGGCGGTTCTCAGATCCAGCGTGGCACCGACTGCGGGGGCGCCGTTGGCAAAATCGTAGTTATCAACCGAGTTTTCGGTCAGGCGTTCAAAAAACAGCAATGACTCGTACATTTCAATGCGGTTGGGGTTGACCGCAATCACCAGATGGCGTGTGTCAAAGAAGGTCGTGCAGTAGTTGTACATGAACTTCATCAACGGGAACAGGATGGTGCCGCCCGTCTTGCGGAACTTGGGATGCACCGCCAGCGCAGAGACCTCGGCAATCTGCCCTTTGCGCTCACGCACCTGGTTCAGGTCAAAAATGGCTTGCAGGGGAAAGCCGAACAGGCTCTCCCGAATCAGCGACAAGGTGCCAACCACCTCGCCATCGTATTTGGCGCACAGCGTGGTGGTGGTGGGCAAGGCGTGATACAGCGTCACACGCATGCCAGAAGGATCGGGTTTCATGAAACCGCTGCCCACATAGGCGTCGTGCAGAAGTTTGAAACAGGCCTCCAGCTCGTCGCGGGTTTCGGCGATTTTCAGCACCAGGCGTGGGCTGGGGCTGGCATCACACTCGACAAACGAGCGATAGATGGCAAACCGGGTCTGGCGCGGCAAAAAGGCAAACAGTTTGCGCAAACTCTGATTGAGAGACCGCCCAAAACTCATATTTGCTTGTCCCTTCCAAAAACCGCCAAAAACAATCCAGCGCAACGCACAGATCAACGGCTGATGATAGCCGCGAGTTCTGATCTTTGGCTGTCGGATTAATTGACATCCTGCCTGTCCATTTGCTCAAAAAACCTGCCAAAACTGCCGCAACTTGTTGTTTTGAAAACAAGCACACTGCTATCATTTTCATAGGCACAGTTTGTGCTTTTCATTATCGTTGGCCCGATCAAACACATCGTCAAGAGACATGGAGCACATGCAAACATCTCAAGCACCCACACCAGGTCATTCCCGCAGGACAGCCGACAGGGTCTTGTCCGAGTTACCCGTGGAGATCGGCGGCGTCGCGGGGTTGACCAGAAATGTCAGCGCCACTGGTGTTTATCTGGAAACCACGCTTGACCAGACCCCCGGCTCACGGGTGCGTTTTGTGGTTGAGGTGAATGTCAAAGGTGAGCTTCTGAAAATGGTCTGTGCGGGCGAGGTGACGCGGGTCGAGCACAAGGCGGGCACGGTCGGGGTCGCCGTCAAACTGACCAGCTCCTTTTTCACCGATACTGACCACGCAGAAGATCCTGCGGAACAAGTCGACGATTGACACTTTTTATATGAAGATATTGGTCACCGGTGCGGCCGGTTTTATCGGCATGTCGGTGGCCCAGCGGCTGCTGGCGCGCGGTGATGAGGTGCTTGGGCTGGACAACCTCAACGACTATTACGCGGTATCACTCAAGGAAAGTCGGCTCAGCCAGCTCACATCCCAGCCCAACTTCCGCTTTGTCCAGATGGATGTGGCAGACCGGGCTGGAATAGCCGCCCTGTTCAAGGCAGAGGCTTTTGACCGTGTGGTGCATCTGGCCGCCCAGGCCGGCGTTCGCTACTCGCTGCAGAACCCGTTGGCCTACATCGACAGCAATCTGGTCGGTTTTGCCAATATTCTGGAAGGCTGTCGCCACAACCAGGTGGCGCATCTGGTGTATGCCTCCAGCTCCAGCGTCTATGGCGGCAACACCAAGATGCCGTTTTCCGAACACGACAGCGTGGACCACCCGGTCAGCCTGTACGCGGCCACCAAAAAAGCCAACGAGCTGATGGCACACACCTACAGCCACCTGTACGGTCTGCCGACCACCGGACTGCGCTTTTTCACGGTCTATGGCCCCTGGGGGCGCCCCGACATGGCGCCGATGTTGTTCACCCAGGCGATCCTTGAAGGCCGCAGCATCGATGTGTTCAACCACGGGCAGATGCAACGCGATTTCACCTACATCGACGACATCGTGGAAGGGGTGCTGCGCACCGTGGACCAGATCGCCACACCCAACCCCTCCTACAACAGCGCTGAGCCTGACCCGGCCAGCAGCCACGCGCCCTACCGCATCTTCAACATTGGCAACAGTGCGCCGGTGCCCTTGCTAGAGTTCATTGGCTGCATCGAAAAAGCCCTGGGTAAAACCGCTGACAAACGGCTGCTGCCTATGCAGCCCGGCGATGTGGCGGCCACTTTTGCCAATACCGATGCCTTGAACAATTGGGTGGGTTTTGCGCCTGCCACGCCTTTGCAGGATGGCATCAACCGTTTTGTGGCCTGGTACCGCGACTATTACCGCGTGTAGTCACAGTTCGGCCAGCAACCCGCGAGCACCCGCCTCACACAGGCCGAGCACACGCTCAAAACCGGCCAGATCGCCGTAATACGGGTCAGGCACCTCGGACAAGCCCAAGTCAGGCGCATACGACAGCAACAAGCGGCATTTGCCACGCAAAGAAACGGGGCACTGACGCTGCAATGCCGACAGGTTGTCCTGGTCCATGGCCAGGATCAGATCAAAACGTTCAAAGTCCTGCGCTGTCAGCGCACGGGAACGGCTTTTTGGGGGGGTGTAACGGTGTTTGAGCAACACATCTTTGGCCCGCGCATCCAGACGTTTGCCACTGTGGGCGTGGGTACCGGCCGAGTCAAAGTGCAATTGGGTGCCACGGCCCTGGGCCTGTGCCAGTTGCCGGGCCACCGCGCAGGCCATGGGAGATCGGCACACATTGGCTTTACACACCAGAAGGACGTGGGTCATGGCGCGCGATTTTATCGATGCCCTGACAACAAGCTGCACAAGTTGGCGCTTCTTTGCCGCTACAAACACTTGGCATGTGAGTAAACTGCATCGCTGGCCGAACCTGGCCCCAAGAAACCCCGCTGTCCCCGGAGTCACCGCATGAAACTGCATCAACTGTCGCTTTTTTTGTTGGGTGCGCTGCTCAGCGCCTGTGCCCTGGCGCAAGGCGCACCTCAGCCCAACGCACAGGCCATGCTGCAGGCCAGCGACGCGGTGCGCAACCCGGACAAGCCTTTTGGTGTGACGGTGACACTGATCGAATACCGCAGCGGCAAACAGACCGATACCAGCACGCTGGGCAGTTACGCCAAGTCGGATGCCCGCAGTGGCCAGTTCCGCACCCTGATCCGTTTTGTGGCACCGGCCCGGGATGAGGGGAAATTGATGCTCAAGAACGGCAACGATTTCTGGTTCTACGACCCGTCCAGCCGCGCGAGCGTGCGCCTGTCGCCACAACAGCGGCTGATGGGGCAAGCCTCCAACGGCGACGTGGTGACCGTGAACCTGGCCAAGGATTACCAGGCCAAGATTGGCCTGGAGGAAGAGATTGCCGACGGCAACCGCCAGATGCGGCGCAGCACCCGACTGGACTTAACAGCCAGCAGCCCGGAGGCCAGCTACAACCGCATCGAGCTGTGGGTCGACAGCACCAACAGCCAGCCACTCAAGGCCCGTTTTTTTTCAGAAAGTGAGCGCCTGCTCAAGACCGTGTATTACCGGCGCTACCAGCCGCAACTGGGCAAGGAGCGCCCGACCGAGATGGTGATCATCGACGGGCTGGATACCAAATGGGTAACCGTGATGCGCTACTCGGACTTTGTCTACCGCGATGTGCCCGAGGTCTGGTTACAACGCGACTACCTGCCCAACTTCAAACCGGAGTGACCATGCATCAAAAACAGGCTGTAGCCCTTTTATCCATTGCCCTGTGCGCTCCTGTTTTTGCTGCAGACCTGACCGAAGACGACGCCCTGAACCTGGCTGACACCACCAGCGAGAGTGCGGCGGTCGAGGCCAGCAGCTGGCGTATCTTTACCGAAGCCACCGCCGGGCGCACCACGGTGCACCAGTGGGGCCAGCCGGACCGGACCGAAGACACCCAGCGCCTGTCGCTAGACCTGCTGATTGACAAAAAACTCAGCCCGGAATTGCGCGCCGTGCTGTCTGACCGGCTGGACCTCAATCACCAGAGCAAAGCGCTGGGCCAGAAAACGCTCAACAGCCTCAAGGAAGCCTACCTGAGCTGGCAGCCGCAGAATGACCGGGTGCTGGATGTGGGCCGCATCAATGTGCGTTACGGCGCGGCCATGGGTTACAACCCGACCGATTATTTCCGCGAGGGCGCCAACCGCGCCATCACCTCGTTTGACCCCAACGCCATCCGCGAGAACCGCATGGGCACCGCCATGCTGCGCGGCCAGACCCTGTGGCAAGGTGGTGCGCTCACTGCCATTGTGGCGCCCAAGGTGTCTGACAAACCCAACCATGGCGACTGGAGCGCCGACTTCGGCTCGACCAACAACCGAGACCGCTGGCTGGTGTCGGTGAGCCACCAGCTGGCCGACAACTTCAACCCACAGTTGGTGGTCTACGGCGACCAGCGCCAGCCGGTGCAGATGGGTCTGAACCTAGCCATGTTGGTCAACGACGCCACGGTGGCGCATGTGGAATGGTCGGGCGGGCGGCAAAAAACGCTGCTGGCCCAAGCCTTGCCGCTGTCGCCTGCGCTGGCGCAGGACGAGGCCTTTCGCAACCGGCTGGCCACCGGCCTGACCTACACCACAGCCAACAAACTGTCGATCACCGGCGAATACCACTACAACGGCGCCGCCGTTGACAAAGCGGTGTGGAACGCCCTGCGCACCAGTTCGATGCTGGACTACGCCAGCTACCGCGCGCTCATTGAAGAGCAGCTTGACCTGACCACGCGCCAGGCGACCTTTGTGCGCGCCAGCTGGCAGGACGCTTTCATCAACAGGCTCGACCTGACCGCCGTGCTGCGTTACAACCTGGACGACCACAGCAAACTGTCATGGCTGGAGGCACGTTACCGCTTTGACAAGTCCGAAATTGCCCTGCAGTGGATGATGGCCAGCGGGGATGACAGGAGTGACTTCGGCGCGATGGCCCAGCGCCGTTATATCCAGGCGCTGTTTCGCCACTATTTCTGAGAACGATTGCTACACATTAAGTAGCAATTTTCCCTTGATATATAAGGGCTGGAGGCCAATTTTTCGTACAAACTCGGCGCCAGCTACTTTTTCAGGGCCAATGACGGCGCACTCAGCGCGCTGTCATACGGGTGGCGCGGGCCACCAAAAGAGCGCAACACGCGTTTGACGTAGTTGCGCGTTTCGAGATACGGCGGCACCCCTTTGTAACGGTCCACCGTGCCTTCACCGGCGTTGTAGGCCGCCGCCACCAGCGCCACGTCACCCTCAAAATACGCCAGCAGCCAGCGCAAGTAGGTCAGGCCGCCGCGGATGTTCTGCGCCGGATCAAACGCGTTTTTGACGTTGAAGCGCTGGCTGGTCTCGGGGATGAGCTGCATCAGGCCCTGCGCGTTTTTGGCCGACACCGCCTGCGGGTTGAAGTTGGACTCGGCGGCGATGATGGACAAGGCCAGCTGTGGCTCGACCTTGAAACGCGGCGCCAGCTTGTGCACCAGCTTGTAGATGGTGCGTGGTGCAATCAGCGCGTAGTCCACCGGCGTCCAACTGGCAAAGTGAACATCCACCGGCAGCGGCTCGGGCTCACGCATGCAGTCGGGCATCTCAGGCTGGACGTCGGCCAGTTTGTCGGCGAGCCGCCGCGCGGTCTCGATGCCTTGCTCGGCCGCTGCCTGAAACAGAAACAGCGCCCGGCCATCGTCGCGCGGCACACCCCGGCCATTGGCGTACATCCAGCCCAGGTTGTACTGTGCATCGCGGTCGCCCAAACGCGCGGCCTCGCAGTACAGGTTGGCCGCCAGCAGCGGATCACGCCGCACACCTTCGCCGTTTTCATAAGCCAGCGCCTGCTCAAACAGGCCGCGCTGCGAGGTGGCCGATAGTGTGCTGTCTTGCGCCAAAGCAGCTTGCGCCGCCAGAGCGCAGGCCATCAGCAGCCAAGTCGACAAACGGGAAGAGGAAGTCAGAGACATACCCAGATGCTAACTTTGTCGTCTGGCCTGCGCCTTTTTGAGCCATAAACCCAAGGCATGCCGGCAACCGGCCCACAGGCCTGCCGGGGTACGCCAGTCAAACGCAACCAGGCCCCAGCGTTCGCGCCGATGGGACATCCAGTCGCGTTTGTAGGCATCGTCGCCGGTGAGGTAGTCGACCTCTTGGACCTGGTCCACATCAATCACTTGCCGCATCAAGGCCGCCGTCAGCACCGAACCCGCCGAAAAACGCTCAAAGCCTGTGACATAGGCCAGCTTGAAGATCGAGGCCTTACCCCCCTTGACCAGCCATAACTGCGCGGCAATGGGCTGAGCATTCAAGCGCAACACACCCAGCCTGAGCCAGCCCTGAGTCGCCGCCATGCGCGCCAGCGCCGGGATGAAGTGGGGATTGGGCTCGGCACCTTTCCAGCTGGCTTGGTAAACCGCCACAAAATCTTGAATGGCGCTCTCGAGAAACCCATCGGGCTGCTGCTGGATGTCGACGCGCCAAGGGCCTTGTTTGTCCAGCCGACGCTGACCACGTGTGATGCTGTGGCGCAGGGCAGAAGGCAGGCTCTGCTGGTACTCGGTGAACGACCGCTCGGCAAGCTGCAGGTACCAGTTGCCAAAACAGAAATAGCGACCCACCTGGTAACCCGCCTGGCGCAAAGCGCCTTCAAACCCGGCAAAAAAGCGGCTCTGTGGGTCCAGCGGGTCAAACCGCAGCACCGGCCAGCGTGCCCGATGTGATCGCATGGCCTGGGCAAAGGCCTGCCAGATCGCCGCCTCAGACTCCGCATCTGGCCCGTCGGCACACGCAGCAGGCCAGACCAAGGGCGCGTACAGGCTGCTGTAGTAGTTGCTCAAGCCGGTGAGCTGTCGGCCCAGCAGCAGCGGCAGGCACACCACCGGTCCGGCAGCACCACCGTCCAGCAACCACAGCTGGCAGCTGACTGAACCCTGGCCTGCCGCATCCAACCCGCAGGCAGCCAGGTTATCAAACCAGGCCAGCGTGGCAAACACATCGGCCTGCTCGTGCACCTGCTGCACCCCCTGCTGTGCCAGCACAGCACGCAGATCGTCAAAGTTGTCCAGGATCTGGATGGCGGGTGGGCTCACGCGTGTCTTTCTGGCCGATGCTGGCCGTTCACTGGTTATCATAACCAGCGCTTTCCCGGGTGAGGAAGGTTTGGCGAAACTGGTCGCGGCCGACAGCGACAGACCAAGGAGCAACGGTGACCGTAGAGACTGAGGTAGCGAAAATTCTGGACAACGTGCTGAGCCTGCAAGGGCGCAGCGCAGACTGGCAGCGTCCGACACCCCTGCTGGGTGCGGTGCCCGAACTCGACTCGATGGCGGTGCTGGGCATCATCACCGGGCTGGAAGAGCGTTTTGGTTTTGTCATCCACGATGACGATCTCGACAGTGCCATTTTCGCCACCCTGGGTTCACTCAGTGATTTTGTTGCGGCCAAGCTGGCCGGGTAGACGAACACGCGCACCATGACACAAGCTGGCGCGACCCTTCAAGCTTTTTTTCTGGACGGAACACACGGCAAGCGTTTTTGCCTGCTGCATACGCCACCCAGTGGTCAACCGGTGCGGGGCCATGTGGTGTACGTACACCCGTTTGCCGAAGAAATGAACGCCACACGGCGCATGGCTGCCAAGCAGGCGCGCGCCATGGCACGTGCTGGTTTTGCGGTGTTGCAGATGGACCTGATGGGCTGCGGCGACAGTTCCGGTCACTTTGAGGAAGCCAGCTGGGAGACCTGGGTGGCTGATGTGGCCTTGGCCCGACGCTGGATGCTGGAACGCTGGCCCGGGGTGGCCTGGCTTTGGGGCGTGCGTGCTGGCTGCCTGCTGGCAGCACAGGCCTGTCGACAAGACCACCAGCCACCCAGGCTGCTGTTGTGGCAACCGGTGCTGTCTGGCAAACAACACCTGCAGCAGTTTCTGCGCCTGCAAATGGCCGGTGACGTGGTGCGTGGTGAATCCAGCCGGGGCACCGCACATCTGGTGCATCTGCTGGAGCAGGGTGAGTCGGTGGAGGTGGCGGGCTACCGTGTGTCGGCGGCGCTGGCGCAAGGTTTGGCTCGCGCCGATCTGGAGGCCCTGCCCGCTGACACACAGGTTGTCTGCCTGGAGCTGGGTGATGCCGACAGCGGCACCATCTCTCCCGCGCTGTCCACACAAATGCAGCGCTGGCAAAACTCCGGCTGCCACGCGCAGGCTGAGGTAGTGGCTGGTTCGGTTTTTTGGCAGATACAGGAAACCGCAGACAGCCCCGCCTGGCTGAGCACAAGTTTGCGCAGCCTGGGCTGTGCCACATCGGAAGTGGCCTCTTGAAAACCACCGAGTTGCCTGTGCTGATGCCCTGCGCTGGCGAAACCCTGGTGGGGGTGATCTCGCAACCTGAGCAGCCAAGCGCGCTGGGTCTGGTGATGGTAGTAGGTGGCGCACAGTACCGCGCGGGCAGCCACCGGCAATTTGTGTTGTTGGCGCGCTGCCTGGCCGGAGCGGGTTTCCCGGTGCTGCGGTTTGACCACCGTGGTCTGGGTGATAGCAGCGGTGCGCGCCAAGCCTTCGATGCCATCCACGACGACATCGGTGTGGCCGTGGACACGCTGCAACAGCAGTGCCCCAGCGTCCAGCGGGTGGTGTTGTGGGGCTTGTGTGACGGTGCGTCAGCCGCCTTGTTGTACAGCGGGGAACGCGCAGATGCCCGCGTGGCTGGGCTGTGCCTGCTCAACCCTTGGGTGCGCTCGGACAACACGCTGGCTCGCACACGCATCAAACACTACTACGCCGGTCGCTTGCTGGAGTGGTCGTTCTGGCAACGTTTTTGGCAAGGTCAGTATGAATGGCGACCGTCGATCAAAGGCTTGTGGCAAAGCCTGCAGGCCTTGCGTACGCCAGCGCCCTCAAACACGCAAGAACCCGCTTTTCAACACCACATGGCGCAGGCCTTGCGCCAATTTCCAGGACCGGTGCTGCTGCTGCTGAGCGCACGCGACTACACCGCCAAGGAGTTTGTCGAGTGTGCCCAGAGCGACCCGGCCTGGAAAGGCCTGCTGCAGCGCCCGCAATTGCAGCGTGTCGATGTGGCCGAAGCCGACCACACCTTCTCCAGAGCCCTGTGGCGCGCTGCCGCTGAGCAGGCGGTGCTGGACTGGATGCGTCAGCTGCCAACACAGGCTTAAAACCTCGTACACGCGCACAGCCTGGGTCACAACCAGCCTGTAAGATGCTTGCTTATGTTGCAGGCCACGTTGTTACCCGAACTTGTCATCCACACGGCGCAGCGCCGCCCGGATGCTGTGGCGCTGAGCTATGGCGCTGAACACTGGACCTACGCCAAAGTGGCTGATCAGATGGCAGCGCTGGCCAACGGCTTGTTGCACCTCGGCCTGCAACGGTCTGAGCGGGTGGGCATTTACCTGGAAAAACGGTTCGAGACGGTGCTTGCCAGTTTTGCGGCGCCGCTGGCCGGACTGGTGTTTGTGCCGATCAACCCGCTGCTCAAGGCTGATCAGGTGCGCCACATCCTGCGTGACTGTCAGGTACGTCTGCTGGTAACCTCACCCGAGCGGCTCGCAACCCTCAAAGCGGCCTTGTCGGATTGCCCGGACCTGCAACACGTGGTGTTGAGTGCAACCGCAGCCGACCCTGCGGACTTGGGTGCAGAGCCTCAGCACTGGCAAGTCACCCCCTGGCAGGACATCCTCAACAGCCCCTATCGACCCGCGCACCGGGTCATCGACACCGACCTGGCCGCCATTTTGTACACCTCGGGCAGCACCGGCTTGCCCAAAGGGGTGATGTTGTCGCACCGCAACCTGGTGGCCGGCGCCACCAGTGTGGCCTCCTATCTGGACAACCAGCCTGATGACACCCTGCTGGCCGCGCTGCCGCTGTCGTTTGATGCCGGGTTCAGCCAGCTCAGCACCGCGTTTTCTGTGGGCGCCAGGGTGGTGCTGCTCAATTATTTGTTGCCGCGTGATGTACTCCGAGCCATGGCGCAGGAAAAGGTGACCGGCCTGACGGCAGTGCCGCCGCTGTACCTGCAACTGCTCACGCTGGACTGGCCCGAGGCCACGCGCGAACACCTGCGTTATTTCGCCAACACCGGTGGCCATTTGCCACGCGAAGCGTTGACCCAGTTGCGCCAACGGGTGCCACAGGCCAAGCCCTATCTGATGTATGGGCTGACCGAGGCCTTTCGCTCGACCTACCTGCCACCCGGGGATGTGGATCTCAAGCCCAACTCCATTGGCAAAGCCATCCCCAATGCCGAGGTGCTGGTGCTGCGCCCCGACGGCAGCGCGTGTGCACCCGATGAGCCCGGGGAACTGGTGCACCGCGGCGCGCTGGTGGCCATGGGTTACTGGAACGACGCCGAAAAAACCTCCGAACGCTTCAAGCCGCTGCCAGCTGGCCTGCCGGGGCGCCCGGCCGGTCTGCAACTGCCCGAAGTGGCGGTGTTTTCGGGTGACACGGTGCGCCAGGATGCAGACGGTTACCTGTACTTTGTCGGTCGGCACGACGAGATGATCAAGACCTCGGGCTACCGTATCAGCCCGACCGAGGTGGAAGACATTCTCTACGCCACCCAGCTGGTGGGTGAATGTGTGGCCTTTGGTGTGCCCCACATGAGCCTCGGACAAACTATTCAAATCATAGCTACCAGCCCTTTATTTGAAAGGGCTACAAGCCAAAATGACCTGATATCGGCATGCAAGAACCGGATGCCGGCCTATATGCTGCCCAGCGGTATCGACTGGGTGGCCGGACCGCTGCCACGCAATGCCAATGGCAAGATTGACCGCACCGCCATCAAGCGCGACTGGCTGGCGCGCCAGCCCACTCCCCTCCAGCCTCCTCAGACATGAGCCTCACCATGCAAGACGCGTCCCCCTCTTTGCCCCAGCATGCCCCCATGACCCAGTTTGTGGTGAGCCAGGGTGAGTTGATGCCCGGCGGTGACAGCCTGTCACGCTTGGCCGCGCGGGTTGGGCAAACCCCGTTTTATGCCTACGGTCGCGCCCAGATACGCCAGCGTGTGGCCGAGCTGCGCCAAGCCTTGCCGTCCAAAATCAGGCTGCACTACGCCATGAAAGCCAACCCGATGCCCGCCTTGGTGGGCTTCATGGCAGGTCTGGTGGATGGCCTCGATGTGGCCTCGGCGGGAGAAATGAAAGTGGCGCTGGATGCAGGTGTCAGTCCCAAGGACATCAGTTTTGCCGGCCCCGGCAAACGCGATGCCGAGTTGCGCCAGGCGGTGGCGGCCGGGGTGTTGGTGAACATCGAGTCGTTCCGCGAGGTGGATGTGCTGGCCCAAGCGTCCCAGACCCTGGGTTTGCCCGCCCGCGCTGCGGTGCGTATCAACCCCGACTTTGAACTCAAAAGCTCGGGCATGAGGATGGGCGGCGGGCCCCGCCCCTTTGGTGTGGATGTGGAGCAAGTCCCTGCCCTGCTGGCCAACCTGGGCCGTGCCGGTCTGGCATTTGAGGGTTTTCACCTCTACCCAGGCTCACAAAGCCTGAGCACCGAGGCCATCTGCCAGGCACTGCAGCAATCGTTTGACTTGGCACTGCGCCTGTCGCAACACGCGCCCGACAAGGTGCGGGTGCTCAACCTCGGCGGGGGCCTGGGTGTGCCGTATTTCCCCGGGGACAAGCCGCTGCAGCTGGAGCCGATTGGAGAGCAGCTGGAGCGCCTGCTGCAACTTGCCCAGGCCCACTTGCCACAGACCAGTCTGGTGCTGGAACTGGGCCGCTACCTGGTGGCCGAGGCCGGGATTTATGTGACACGGGTGGTCGACCGCAAGTACTCTCGCGACCAGCTGTATCTGGTGGCCGATGGTGGGCTGCATCAGCATCTGGCCGCCACTGGCAACTTTGGCCAGCTGCTGCGCAAGAACTACCCTGTGGCCATCGGCAACAAGATGGGCCAGCCAGCTACACAGGTCACCACGGTGGTGGGACCGTCTTGCACCCCCCTGGATGTGCTGGCTGACCGGGTACCGCTGCCGGAGGCACAGGTGGGAGATCTGCTGGTGGTGTTCCAGTCCGGGGCCTATGGCGCCAACGCCAGCCCGCACCAGTTTCTGACACACCCGCCGTGTGTTGAAGTGCTGGTGTAAACCCACATGCGACTGACTGGCCTGCTCTGCTGGCTGCTAGCAGGTGTCTGCTTGACGGCCGGAGGTGCCCTGGCCGGGCATCACCCGGTGTCACCCATGCTGGCTCTGGTGTTGCTGTGCCTGGCAAGCTGCCTGGTGGCCTGGCAACCCCGGCTGTGGTTGTGGCTGGTACCAGCCGGCCTGCCCTTGCTCAACTTTTCACCCTGGACCGGCTGGCTGATGTTTGAAGAGTTCGACATCCTGCTGCTCGGCTGCCTGGCCGGTGGCTACGCCCGGCTGGCGTGGGTCAGGCCAGCGGACCGGCCACCGCAGCCCTGGCACACCGGTGATGGCCTGGTGGCGCTGGTGCTGGTCTCTGGTGGGGTCTCGCTGTGGCGTGGCCTGGCCGATGCGGGGGGGCTGTCCTTTGACTGGTTTGCCAACTACAGCGATGCCCTGAACAGCTGGCGGATCTTCAAAAGCCTGGGCTTTGCCGCCCTCTTTTTGCCGCTTCTGCGGCGTGAGTTGTCCCAATCAACACGCCTGGCCACAACAACGCTGGCAGCCGGTGTGGTCAGCGGCCTGGCACTGGTGGTGCCGGCCACCTTGTGGGAGCGCGTCGCTTTCCCGGGGCTGCTGGATTTCTCCAGCCCATACCGCACGGTGGCCTTGTTTTGGGAAATGCATGTGGGGGGTGCCGCCATCGACACCTATCTGGCGATGACCGCGCCCTTTGTGGTGTGGGCTTTGTATGCCACACGTCAACCCGCCTTGTGGGCCAGCCTGGCGATGCTGGCTTTTTGGGGTGGCTACATCTGTCTGACCACCTTTTCACGCGGCGTTTATCTGGCCGTGCTGGCACCGCTGTTGTTGCTGGCCGGTTTGCTATGGCTGCAAAACCAGGCTCGCCGTGGCCGCAGTGCCTGGCAGGGTCTGCGCCAACAGATGGGCGCACCGGGCTGGCGGCTCAAGGCCAGTGTGGTGCTGATGCTGGCCCTGGTCCTGGAAGTGGTGGGTGTGCTCGAAGGCGGCAGTTTCATGTCGGAACGCCTAGCCAGCGCCGGACAGGATCTCTCCAGCCGGATGGAGCACTGGAAAAGCGGCGTTGGCCTGCTCAAACAACCGACCGACTGGCTGCTGGGTAAAGGACTGGGGCGCCTGCCTGCCAACTACGCAGCGCAGGTGCCTTTTGAAGAGTTTCCAGGTGACGCCAGGCATCAACAGCAAACCCGGGACGGGCAAGCCGAGCAACAGTTTGTCACCCTCTATGGCCCCAAAACCCTGGAAGAACTGGGCGGCGTTTTCGAGCTGACCCAGCGCGTTGCGCTCACCGAGCCCGATTTTCACCAGGTGCGTCTGACCGTGCGGGTCAGGCAGACGACCCGGATGGAGCTGTTTTTATGTGAACGCCACCTCTTGTACGATCGGGCATGCCAAGCCGCCTTCTTGCTCATTCAACCGGCAGAGGGTGTTGACCCCTTCGCCTGGCAGCCCATCACCGTGGCGCTGCAAGGCCCGCCAGTGAGCTCAGGGCACTGGTTCGCACCACGGCTCAAGATGTTCTCCATCTCGGTGGTGGACGCTGGTGCTCAGGCCGATGTGGACAACATCGTTTTGACCGGCAGCAGACCACACAACCTGCTGACCAATGGCGATTTCTCTGCCGACCTGGCGCGCTGGTTTCCCGCAGCGCAGTCGTATTTTGTGCCCTGGCATCTGGACAACCTGGTGCTGGAACTGCTAGTGGAACGTGGTGGACTGGGCCTCTTGGCATGTTTGCTGCTTGGTGGTTATGCGCTTTGGCAGCTGGTGCTGGGGCGCGGCAGGTTGCAGCCAATAGCACCTTACCTGGCAGCGTCCCTGGTAGCCGTTCTGCTGGTCGGACTGGTGAGCAGTGTGATGGACGTGCCACGGGTTGCGTTTCTTTTTTTCCTGCTAATTTTTCTAGCGATCGAGTCGTCAAAGATACCTGGGGATGCTTTGGATAAGCAGCATTAAACCGTTTTTTTGTTGTGATAATGTTCAAAAATTGATGTTGTTTAGGGTTTGCTCATGAAGATTACCGTGATTGGCACCGGCTACGTTGGCCTGGTGTCTGGGACTTGTCTGGCTGACGTGGGCAATGATGTGCTGTGCCTGGATGTGGATCCGGCCAAGATCAAAATTCTGGAAGAGGGCGGCATCCCGATTTTTGAGCCCGGCCTGCAAGACATGGTCCGGCGCAATGTCGCCGCAGGGCGCTTGCACTTCACCACCGACATCGAACGCGCCGCCCACTTCGGTACCGTCCAATTCATTGCTGTGGGCACCCCGCCAGGCGAAGACGGCTCGGCCGACATGAAATACGTCACCGCTGCGGCACGCAACATCGGCAAATACATGACCGACTACAAAGTCGTCGTCGACAAAAGCACCGTCCCCGTGGGCACGGCCGACGCCGTGCGCGCCGCCATCACCGAAGAACTGCAAAAACGCGGCGTGAGCACCCCCTTCAGCGTGGTGTCCAACCCCGAGTTCCTCAAAGAAGGCGCTGCCATTGACGACTTCATGAAACCAGATCGGATTGTGGTCGGGTGTGACGACGAACAGGCCGCACACAACATGCGCGCCCTGTACGCGCCGTTCCAGCGCAACCACGATCGAATGATCCTGATGGACATCCGCAGCGCCGAGCTCACCAAATACGCCGCCAACGCCATGCTGGCCACCCGCATCAGCTTCATGAACGAGTTGGCCAACCTGGCTGAAAAGCTCGGAGCCGACATTGAACATGTGCGCCGGGGCATTGGTTCAGACCCGCGCATTGGTTATGACTTCTTGTATGCCGGTGCAGGTTACGGCGGCTCGTGTTTCCCCAAGGACGTCAAGGCATTGATCAAAACAGCCGCAGTGGATGCGGGCATCCACCTCAAAGTTCTTAACGCGGTGGAAGAAGCCAACGACCTGCAAAAACATGTGCTGGCCAACAAGATCAAAGCACGTTTTGGCGCGGATCTGACGGGCAAACACTTTGCGTTGTGGGGCTTGGCCTTCAAGGCCAACACAGACGACATGCGTGAAGCCACCAGCCGGGAAGTGATCAAGGACTTGATCGCTGCTGGTGCCACCGTGACGGCCTACGACCCGGTGGCCAGCGCCGAGGCCAAACACTGCTTCCCCAATGAGCTGCGACTGAGTTATGCCGACAACCAGAATGCTGCGCTCGACAATGCGGATGCACTTGTGATCGTCACCGAATGGAAGGAGTTTCGCAGCCCAGACTTTGACAATCTGAAAGCCAAACTCAGGAACCCGATCATTTTTGATGGCCGCAACCTCTACGACCCCAAAACGGTACGCGGTCTCGGGTTTGAGTACTTGGCCATTGGGCGCTAGGGACGTGCTGTCAGCGCTCCATTCGGCGCGCCCAACAAACCGCCGACCTGGTTGATGCTGCAGAGGATTCCATGATCAAAATATTCAACCACTATTTTCACAAACGAACCCTGTTCCAGATTGCTCTGGATCTGATGCTCTTGCTGTTGATTGCCTTGATCACCTCAACAGCGCATGAATCACAGCACAGCGTCCTGGGGTCCAAAGCCGCCATGACCTTTTTGGTCCTGACCGGCGCCATGATGGTGTTGAACGCCAGTCTGGGTTTTTACCAGCGGGTGCACAACCGCTCGTTGGGACAAACAAGCGCACGCGCGGTGCTGGCCTTGTTGTGTATGGCTCCAGTGATTCTGGGCTTGGCGACCCTTTATTTCGATACCAGATCCTTCGCCATGACCCTGCTGTCCGCGATTGCACTGATGTTGCTGCTGCGTGTGTATGTGATGCATTTCACACCACGTAACCTGATGCGTCAGCGCGTCCTGGTATTCGGCACGGGCTCACGCGCCCGATTGGTGGGCACCGCCTTGCTCAAGTCCGACCCGACCGTGGACCTGGTTGGTTATTACGCCGGTCCAAACGAACAGGAAGCGATGGTGTCTGCCTGGGGTTTGCTGTCCATGTCGAATTCACTGACCGACATCGTCAAGGACCAACAGGTTGATGAGATTGTGGTGGCCCTGTCCGAGCGGCGTGGTGGCAGCATGCCATTGCGTGAGTTGCTCGACTGCAAGCTGCAGGGGGTCAAAGTGGTGGACATTGCCACCCACTTTGAGCGAACCCTAGGTCAGATCCGGCTGGAATCCCTGTCAGCCGGTTGGTTGATTTTTGGTGATGGTTTTGGTACTGGCTGGTTCAGGGCCTTCATCAAACGGGTGTTTGACATCGTCTGCGCCAGCATCCTGATAGTGCTGGCTTTGCCGGTGATGTTGATCACCGCGCTGCTAATCGTGCTGGAAGATGGTTTCCCGATCCTGTACTTTCAGGAACGTGTGGGACAGAACGGACGGCTTTTTAATGTGGTGAAGTTTCGCAGCATGCGCACCGATGCCGAGAAGGATGGCAAGCCCCGCTGGGCAGCAGCCAAAGACGACCGCGTGACACGCGTAGGCCGGGTGATTCGCAAGCTGCGTATTGACGAGTTACCACAATTGTTCAGCGTGCTGGCCGGCGCCATGAGCATGGTCGGCCCGCGCCCGGAGCGCCCCTTCTTTGTCGACAAGTTGACGCAGGAAATCCCGTACTACGCAATCCGTCACAGTGTCAAACCGGGCGTCACAGGCTGGGCTCAGGTACGTTACCAATATGGCTCTTCGGTTGAGGACGCGGCCGAGAAGCTGCAATACGACCTGTATTACGTCAAGAACCACTCCTTGCTGCTGGACATCGTGGTGATGTTTGAGACCATTGGTGTGGTGGTGATGCGCAAGGGCGCTCAGTAGGCCTTCGGCCATCATGAACAGCGGCAACCTCGATTTGACCGCCTGGAGCGGTGGGCTGGCAGGGGTGTGCTACACGGTCTTTGCGCTGCGCCTGCTGCAATCGGGCTACCTAAAATCTCTGCGAGAGCCTTCCAAGCTTGCGGTGCTGGCGGCGGTGTTGCTGAGCGCCTTGTGGGGCTGGTCCACCTTGCTGCAGATGCACTCGCAGGCGCCGCTGCTGCCCTTGCTGACCATCCTGACCGACCAGTTGCGTTACGCCGCCTGGTTCGCTTTTTTGCTGCTCTTGTTGAGAACCAACCGAGCTGGCAAGGCGTCGACTAGCAACAACCTGATCATCTGGGCTGTGCTGCTGGCCGTTTCTGGCCCTTCGTCTCTGGTGTTAACGGCACTGGATGCAGACAGCGTGGGTGAGCCCACACGTTGGATGCTGTTCAGCGCCATGTCCATGCCGGTGTTTGCCCTGGTGCTGCTGGAGCAGGTTTTTCGCAACGCCACGGAAGATTCACGCTGGAATCTCAAGCCGCTGTCGCTGGGGCTGGCAGGCAGCTTTTTATTTGACCTGTACTTGTTCTCGCAAGCGGTGCTGTTCAACCGCCCGGACGAAGACGCCTTGAGCATCCGTGCGGGTGTACACGCCCTGATGATGCCGCTGCTGCTGCTCTCAAGCACCCGGCGCAGCGACTGGATCGCCAAGATCCAGCTGTCCCCCAAGGCCGCGTTCCATTCGGCCACGCTGCTGATCGCTGGCGTCTACCTGATTTTTATCTCTGGCGTGGGTTACTACGTGCGCTACTTTGGCGGCGAATGGGGGCGCGCACTGCAGTTGGGCCTGGTGGTGTTCGCCCTGATTGTGCTGATGATGCTGGCGCTATCAGGGACGATGCGGGCCAAACTCAAAGTGTTCCTGGGCAAACATTTTTTCCGTTATCGGTACGACTATCGCGAAGAATGGTTGAAATTCACCCGCGCCCTGTCGGCCAGCAGTTCGCCGCAGGAGCTGGGCTCTCAGGTAATCCGAGGCCTGGCCGAGATGGTGGAAAGCCCGGCTGGCGGGTTGTGGTTGCGCGTCCAAGGCGAGGCCGCTTTCACCCAGACCGCACGCTGGAACTTAGCCCCCACGGAAGACAAGGAGCCCATGGACACGGCGATGTGCCAGTATCTAGCCGATGGCGGCAGGCTCATCAACCTGGAGGATTACCGCTCGGCATCCAGGCGTTACGGCAGTTTGAAAATTCCCGTCTGGCTGCAGGAGCTGCCGCAGGCCTGGCTGGTGGTGCCACTGATGGTGGGTGAGGAGCTGACCGGTTTTGTGATTCTGGCCAGCGCACGCACCTTGTTTGATGTGAACTGGGAAGTCAATGACCTGTTGAAAACAGCCAGCAAACAAGCCGCCAGTTACCTGGCCCAAATGCAGGCAACGGAAGCGCTGCTGGAAGTGCGCAAATTTGACGCCTTCAACAAAATGTCGGCGTTTGTGGTGCACGACCTCAAAAACATCGTGACACAACTCTCGCTCATGATGAAAAACGCCAAGCGCTTGGGTGACAACCCCGAGTTTCAGCAGGACATGCTGCTGACGGTAGAGAACTCGCTGGACCGCATGCGCCAGCTGATGTTGCAACTGCGAGAAGGCGCTACTCCACCGGGCAAGGCTTTTGGTGTCAACCTGAGTGCCATCGTCACGCGGGTGCAAGCGGTCGCACAGGCACGCGGGCGCACGCTGGAAGTGCTGGCACTTGAGCCGGTCGATACCCGCGGACACGAAGAGCGGCTGGAGCGCATCATCGGCCATGTGGTGCAAAATGCCTTCGATGCGACCGACCCCAGCGGCCATGTCTGGCTGACACTGGAGCGCGCTGGGGGTCAAGCCAGCATTGTGGTGAAGGATACTGGCCAAGGCATGACGCAGGACTTCATCCGTGATCGGCTGTTCAAACCGTTTCAAACCACCAAACAGGGCGGCATGGGCATTGGTGCTTACGAAAGTTTCCAATATGTTCAGGAGTTGGGTGGCAAGATTGACGTCCAGAGCGAAGTCAACCAAGGCACCACCGTCACACTGTTGCTGCCACTGTTTGAGACCCAGAAAAATTCCGATCTACATTCCTTGGAAAGCGCATGACCTCCGAAAAATCTCGCCCCTTGATGATTGTTGAAGACGATCTGGCGCTGCAAAAGCAGATCAAGTGGTCACTTGACCGCTTTGACACCGTTACCGCCAGTGACCGCGAAACGGCCTTGCTACAGCTACGCAAGAGCCTGCCTGCGGTGGTGACCATGGACTTGGGCCTGCCACCTGATGCTGATGCTGTCTCGGAGGGTTTCAGGCTACTCGAACAGATCATGGCGTTTGACCCGGACATCAAGGTCATTGTGTTGACAGGTCAGAATGACCAGGCCAACGCTTTGCGCGCTGTAGCCATGGGGGCGTACGACTTTTTTGCCAAACCGTTCGAGCCCGAACTGCTGAACCTGACGGTGGAGCGGGCCTTTCGCTTGTTTGAATTGCAGGCTGAAAACAAACGTCTGCGCGCTCTGCATCAGCCTGACGCGCTGGCGGGCCTGACCACCCGTGACCCGCAGATGATGCGTATCTGCCGCACCATTGAGAAGGTCGCCGCCAGCAACGCCACTGTCATGCTGCTCGGTGAAAGTGGTACCGGCAAAGAGGTGCTGGCGCGCGGCTTACATCAGGCATCGCCGCGACGGGGTGAGAAGTTCGTAGCCATCAACTGTGCCGCCATTCCCGAGAATTTGCTGGAGAGTGAGCTCTTTGGATATGAGAAAGGCGCTTTCACCGGAGCTGCCAAAACCACGCTGGGCAAGATCGAAACTGCCAATGGCGGCACCTTGATGCTGGATGAAATTGGCGATTTGCCCTTTCAATTGCAGGCCAAGTTGCTACGATTTTTGCAAGAACGCACCATTGAACGCGTGGGCGGTCGACAGGAGATTGCCGTAGATGTGCGCATCGTTTGCGCCACCCATCAGGACCTGATGGCGCTTGCCAAGGAAAACCGGTTCCGCGAGGACTTGTACTACCGGCTCGCAGAGATTGTGGTCAACATCCCGCCACTGCGTGACCGCGTGGGTGACTCTGCGTTACTGGCACACGCCTTTGCCCGCCGATTTGCACAAGAGCAAAACCGCGCATCGCTGACACTCAGTGAAGATGCGGTCAAGGCCATCGAGCAACACACTTGGCCTGGCAACATCCGCGAGCTGGAAAACTGCATCAAACGCGCCGTCATCATGGCCGATGGCAATCAGATCACCCGCGAAGATGTGGGTCTGCAGCCAGCCAGTGACGCGCTGGACACCTCACTGGACTTACGCGTCATCCGCGACAACGCGGAAAAAACCGCCATTCTGGCGGCGTTGGGCCGTGTGAATGGCAATGTGCTCAAAGCCGCGGAGTTGTTGGGTGTGAGTCGACCCACGCTGTACGATTTGATGCACCGGCTCGGGTTGAAATAAGTTCTTCGTTCACACCATTTGCTTCCAGGGGTCTGCCATGAAAATCACAAAACATCCCATCCGTGGTGCACTGCCAGCGCTGCTGGTGTCTCTGCTGTTGGTGGCTTGTGGCGACAAGCCCGAGGCCATGATCAGCTCCGCCAAAGACTATCTGGCGAAAAATGACAGCAAAGCCGCAGTCATCCAGATCAAAAACGCACTGCAAAAAAGCCCGGACATGCCAGAGGCTCGTTATTTGCTGGGTAAGACGCTGCTAGAAAGTGGTGACGTGGCGGGCGCAGAAACAGAGCTGCGCAAAGCCCTGGCACTGAAATTTGCCCAAGACAAAACCCTACCATTGCTGGCTACTGCAATGCTGGCACAAGGACAAGCCAAAAAACTGACCGATGAATTTGGCAAGACCAACTTGGCAGACAAAACCGCGCAAGCCTCACTGCTGACCAGTCTGGCTGGCGCCTACGCAGCGCAGGGGCAAACAGAGCCTGCTCAGACTGCACTTGATGCGGCTCTGGCAACTGCTCCTGACTACGCGCCTGCCAAGCTGATCCAAGCACGCCAGAAAGGTGGCCAACGCGACTTTGATGGCGCACTGGCCATTGCCGATGAAGTCATTTCCAAAAACCCGCAAAGTTTTGAAGCCTGGAAGCTCAAAGGGGATCTGCTGCGTTACGCCAAAAACCAACCGGCAGAGGCTTTGGCGGCCTACCGCAAATCGGTCGAGATCAAACCCGATTTTCTCGCGGGCCAGACGGCTGCAGTCACCTTGTTGTTGCAACAGAACAATCTG
Organism: Rhodoferax fermentans; assembly: GCF_002017865.1. Lineage (NCBI taxonomy): Bacteria > Pseudomonadati > Pseudomonadota > Betaproteobacteria > Burkholderiales > Comamonadaceae > Rhodoferax > Rhodoferax fermentans. The sequence continues at coordinate 2,418,139 of NZ_MTJN01000002.1, read as the reverse complement.
CCAGACGCAGCCAGCCAGATCGAACAGTTAAAGAAAATCGCCCCCAACCAACCCCAAACCAAGTTTCTGGAAGCCAATTTGGCTTACCAGCAAATGGACTTGAAGGCCGCACGCGAGTTGACGCAGCAGGTTTTGAAAGCTGCGCCCAACAATGTGCAAGGACTTCAACTGGCCGGCGCCATCGAGCTTCAACTCAATTCGCCCTTGCAAGCCGAGGTGTACCTGAGTAAGGCGCTACAAGCTGCCCCCAACCTACCACTGGCTCGCCGCTTGCTGGTGATGACTTATCTGCGATCCGGCCAGGCCACAAAAGCGTTGGACACCCTGAAACCGGGCTTGGTCGGCGACAACATCGACCCCGGCCTGTATGCGGTGGCGGGTGAGGTGTACCTGCAGAACAACGATGTGAAAAAGGCCGAGGAATACTTCACCAAAGCCACCCAACAAGACCCTAAGAACGCCAGAAACCGCACCTCGCTGGCGCTGACCCACATGATCAGCGGCCAGGTGGACAACGCATTTGGTGAGTTGCAGAACATTTCAGCATCCGACAGTGGCATCACGGCCGACATGGCACTGATCAGTGCCCATTTACGCCGCCAGGAACTCGACAAGGCGCTCAAAGCCATTGATGCCCTTGAGAAAAAGCAAGCGGACAAACCACTGGCTGCTAACTTGCGCGGACGAGTTCTGCTGATCAAACGTGACCTGCCAGGCGCCCGCAAGAGTTTTGAGCGGGCTTTGCAGATTGACCCCATGTTCTTTCCGGCTGTCGCCAGTTTGGCGGGCCTGGACCTGGCCGACAAGAAGCCGCAAGACGCGAAGGCACGTTTTGACGCTGTGCTGGCCAAAGACCCCAAAAACGCCCAGGCGCTGCTGGCACAAGCTGAACTGGCGGCCAGAACTGGCGCCAGCAAGGATGAGGTCGGCAAGCTGATCAACAACGCGGTTTCCGCCAACCCCACCGAGGCAGCGCCACGCCTGCTGCTGATTGACTTCCATTTGCGCAACAAGGATGTGAAACTGGCGACGTCAGCCGCACAAGATGCAGTCGCCACGCTGCCCAACAACCCTGAACTGCTGGACGCTTTGGGTCGCACGCAGCTTGCCGCAGGTGAATTCAACCAGTCCATTGCCAGCTTCAACAAACTGGCAGGCATGCAACCCCTGTCACCACAGCCCTACCTGCGTTTGGCCGATGTACACATGGCCAACAAAGACAAAGCTGCCGCTGCTGCCAGCTTGCGCAAGGCGCTGGATATCAAACCTGACTTGCAGGCAGCCCAACGTGGCAGTATCTTGCTGGACATGGACGGCAAAAACATCAGTGGAGCCTTGACCACAGCCAAGACCATGCAGAAACAAGGCCCTAAAGATGCGGTCGGATATGTTCTAGAAGGTGATATCAACGCCTCCCAGAAGAACTGGGACGCCGCCGCAAACGCTTACCAGACGGGGCTGAAACAAGCCAGCTCTGCCGAACTGGCCGTCAAATTGCATTCGGTGTTGTTGGCAGCAGGCAAAACAAGTGAGGCTGAGAAGTTTTCCGCAACTTGGCAACGAGACCAGCCTAAAGACACTGTCTTCCTGTTGTACCTGGGTGACGGCGCCATCAGCCGCAAAGACTACTCAGGCGCTGAAAAGCTATACACCCGTGTGACCCAACTGCAGCCCAACAACGCCGTAGCCTTTAACAACCTGGCCTGGGTAACCGCCCGGCTCAACAAAGATGGTGCTATCGCCTTGGCGGAGAAGGCCAATGCATTGGCGCCCAACCAGCCCGCCTTGATGGACACATTGGCCGAGTTGCTGTCAGACAAGGGCGATTACGCCAAAGCGCTGGAAGTGCAAACCAAGGTGGTCACACTACAGCCAGAGAACCCGATATTCAAGCTGAACCTGGCCAAGATACACATCAAAGGTGGCAAGAAAGACTTGGCCAAGGTGCAATTGGATGAACTGGCGAAGCTGGGGGACAAGTTTGGGGGACAGAAGGAAGTGGCGCAGTTGATCAAGGGCCTGTGATTTGAGACTGGTGTTTTTAACTGTCGGCATTGTTTACAACTACCGAGAATTTACCGGGCTTCGTGCTTAAAAGCCCAATCAATTCAACAATGTATGACTGTTGGCGCATAATTTGCTTAATCTAGCAAATACGAGGTGAGCTTATGAACGAAACACAAACTGAATCTTTGCCACAAACCGTTGAGTCAGCTCAAACGACTGGTATTGCGCGTCGGCGGTTGTTGCGTGCTGGCTTGGCAGCGGCACCTGTACTGGCTGCGATGAAAAGCAATACCGTTCTTGCTGGCGATCACACCTGCATCAAACCGTCGTCTTTTTCGTCGCTAAAGCCTGCAAACTGGAAAGTCAGCCGAGGGCGGACTGTCAATACCACCTACAACTGTTTTTCGCACGGTCATTGGAAAAACCACAGCCACCCATTTCCGTACAACGACAAGGATAAGTCTCTCTTTCAAGGAACAGCTCAAGGCTATGTATCCGCGCTGTTCGATGCAACAGTGTTTCCAAATTTCGCTGGAAAAACGCTTCAACAAGTTCTGTCGACAGGCGGCGGTGGCCTTGAATCACTCGCTAGGCATTTGGTAGGATCCTTTCTCACTGCTGTTGCGAACGAAAACAATCCAAATAGTGTATTGATAACCGCCGAGCAATGTAAAACCATCTGGGCAGGAAAAGGTGCATGGACGCCAGCGGCTGGTTTGAATTGGACACTGGACGACACCATGGCCTATTTCGATAAAATTTATGGAGCGCCCTTCGCGATAACCAACTTGTAAGCTGATGCCAATGACAACTTGGTGTTGCCCACGTGCCAAGGACCTCAGTTTAAGAATTTGGTCAGAAGGGGGCGTTGTTTTTGATGACGCCAATGCTCAGTTGCATGAGCTCACGCCGATCGCCGGCGAGGTCTTGAATCAGCTTTTGACAGGCGGCTCCTTGACAGCCCATGAGATTCTGTTCAATGTACTGGGTGAAGCCCCCAGTGCGGAGGAAGCGGTTCAGATGAAGCAGCTACTGCTACATTTCAAGGCCATGGACATCATAGAGTGCATCTGCCTTGATTCCCCAGCGACTATCACTACTCAGCAAAACTGAACTCTCCGTTCGCTTGGCCTCTGACGGCGTGCGTTTACGTCTGCCACCGTTTGTGATGCACATCCGCAGCGACAGCCCCATCGTTGCAGAGGGCTTGTTTCAGCTTTACGCAGAGCATGAGATGCTGGACGCCAGCAGCACATTTGCCGATTTTCATGTTGCGGTTGTTCCCAAACGCACCCTGTTCAAACCGCTGTGTGTTTTTGAGATGGATGGCTTTCAGCCGTTCACCCCCTTGGCAGCCGGTGAGGCCTTTGCGTTCCTGGAGTGGGGCATGAACTGGTGTGTGACAGGGTACTGCCATACGCTGATTACCATTCACTCTGCTGTACTGGAGCGGGGCGGCCGAGCCGTGATCCTACCCGCACCACCGGGCTCGGGCAAGAGCACATTGTGTGCTGCCTTGATGTTGCATGGATGGCGCCTGCTGTCAGACGAGATGGCGCTGCTGGACCCCAACACTGGACTGATTCAGCCCGCCCCTCGACCGGTCAGTCTGAAAAACGAATCCATTGGCATCATTCGAAAACGCGCACCACAGGCGGTGTTTGGCCCTGTCGCCCATGACACATTGAAGGGGACTGTGGCCCACATGAAGGTGTCGTCCGATAGCCTGCAGCGGGCTGATGTGCCCGCCCTGCCCGCCTGGCTGGTGTTTCCCAAGTACGAAGCTTCTGCTCCGCTCTCGGTCGCCGTCAACCCCAAGCCGGGGAGTCTGATGCAGTTGGCAGAAAACAGTTTTAACCAGCATGTTCACGGCCGCCAAGGCTTTGAGGCACTTGCCCGGCTAGTGGACCAAAGTGACTGTTACAGCTTGACCTACAGCCAACTGGATGAGGCGTTGGCTTGGTTTGACACACTGACAGCTGCCCAGTGAAATCTGCCTACATGAATCTGCTGATCGATGCCTTGTATTGCCCGCAGCGCCTGCGTCAGTTGCGCCCAGAGCAATGGGACATCTTAATCAGGCAGGCTCGCCGAGGTGATCTTTTGGCCCGCATGAGCGCCGCTGCACACGACACCGGCTGCTGGGGCAGCATCCCTGCGCAAGTGCAAATGCACTTGCAGTCCGCCTTGAATCTGGCGATTAGACAACAGCAGGAGCTCCGGTGGGAAGTTGACCATATTGCCGATGCTTTGAAGGACGTCGACGTGCCGGTTGTCCTCCTGAAGGGTGCGGCCTATGTGCTGGCCCGTTCAGCGGTGGCGCGGGGGCGCCTGGTTTCTGACGTGGATATTCTGGTTTCGCGCGCTGCGTTGCCCGCAGTTGAAAAGGCCCTCATGATGGGCGGTTGGGTCTCAAATGCGAAAAGTGCCTATGACCAGGTCTACTACCGCGAGTGGATGCACGAGTTGCCACCGATGCAACACTTCAAGCGAGGTACCACGATTGATGTCCACCACGCCATCTTGCCGTTGTCCGCACGCCTGCATCCAAGCACGGACAAGCTGCTGAAAGCCACCGTGCTGATTGCGCCAAATCGCCAGGTTCACGTCCTGTCACCGCTGGATCGCGTCCTTCACAGCGCGTCCCATCTTTTTCATGAGGGCGATCTCGAGAAAGGGTTACACGGCCTGGTTGACATTGATCTGTTATTGCGCGAATCATCGGCAGCACCAGACTTTTGGTTGCAACTCATCGGCCGAGCCATCGAACTTGAGCTCACCCGCCCTTTGTTTTACGCGTTGCGCTATGCACGCATGGTGCTGGATTCCCCAATACCTTCTGCTACCGTGTCGCAGTTGGATGCGGCACCGCACGCTCGCCCGTCGCCACCTCTACTTTTGCTGATGGACGCGCTGTACCTGAGAGCATTGCGACCACCCCACCCGACGTTGTCTGATCGCTGGACGCCATTCGCCCGGTGGCTGCTGTATGTGCGCGGTCATTGGCTGCGCATGCCACCCTGGCTGTTGATTCAACACCTATCACGCAAGATCTGGCTGGCCTGGTTTCCTGACAAGAAAGACTGAAGGCGCCACAGCGGATAATCCCGCCCCTATGGCACTCATCACACTTCTAGACGCCCAGCTGGCATTCGGGCACGTGGCCCTGCTCGACCACGCTGATTTTTCCCTTGAAACGCAGGAGCGCGTGGGGCTGATTGGCCGCAACGGCGCGGGCAAGTCGTCCATGCTCAAGATCCTGGGTGGTCTGGACAAGCCCGACGACGGCACGACGCAGGTACAAAACAACATCCGCATCGCTTATGTGGCGCAAGAGCCGCAGCTTGACGCAGACGCTACTATTTTTGAAGCTGTCAGCGAAGGTCTGGCAAGGGTCAGAGCCCTGATTGATGAATATTCCGAGGGCCATGGCGATCTGGACGCGATGCAAAGCGAGATCGAGTCGCTGGACGGCTGGAACTGGGAGCAACGTGTGGGTGAAACCCTGCACCGCCTGCACCTGGCGCCCGACGCGATTGTGCGCACCCTCTCCGGCGGCAACAAGAAGCGTGTCGCCCTGGCGCAGGCGCTGGTGGCCGCGCCCGACGTGCTGCTGCTGGACGAACCCACCAACCACCTGGATCTGGACAGCATCGAGTGGCTGGAAGGCCTGCTGTGTGAGTTCAAGGGCAGCATCATCTGTATCACCCATGACCGCTCCTTCCTCGACAACGTGGCAACGCGTATCGTTGAATTGGACCGTGGCAAATTGCTCTCCTACCCCGGCAATTTCGCGGCTTACCTGGTCCAAAAAGAAGAACAGCTGGCGCAAGAGGCGGTGATCAACGCACGTGCCGACAAGCTGCTGGCCCAAGAGGAAATCTGGATCCGCAAAGGGGTGGAAGCACGCCGTACCCGCGCCCAGGCGCGCATCGTGCGCCTGGGGGAGTTGCGCGCCAAACACCAGGCGCGCCGCGAAGCGGTGGGCAGTGTCAACATGGATGTGGTCACCGGCGGCGCCAGCGGCAAGCTGGTCGCTGAACTGACCCATGTGTCCAAGAGTTTTGGTGAGCGCAAGATCGTGGATGATTTTTCAGCGACCATCCTGCGCGGTGACAAGATTGGCCTGCTCGGCCCCAATGGCGCGGGCAAAACCACCTTGCTCAAGCTGATTCTGGGTGAACTCCAGGCCGACCCGGCACCCGCCAAATCGCCCGCACCTGAGCCCGGCCACAGCCCCTGGGGCACGGTGCGCCAGGGCGCCAACATCTCGGTGGCGTATTTCGACCAGATGCGCAATGCGCTGGATCTGGACGCCACGCTGGAAGACTTCATCAGCCCCGGCTCCGAGTGGATCGAGATCGGCAACCAGAAGAAACACGTCAAGAGTTACCTGGGCGACTTTCTGTTCTCTCCCGCACGTGCCAACTCACCCGTGCGTTCCTTGAGTGGTGGTGAACGCAACCGCTTGCTGCTGGCGCGACTGTTTGCCCGGCCCGCCAATGTGCTGGTGCTGGACGAGCCGACCAACGACTTGGACATCGATACCCTCGAATTACTCGAAGACCTGCTGCAAAACTACGACGGCACGGTGTTTCTGGTCAGCCATGACCGCACCTTCCTCGACAACGTGGTCACCAGCACCATCGCGTATGAAGGCGACGCCAAGTGGCGCGAGTACGAGGGCGGTGTGACCGACTGGCTGGTGCAGAGCAAACGTGCTGCCGAGATCGCCAAGAGCAAGGGCCAAAAAGCCCCCAAGCCCTTTCATTATGAGCGCGAACAGCTCTCAAAAATGCAGCAAGCCAAGCCACCTGAGGCGCCCGCCCCAGCGCCTGCAGCCGCAGCCATAACCCCCAAAATGCGCAAGCTCAGCTTCAAGGAACAGCGCGAACTCGATGGTCTGCCCGACCTGATTGCCAAGCTCGAAGCCGAGCAGGCCGAAGCAGTGGCCTTGCTGGCCGACGGCAGTCTGTATGCAGTGGACAACGCCCGTGCCCTGAAACTCGCCGCGCGCAGCGCCCAGATTGACGAAGAACTGCTGACCGCACTGGAGCGCTGGGAGTACCTGGGCAACCCTGCCGCTTGACCCGAACCTAGCGAAAGGCCTGCGTGCGCTACAGCTGGCGGCGGCAAACCCTCAGCTCACAAGTCCGCCAGGGGAATACCACCGGCTGACTCGTCCACCCGCAAAAGTGCAATCAGCTCGGCCAGGTCATGGTCCAGCTGTTGCAAGGTGTGTTCAGGCAGCTGGGCCAAAGCATCGGGCAGCACCCCCTCAAATGGCCCCGGAGACTTGGCCAGCAAGGCCTGCGCTGGGGGCAAGATATACAGCTGCACCTGGCGTTTGTCGACCTGGCCTTTGTCGGCGCGGATCAAGCCCTTGGTCTGCAGGCCTTTGACCAGATTGCTGGCTGTGGACTGGTGCACATCCATGCTGCGGGCCAACTCACCCAGGCCAACACCGGGCTGGTCGCGGATCACACTCAGAGCCCAGACCTGGGCGCCGCCCAGGCCCACCTGTTTTTCGACTTGTTTGAAATGGGTGCGCACCGCGTTGAACACAACGCGGAAACGGCGCAGCACCTGGGTCGATTGCGCCGACTTCGCGCGAGAGGCTTCCGAGGGTGACATAAACAGCGGCAAATGGTTAAACAGGCGCCATGATAGTGGCCGAACACCCCCTACAGTCACCCGTCTGCACCCGGGCCGGCATTTTCAGGCGGGTGTCGACTGCAGCAGCTCCTGGCGCACCAGGCGCATCATCAGGTCGTCAAAGGTGTAAAAGCCGTTCTGGCACTCGGCGAGCTGCTTCAACGCGAACACGGCACCGGTGCCAAAGGCACGCCGCTCAATCGAGTTGTGGATCAGGCGCACGGTCTGGTGCGGGAAGCCAAAAATCACCTCGTGGTGGCCAATGATGCCGCCCAGGCGCAGCGAGGTGATCCGCTCATCCTCCACCTGCAGGCTTTGTGCGATCTTGCGCGCCGTACCCGAGACTTCGGGCTTGTCGCGAAAGTGCTGCTCCAGGATCTCAACATCGGCAAAAGGCGCAATCCGTCGCAGCAGCTTGGCCGCCAAAATCAGGAAGTTGATGCCCAAGGTGATGTTGGGGGAGCACATCACCCGGGTGTCGCGCCCCAGATCACGCGCATAGTCCAGGTCAGCCGGGCTGTAGGCCGAAATCGCGCTCACCAACATGATGTGGCGCTGGCGAAGTGCTTCACCATAGGCGTGCAGGCTCTCGGCCTGAGAGAAATCCACCAGCGCATCGACCGGGTGGGCATCGAGCCAAGCCGCCCAATCCGACGTACCCAATCCCACCAGCGGGATGCTGGTCTCGGGCACGGTCTGTGCCGCTGCGCCGGCCGACTTGCGCACCACCCAGGCCAATTCAAAACCGGGGGTGTCCTGCAACACCCGCGCCACCGCCTGACCGGCTTTGCCGTAACCCACCAAACCAACTTTCATGCTGTCACCTCCTGTAGTGTTATGTGTTGTGGCGCCAGCATTCACGCGCCGAGGCCCAATATAACAAACTACATTTGCATCAATGTATCATCACCCCCATGCACTGTGATGGTATGCCGCGTTGCGCCCACTGCAACGCCAACTCCCCCAAACGATGAACCTCGACGAACGCAGTTCCACCCTGCTGGACGCTTTGCGCCACGACCTGTCCAACTGGCAACTCTGGGCCGCACGCGCGGTGGTGATTGGTTTTGCCGCATTGGCAGGCCTGACCGTGGTGGCCCTGACCTGGCTGACCGAACGCGCTTTCGGACTTTTTGAGCAGTTACACAGCGTGGTGGCATGGGCGCCGTTGTTGTGGACGCCGCTGTGCACCGCCGCCATCGTTTGGGTGATGCGCCGGTATGCCATGGGCGCGTCGGGCTCGGGCATACCGCAAGTCATGGCTGCGATGGACAGCTCTGTGGCGCCCGAGCAGCGCCACCTGTTTGTGTCGCTGAAACTGAGCTTGAGCAAAATGGCCCTGACCAGCTGCGGCCTGCTGGGAGGTTTGTCGCTCGGGCGCGAAGGCCCCAGCGTGCAAATTGCCGCAGGTGTCATGCACCACGCGCGGCGTTACCTGCCTGCCAATGCCCCGGTGTCGCACAACGGCCTGCTGATGGCCGGTGGCGCTGCGGGTATTGCGGCGGCCTTCAACACACCGCTGGGCGGGATCATGTTTGCCATTGAGGAGTTATCGCGCCGCCCAGAGCAGCGCAACACCGGCTTGCTGCTGGCCGCCATTGTGCTGAGCGGCTTGATGGCGGTCTCCATTTATGGCAACGCCACCTACTTTGGGGTGATCCGGGTGGACCAGCTGAGCCTGGCGCTGATTTGGCCAGGCCTGCTGGTGGCACTGGCTTGCGGTCTGGCCGGTGGGCTGTTTGCCCGGGTGCTGTTGCTGTCGGTGCGTGGCAGCTCGACCGACTGGTTCAGCCGCTGGCGACAACGTTCACCGGTGGCATTTGCCGCCGCCTGTGGCCTGGTGGTGGCGGTGATCGGCCTGGTCAGCCACGACAGCACCTTTGGCACCGGCTACCACCACAGCCGCGCCCTGCTCGAAGGCGGGGGAGAAACCACGCCGCTCTACACCTTGCTGAAATTCCTGGCCACCTGGATCACCGCCTGGTCAGGGGTGCCGGGTGGCATCTTTGCACCGGCCTTGTCGATTGGCGGCTCTCTGGGCAACGACGTGGCCCAACTCACCCACTATGCCAACGCACCCACCTTGATCGCACTGGGCATGGCGGGTTTTCTGGCGGCGGTCACCCAGGCGCCGCTGACCGCCTTCATCATCGTTATGGAGATGGTGGACGGCCATGCCCTGGTGCTGAGCCTGATGGCCACCGCGCTGGTGGCCAGTGGGGTGTCGCGCCTGCTGTCGGCACCGCTGTACCAGGCCATGGCCCAGTTGCAGCTGCAACGCCTGCCCCAGCACAAGCCACCCACCTGAGCCGCTGCCTCACGGCAACTGGCCCAAAAAAAAGGAGCCCCGCAGGGCTCCAAACTCGTCTGTACTTCCGCTGACTGCCACCGGAATTACCTGCAAAGTATATTTGCACAAATTCATTTTGCGACTAGGGTAAACCCTTGACTTGCAACAATCCCGTGCATTCAAGGTGTGCTGGGCGGCACCTGGGCCAGTGTGGGACTGTCCTGCGGCTCGGGCAGGGGCAGTGTTTTGTCCATCCAGAGCCGCAGATCACGCCACATCTTGGCCATCTCGTCGCGGCTGGGTGTGCGCAAGGCGTTGGGCAACTCCACCGTGACCACCGGAATACCGCGCTGCACCCCGCTGTAGTTGCCCAGGGAACCCGGGAACACACCGACCTGGTCCAGGTACAAGCGCCCCAAACGCGTGGGCGGCAACACCGGGCCGTCAAAGTCCAGCACCCCATAGGGCGCGTGGATGCTGACGATCAGCTGCGGGTCAAAGCGGCCGATCTCGTCAAACAGGTACCTGGCCTCGGGCTCACTCAAGGGGCTGGGGCCGGGCCAGCGGCGCGGGTCCTTGCGGGTGCGCTGCTCCCAGTAGACCTTGGTCTCACGCTGCCAGTTGGGGGTGGGGAAGTTGCGGTTCAGGTCCACCCCGTGGGCGTTCATGCGCCAGGGTGTGCGCCGCGCCAGACCGTCCGGGTTGAGCACCGGGACAAAGCGCCAGTGGGTCTGCGCCGGTGCTGCCTGCGCCATCTGCAACCAGTGCAGCGCCACCGAGGCGGCCGACAACTCGTCACCATGCATGGTGGCCACCACCAGCACCCGCCGCTGTGCATCCAAAGACGCCATATCGCGCACCAGAATGGGCCGCCCCTGCACACTGCGTGCGCCGCTGGGCTGCAGCTGGGCGGCCTGGCACAGGGCCGGTGAGACATTCGGGATTTTGGTATAAAAATCGGTGCAAGCCCTTGCAGCGTAAGGGCTTGCAGCTATTAAAAACGCAACACCCAGGGCGTGTGGCTTCAGACGGATCAACATGCCAGGGATTCTAAGAAAGCTTTTTGATGGGCCGATAAGCCCGCCAAACGCGCCAGAGCGCCGTTTTCGGGTAGATTCAGCGCGATGTTTTCAAGTTCACACCGCGCCCAGGCGCAAGCGCCCGCTTTCTCCAGCACCGAATTTCGCACCGCCCTGGGCATGTTTGCCACCGGGGTGACCATCGTCACCGCCCGCACACCGGCGGGGGCGCTGGTCGGGCTGACCGCCAACTCCTTCAACTCAGTCTCACTGACACCCCCGCTGGTGTTGTGGAGCCTGTCCCAGGCCGCCAGTTCGATGGCGGCATTTACCCAGGGTTCCCACTACGCCATCAACATCCTGGCGGCTGACCAGCAGGCGCTGGCGTTGCGTTTTGCCTCACGCAGTGCCGACCGGTTTGCCGACCTGGAGTTCACCGAGGGCCACAACGGCGCCCCGCTGATCAGTGGCAGTGTGGCCAGTTTTGAGTGTTTCAACCGCAGCCGTTATGCCGAAGGTGACCACGTGATTTTTGTCGGTGAAGTGGAACACTGCAGCTGCCGCGCCGGTGCCTCGCCCCTGCTGTACCACGGTGGCAAGTTTTACACAGAGCACCCTCTTTACTATTGATAACAGAGTGACGGGCCCTTATGAAATCAGGGCTAGAGGTCGATTTTTCTTGAAATCTGCGGCACCCTTGTGCCTGTGCACAGCGGCCTGACCGATGCTTGACCGGAGCCCCACATGCAGTTCCTGAAGCTCTCCGAACTCATGGCTGCACTCAGCCACGCGCTGGACATCACCGAGGGCCAGCCTGAGGGCCACTGCGTGCGCTGTTGCTGGATCGGCATGCACATCGGCCAGAAGATCGGCATGGACAACGACGACCTCTGGACGCTCTACTACACCCTGCTGCTCAAGGATCTGGGCTGCTCCAGCAACGCGGCACGCATCTGCGAGCTCTACGTCACCAACGACCTGTCGTTCAAACGCGACTTCAAATGGGTGGACGGCAGCCTGCCCCAGGTGCTGCGTTTTGTGCTGCGCCACACCGGGCCAGCTGCGGGCCTGCGTGAGCGGCTCAAGGCGCTGGGTGGCATCCTGAGCCACGGCGACGAGATCGCCCAGGAGCTGATCCAGACCCGCTGCACCCGTGGTGCCGATATTGCGCGCCAGCTGCGCTTTCCCGAAGCGGTGTCGGCAGGCATTCACGCGCTGGACGAGCACTGGGATGGCCGTGGCCGCCCTGACAAGTTGGTGGGCCAGGCCATCCCGTTGCCAGCGCGGATTGCGCTGCTGGCCCAGGTGATTGATGTACACCACGGCGCCCAAGGCCGCCACACGGCCCTGGCCGAAGTCAAGGCACGTTCTGGCAGCTGGTTTGACCCAGCGCTAGTGGCCGCTTTTGAGGCTGTGGCGCAGGCCGACAGCTTCTGGCAGATGCTGGCGGCCCCGGCAGTCCAGGTGGAACGCGCGGTGTACGCGCTGGAACCCGGTGGCCATGAGGTCAGCATCACCGAAGACTACCTGGACGACATCGCCGAGGCCTTTGGCCAGGTGGTCGATGCCAAGAGCCCGTTCACCGCTGGCCACAGCGCGCGCGTGGCCTTGTACACCGCATTGCTGGCGGAGTCGATGGAGGTGCCCGAGGCGCGGCGGCGCTGGCTCAAGCGTGGTGCGCTGTTGCACGACGTCGGCAAGTTGGGGGTGAGCAACAGCATCCTGGACAAACCCGGCAAGCTCGATGCGGCAGAGTGGCAGGCGGTGCAGCGGCATGCCAGCTACACCGAGGCCATCCTGAGCCGGGTGCGCATTTTTGACGAACTCGCACGTGTGGCTGCCGCGCACCACGAACGTCTGGACGGCCAGGGTTACCCGCGCGGCCTGATGGCCCAGGACATCTCGCTGGAGACCCGCATCATCACCACCGCCGACATTTTTGACGCCATCACCGCCAAGCGCCCCTACCGCGGTGCAGTGCCGTTGGCACAAACCCTGGCCATCATGCACGACAGCGTGGGCAGCGCGATTGATGCGCGCTGCTTTGACCATCTGCAACAGGTCATCACGCAAAACCGGGCACTTTTTCCGCCTTGAGGCAAGTACTTTTTGACGTTTGCTCAACTTTTAAAACAATTGTCAAAAAGTGAAGCGCCAGCGTAAACTCGTGGCTCATTCCAACCTTTCACGAGTTTTGTATGAGCCTCCCATCCAGCGAAAACATCCGTGCCGTGGCCCTGGTGGGTCACGGGTCTGTGGGTAAAACAAGTCTGGTGGAGAGCCTGCTGGCGGCCACCGGCGCCATCACCAGCCGGGGCGCGGTGGACAAGGGCAACACCGTCTGTGACTTTGACCCGATTGAAAAACAGCTCGGCCACTCACTGCAGTCGGCCCTGGTCAGCCTGAGCAGCAACAACACCCACATCCATCTGCTCGACACCCCCGGCTACCCCGACTTTGCCGGGCAGGCCATCAGCGCACTGGCCGCGGCCGACACCGCGCTGATTGTCATCAGCGCCCAGACCGGCATCGAACTCACCACCGAACGCATGTTCACCCTGGCCGGAGAGCGCGGCTTGTGCCGCATGATCCTGATCAACAAGATCGATGCCGACAACATCGACCTGGGCGCGCTGGTGGAGAACATCCGCGAACGTTTTGGCAAACAATGCCTGCTGCTGGACCTGCCCACCCACCATGCGCAGGAGGTGGTGGAACTGCTGGGCCACGACGATGGTGAGAGCGACTTTGCCAGCGTGGCCGCCGCCCACCGTGCGCTGATCGACCAGCTGATCGAGGAAGACGACGAATTGATGGCGCGTTACCTTGAAGACGGCACCGACCCCAGCCCGCAGGAGCTGCACGCGCCGTTTGAGAAAGCCTTGCGCGCCGGGCACCTGATCCCGATCCTGTTTGTCTCGGCCAAAACCGGCGCCGGGGTGCCGCAGCTGCTGGACGCCCTGGTCAAGCTGGCACCAAGCCCAATGGAGGGCAACCCGCCACCCTTCTACAAGGGTGAACCCGGCACGGAACCCACCGCTTTTGCCGCGCAGCCCGACCCCAGCCTGCATGTGCTGGCCCATGTGTTCAAGGTGGTGATGGACCCGTTCATCGGCAAGGTCTGTGTGTTCCGCGTGCACCAGGGCACGGTGCGCAAGGACAGCCAGCTGTTTGCCGGGTCGAGCAAACGCCCGTTCAAGGTCAACCACCTGTACCAGCTGCAGGGCAAGGAGTATGTCGAGGTGGAGGCCCTGGTGCCCGGTGACATCGGTGCCGTGGCCAAGGTCGACGAGATCAGCTTTGACAGCGTGTTGCACGACTCCCACGACGAGGACCACATCCACCTGCAGCCGCTGGCTTTTCCGCAGCCGATGCAGGGCCTGGCGGTGCAGACCCAGCGCAAAGGCGACGAGCAACGGCTGTTCGAGATCCTGCACAAGCTGGAGATGGAAGACCCCTGCTTCACCGTGGAGCGCCACCCGGGCACCAACGAGACCGTGATCCGTGGCCTGGGCGACATGCACCTGCGCGCCAAGATGCTGCGCATGCAGCAGCAGTTCAAGCTTGAACTCAGCACCAGCGAACCACAAATCGCTTACCGCGAAACCATTCTGGGCCAGGCCGAAGGCCACTGCCGCCACAAAAAACAAAGTGGCGGCGCCGGTCAGTTTGGCGAGGTGATGTTACGCGTGGCACCGCTGGCGCGCGGCGCCGGTTTCGAGTTTGAGGACGTGGTCAAGGGCGGCGCGATTCCGGGCGTGTTCATGGCAGCGGTGGAAAAAGGGGTGTTGCAGGCGCTGGCCGAGGGCGCAGTGGCAGGGTTCCCGGTGCACGACCTGCGGGTCACGGTGTATGACGGCAAAACCCACGCAGTGGACGGCAAGGAGGTGGCCTTTGTGGCCGCCGCCCGCAAGGCCACGCTCGAAGCGGTGCGTGCGGCCTCGCCGGTGGTGCTGGAGCCGGTGGTGAGCATCGAAGTGGTGGCACCCGAGTCCAGCATTGGTGACCTGACCGGTGACCTGGCCAGCAAACGCGGCCACATCACCGGCACCCAGCCACGCCCGATGGGCACGGTGGCCATCAGCGGCCAGATGCCGCTGGCCGAGCTGGGTGACTACCAGAGCCGATTGAAGTCACTCACCGGCGGCCAGGGGTCGTACAGCCTGGCCTTTTCACACTACGCCCAGGTCCATGAAGACATGCAGGCCAAACTGGCCAGCGCCTTCAAACCCGGCAACCTGACCGACGATTGATGACATTTGTCAGGCCACAGGTCGGCGCAAGCCACTAAGATCGCGCCGACCTGTTCACCACACCTTGCTGCCGTGCCACACCACACCCTTCTCATCTACTCCACCGTTGACGGCCACACCCGGCATATCTGCGAACGCATGAAATTTGTTTTGACGGCGCTGGGGCAACAGGTCAGCCTGGTGCCGCTGGACCAGGCCGAATCGCTGGATCTGGCCTCGTTCGAGCGCATTGTCATTGGAGCCAGCATCCGCTACGGCAAACACCGCCCGCAGGTGGCCCAGTTCATCAACAAACACCAGCGGCTGCTGGAGCGCAAGGCCAGCGCCTTGTTCAGCGTCAACGTGGTGGCGCGCAAGCCCGAGAAAAACCAGCCACACACCAACCCGTACATGGTCAAACTGCTGCGGCAACTGAGCTGGAAGCCGCAGCTGGCGGCTGTGTTTGCAGGTCGGCTGAATTACCCGGCGCTGGGGTTTGTGGACAAACAGATGATCCGTTTCATCATGCTCATCACCAAAGGCCCGACCGACGCCACGCAGGTTTTTGAGTTCACCGACTGGGCCCAAGTGGAAGCCTTTGCCCACCAGGTGAGTGCCTTGCCGCTGCCGTCCCAGGCCTGAGCGCTGCGCTCTCAGCAGCTACTGAATGCTGCGTCTTCTATAGCTATCAGCCCTTATTAAATAAGGGCTACAGGCTGATTTGATGCCTGATTTGGCAGATTACTGCTTGACGGCTTCAACCTGCACCACCAGGTGCACGTTTTTCGGGAAACCCCAGTCGATGCCATAGTTCATGCCGTATTGGGTGCGGTCCAGCGTGCCTTCAAAGTCACCACCACAGACTTCACGCTTGAGCATCGGGTTCTCGTAACAATTGAAGTTGGTGGCTTTGAGGGTCAGCGGGTTGGTTTTGCCCAGCAGCGTGAGCGTGCCGGTGACTTCAGCCACCTTGTCGCCGTTGAAGACAAACTTGTCGGCGGCAAACTTCATGGTCGGAAATTTTTCCACATCAAACAACTCGGCACTTTGCAGGTGTTTGTTGAACATGGCAAAACCGGTGCTGATCGAACTGGTGTCCACCACGATCTCGACCTTGCCGGTCTTGGCGGCGCGGTCCAGCTCCACGCTGCCTTCCTTCTTGTCAAAACGGCCCCGGTTGGTCGAGGTGCCAAAGTGGCCGATCTCAAACGTCACATAGGTGTGGGTTGGGTCAATGGCGTAGCTGGCAGCCTGGGCAGACACGGTGCTGGCGAGCAAAACAGCGGCAGCAGCGGCGGGGATGAGGGACAAACGCATGGGTAAAAACTCCTGAAGGGTTGAGGGGAAAGAGACAAAAATGTTTACAGCTTGCCCACGCCGCTGAGCGCCAGCTTGAACTTGACCTGAACGTCGTCGGCCACCATCGAGGTGTCGGCCCAATCACCTTCACCAATCTTGAAGGCCAGGCGCTTGATCGGCACCACACCGGTGGCCACGGTCAGAGCGCCCGTTTGTGTCATGGTCAAAGGCACCAGCACCTCACGCACCTGGCCTTTGATGCTGAGTTGGCCGACCAGCTCGTACTTGCCAGCACCCAGGGCTTTGAAAGCGCTGGAGGTGAACGTGGCCTGGGGGAACTTCGGTGTGTTGAACCAGGGCAGCGTGGGCAGGGCACTGTCGGCCTCGACATTGCCCATGGTGGCGCTGCCCATGTCCACGGTGAACGCCACCTTGCTGGCCGCCAGCTTGGCCGCGTCAAAACTGACCTGGGCATCAAAACGTTTGAACTGGCCACTGACCGGCACCCCCATTTGTTTGGCCACAAAGCTGAGTTCACTTTGCGCGGGCAAGAGTTTTTGCTGGGCCGCCGCTGGCAGAGCAACACTGGCCACCAGCAAGGTGGCCAAAACAGGAAGCAGGGTCTTGGTGTTCATAAGAAGATCAGAAAAAAGGAAGGAAATGGTTGGCGCAGACCCGGGGATCAGCCCCGACCCGGCAACATGCGCAACATCAGGCCATCACGGTCCAGCCAATGGTGTTTCAGGGCCGCACCGATGTGCAGTGCTGCCAGCACAATCAGCGCCCAGGCCGACAAGCCGTGCAAGGGTTTGATCAGTTCAGCCAAGGCCTTGTCGGGGCCGACAAAGTCGGGCAACGGCAACACACCAAACAGCACAATCGGGTAACCGGCTGCCGAGCTGTACGCCCAGCCCAGCAAAGGCACCACCAAAAACAGGGCATACATCAGGTGGTGGGTGGCGTGGTAGGCCTGCATCTGCCAGCCGGGCATGGCCAGCGTGACGGTCTGTGGCAACGCGGGTGGACGGTGCGTGACACGCCACACCACACGCAGGACCGTGAGCAACAGGAAACACACACCGGCCCATTTGTGCCAGTTGTAGAGTTTCATGCGGGTGGGTGAAAACGGCAGGTCAGCCATGTACAGGCCCATCCCAAACAGGGACAGAATCACCAAGGCCAGCAGCCAGTGCAAGACGATGGCCACCGGGCTGTAACGGGGCTGGCCTGTCAGGCCGGCAGAAGACGTTGAGGAACGGGTCAAAACTATTCTCCAAGGAAGGTCAGCAGGCCAGGACCTGCGCTGGATCGCAGTTTAGAAGTCGCTTAGTGCAAAAAAGTTCAACGAAATTGTTTGCTGCATTCATTTATTTTGACTAAGCAAGACGAAGTGACCGATACTGGCGGGGTGAAACCACGCCAGATATGCTTTGACTTAAAAAAACGGCTCTTCAGGGATGTTGATGTCATGGAATACCCACATGCCTGAAGCCCAAAACACCCCCGACCCCGTCCTGCCCATGACGGATCAGAAACGACTGGCACTGCTGGAAGCGGTGTTTGAGGAAACGCCTGACGTGATCCTGCTCAAGGACGCCAAAGGCAATTTCTTGCTGTGTAACCACACGCTGGCGCGCCTGTACAACACCACCCCCGAGGCCATGGTGGGCAAACACGACGGTGACTTTGGTGTGCCCAAAGAGCTGGCCGACGGTTACCGCGCCAATGTGCTGGCGATCATGGCGCGCGGTGAGACCGAGGTGGTGCTGGAAGACAGCCGCAATGCGGTCACTGGCGAGATCCGCCACTTCAAGTCGATCAAACGCCCGTTCAAGGATGCCGAGGGCAACAAGCAGATTCTGGTGATTGCCCACGACATCACCGACCTGGTGCGGGCACAACAACAGGTGGCGCAGAGTGAACAACGCCTGCAAGAGGTGCTGGCCGCCACCCGTGAAGGCATCTGGGACTGGCATGTGGCCAGTGGCCGCGTGGTGCACAACCAGCAGTGGTTTCGCATCCTGGGTTTTGCACACGGTGAACTCACCGGCCATGTGGATGCGTTTTCAGCCCGGCTGCACCCAGACGACAAGGCGCAGGTGTGGCAACGGCTGCGCCAATTGCTCAGTGGTAATGAAGAGTTTTACCGCTCTGAGCACCGCATGGTTCGCAAAGATGGCACCGTGATCTGGGTACTGGACCGCGGCCGCGTGGCCGAGTACGACACCCATGGCGCACCGGTGCGGGTGGTGGGCGCTTATGTGGACATCAGCGAACGCAAACGCCATGAGGCGGAACTGCGCCAAGCGCTGGAGTTGGCCAAGTCAAAGACCGACGGTTGACCACTGGCGCTGCGGGTGGCGCCTTAGCGGGAGAGGGTGGCTGACAAAACTGAAGTACTCCTTGCGTGTGTGCTTCAAGTCTTTTTGCTGGTTTTGACGGCTTTCACCACCCTGGGGGCCGTCGGCGGCAGATAGTTGGCGGGCGTCACCACGGACTGGCCGGTTTGGCTTTCCAACTGCTGGCGCGCTTGGGCGGCGATGCGGCCACCTTTTTTGGCTGCTGACTTGTTGTCTGCCAAACCCGTGGCCTCAACACTTTGGGCAATCTGGCGGGTCGACAGTTCGGCCAGCGCGGTAAAAATCAGCTCAGCCTCGCTCATGTGGTCGCGCAGGTTATGGCTGCTCAAACCCTTCATGTCCTTGTGCTGCGCCACACTCACTCCAGCCCATTCCTGGTGGATGATGTTGGTGAGGATGGCAAATTCGCTGCCTTTTTTGATGTCGTGATCGCTCCAATAGTCGGTGAGCTTGTTGCGGGTTTCCTGACCGGTCATGCGCTGGGCAATCCACTTGTCGCTGCGGCCATGTTGCTGCCAGGTCTGGCGGGCGCGGTCGAGCGACAGGGCCGGGTCGGCCATCTCTTGCATGCGCTCATAACCCACTTTGGCCAGCCAGAGTTTGATGGGTTCGGCTTTGGGGCTCGGGATGGATTGGACGATACGCAGCAAACTTTCTGCGGTGGCGCAATCGGTTTCGCGCTTCTTGCCGTCTGGTGCCGTCAATTTCAACCTTACGATTTTTTCGTAAGCTTGCTCAGAGCCAGCCTCTTGCGCCAACTTGCGCTTCAAATCAGACCAGTACCGATTGGCGTAGGTGCTATCTGTCAACACCTGCACCACGTCAATCACCGAAAACCACCAGGTTTCCGTGTCTTCGTCATACAGACGGCGGATGGCTTGACCGTCGAAGTTGGTGGGTAGGATTTTCATGGCGCTGTCCTTTCATGGCTCTCAAGTTGAGCAATGTTTGGATACTACATCAGATAACTGTATTTAAATACAGTTATTTTGCTTCAAATCACACTGCCTTCCAGCGCAACAAACCACCTACTCGCAGGCGCTAGAACAAAGCCGCATTGGCTTTGAGTTGCTCGGGTCCGAACCGGTAAATGGTCATGATGTCGACACTCTGGGCACCCAGATGGCGGTAAAACTGGATGCTGGGTTCGTTCCAGTCCAGACAACCCCATTCCAGCCGCTGGCAGCCACGCGCCAGCGCCAGCTTGGCCATGAAGGCCATCATGATCTTGCCCAGCCCTTTGCCGCGCATGGACTCATGCACCAGAAAGCCGTCGATGTACAGGCCGGATTGCCCGATGAACGCCGATGAGGTCTGGCAAAAGTAGGCAAAGCCGACCGCCTTGCCGTCGTACTCACCAAAGATGGCTTCACCCTTGCCTTGACTCAACAGCTGGCGCAGGCCGGCTTCGGTTGCGCTGATCTTGTCACGCATCTTCTGAAAAGTGCCCAGCTGGTGCATGAAGTCCAGCAGCAGACCGGCATCATCGGGTGTGGCGAAGCGCAGCGAAAACCGGGGGTCTTGGGTGGCAATGGGGTTCATGGGCATATGACAGGCTGTCAACGCAAGCTCAAACCACGCCGCGAGCACGCAAGGCACTTATCTGCGTCGCGTCCAGCCCCAGTTCAAGCAACACTTCATCGGTGTGCTGGCCTAATTGCGGCGGCGCACGGCGCAGCACGGGTGGTGTAGCCAACAGGCGCAGCGGGCTGGCCACGGTATTGACCGTGGTTTGGTCAGATACGTTTTTAATAGCTTCTTGCCCTTTCTCCATAAGGGCTAGAGGCTGCTTTATCACTAAACCACGTGCTAACACCTGGGGATCAGCAAAGGCTTGTTCGATGTTGTTGATCGGGCCGCAGGGCACAGCCTTGTCTTCCAGCAATCGGATCCAGTCCGCCGTGCTGCGGCTGCGGGTGACGGGCAGCATCAGTTGAATGAGCGCCTCTCGGTTTTTGACGCGCAGGGTGTTGGTTTGAAAACGTGCGTCTGCCGCCCACTCAGGCTGACCCGCAGCCTCACAAAAGCGGGCGAATTGGCCGTCGTTGCCAATTGCCAGCAACATGCTGCCATCCAGGGTGTCAAAGGTCTGGTACGGCGCCAGACTGGGGTGGGTGTTGCCCTGGCGTTGCGGCACCTTACCTGTGTTCAAAAAGCCAGCGGCCTGATTGGCCAGCACCGCCATGCCGACATCGAGCAAGGCCATGTCAATGTGCTGGCCCGCACCCGTGGTGTGGCGCGCCTCGACGGCGGCCAGGATGGCGCTGCAGGCGTAGATGCCGGTCAGCACGTCGATTAACGCCACACCCATGCGCATCGGGCCGCCGCCGGGCTCGCCATCGGCGTGGCCGGTGATGCTCATGAGGCCACTCATGGCCTGGATCATCAGGTCATAACCGGCACGCTCGGCATACGGGCCGGTCTGGCCAAAGCCGGTGACCGAGCAGTAGATCAGGCGAGGGTTGATGGTTTTGAGGCTCTCGTAGTCCAGCCCGTAGTGTTGTAGCCCGCCCACCTTGAAGTTCTCGACCAAGATGTCGCTTTGCGCCGCCATCTGCCGGATCAGCGCCTGACCTTCTGGCTGGGCCATGTCCAGGGTGATCGCGCGTTTGTTGCGGTTGCAGGCGGTGAAGTAGGTCGCTTCCGTCGTGTCGTTGCCTTCGGCATCTTTCAGGAACGGCGGGCCCCAATGACGCGTGTCGTCACCGGCGCCGGGGCGCTCCACCTTGATGACGTCGGCACCCAGGTCGGCCAGCATCTGCGTGCACCAAGGGCCCGCCAGCACGCGCGAGAGGTCCAAAACTTTGAGGTGGCTGAGGGCGGCTTGGGTTGTCATGGTTTTGCTATTGGGGTTGAAGTCCGGGAGCGATTCGCTTGCTGGCTTGCTTTTACAGTTGGCTACACCTTGTTGTGTGCTGTTGGACAGACTGGCGGTTTTGGTGGGCCATGGGGTCTTGGGCCGGGGGCCTCATACTGTCAAAGGCCCAGAAATCGGCCCCCGTCCCAAGCCCCCATCGCCTGCGGTGCGATGAGGGTCGTCGAAGCGAAAAATCCAAAACCAACTCATGACGTTGACGTACCCAAACACGTTCGCGACCGGTCCGGCATTTAAAACCTTGACCCACCAACGGTGCGTGCTGCAGTGGGTGGGGTATGGGGCCCCGCCGATTTCTGGGCCTTTGACAGTATGAGGCGGGGCTCCGTACCCCACCCGCTGCCACCACCGACGTTTGCGACCCGAATTCATGGTTTGCGGATTGGATTTCGCAATGACAACCTCAGCTTCATGTGTCATCGAGGCAGCCAAACCAGACCCAACAGATCAGCAAAACGCCTGAATCCCCGTCTGCGCCCGCCCCAGAATCAGCGCGTGGATGTCGTGGGTGCCTTCGTAGGTGTTGACCACCTCCAGATTCACCAGGTGCCGCGCCACACCAAACTCGTCGCTGATGCCGTTGCCACCCATCATGTCGCGCGCCAGGCGGGCGATGTCGAGCGCCTTGCCGCAACTGTTGCGCTTCAAAATCGAGGTGATCTCCACCGCCGCGGTGCCCTCATCCTTCATGCGACCCAGGCGCAGACAGCCCTGCAGGCCCAGTGCGATCTCTGTCTGCATGTCGGCCAGCTTCTTCTGGATCAGCTGGTTGGCGGCCAGCGGGCGGCCAAACTGCTGGCGGTCCAGCACGTACTGGCGCGAGCGCAGCCAGCAGTCTTCCGCCGCACCCAAAGCACCCCAGGCGATGCCGTAGCGTGCGCTGTTGAGGCAGGTGAACGGCCCTTTGAGGCCTTGCACCTCGGGGAAGGCGTTTTCTTCAGGGCAGAACACACCGTCCATCACGATCTCACCGGTGATGCTGGCGCGCAGGCCCACCTTGCCGTGGATGGCCGGGGCGCTCAGGCCCGGCGCGCCCTTTTCCAGCACAAAACCTCGTATTGGCCCCACCGTGCCACTCTCAGACACCTCTTTGGCCCAGACCACAAACACGTCAGCGATCGGGCTGTTGGAAATCCACATCTTGTTGCCGCTGAGCTTGTAACCACCCGGCACTTTGACCGCCCGGCTCAGCATGCTGGCCGGGTCACTGCCGTGGTTGGGTTCGGTCAGGCCAAAACAGCCGATCCATTCACCAGTGGCCAGCTTGGGCAGGTATTTCTGGCGCGTGGCCTCAAGGCCAAACTCAAAAATTGGCAACATCACGAGAGAACTTTGCACACTCATCATGCTGCGGTAACCGCTGTCCACGCGCTCGACCTCCCGCGCGATCAGGCCGTAGGACACGTAGTTCAGCGCCGGGCCACCATAAGCCTCAGGGATCGTTGGCCCCAGCAAGCCCAGTTCACCCATCTCACGGAAGATGGCCGGGTCGGTCTGCTCCTGGCGAAAGGCCTCAATCACGCGCGGCTGCAACTTGTCTTGGCAATACGCGGCAGCAGCGTCCTTGACCATGCGCTCGTCATCGGTGAGCTGCTGTTCCAGCAAAAAGGGGTCTTGCCAATGGAAGGTCGCGTGGGCCATGGGAGTCTTTCGGTGGATGGTGAAACGGGTGTGCACAAGGCAAAGCACAGAGCTTGGCGACCATGGTAGCGCGCAGCCCCTCGCATCACAAACGATTTGTTGTCACCCAGATATGTGATTCATTCATATAAGGGCTTGACACGAGTCTCTGTTTTTACCCAAGCATGTCGGACAAATGGCACTCAAGTCCTCTATTCATAAGGTTAGAACGCTATATCAAATGAACAGACTCACGCCCCGCTTTGATGGCTCTTATGTATATTGCACACATCATGCGCAGAAAAATCCCCTCCCTCCAAGCCCTGGCCTGTTTTGAGGCCGCCGCCCGGCATCAGAGTTACACCCGCGCCGCCCAAGAGCTGGCGCTGACCCAGGGGGCGGTTTCGCGCCAGCTCAGCGCGCTGGAAGACTTTGTGGGCGTGGCGCTGTTCAAACGCACCCGCCACGGCGTGAGCCTGACCGAACGAGGGCGCGACTATGCGGCCCAGGTCAGCCTGCGTCTGCAGGCGCTGGAGCAGGACACGCTCGATGTGATGAGCCGCCAAAGTGGTGCGCTGAGCCTGCATCTGGCAGCGGTGCCGACCTTTGCCACCCGCTGGCTGATCCCGCGCTTGCCCCAACTCCAACAGTTGCAGCCCGAGCTGACCGTCCACATCGAAACACGCACCCGGCCCTTCCTGTTTGCCGACACCCCGTTTGATGCCGCGCTGTACGCCGGCACGCCGGAGCAAATTGCCCAATGGGCCGGCACCCGAGCGATCCAGTTACTCGACGAACTGGTGCTGCCGGTGTGTGCACCCAGCCTGCTGCAAGGTTCAAGCAGCCTGTCGCCCGAAGCGATTGCGAGCCTGCCGCTGTTACAACAAAGCACCCGGCCCGATGCCTGGCGGCAGTGGTTTGAGGCGCAGGGGGTGAGCGCGCCCCAGGCGCACTCGGGCGCCCGTTTTGAGCTGTTTTCTATGACCGCTGCGGCAGCGGTACACGGCATGGGTCTGGCGCTGGTGCCCAGACTGCTGGTGGAAAACGAGCTGGCGCACGGTGAACTGGTGGTGGCCTGCCCGCAAGCGCTGGCCAGCGGGCGCAGTTATGCGCTGGTCTGCCCTGAGCATGACGAGCAGCCACCGGCCTTGCAGGTGTTTGTGAACTGGTTGTTGCAAGCTGTGCAGGTGGCCAACACGCCCCTATCGCCTCAGCCCACACCACACCTGTGAATACAATAAACAGTTACAAATGGCAATAAACATTATTAACCGTTATTTTTCATTGGTTTTTATCAAAATTATTGCCAATCCAGGTGGCAAGCCATAGACTCACGTTGCTTTTCCCTGGAATCGCAATTTTTTGTTGTCAGCTGTGGCTACCCCCGAAAGGGCCACGCTGACACAGGCAAACCTGACGAAAGTCAGGGACGCAAAGCCACCGGGCTTCGGCACTGATCGCACAGTGCCATGCCAGCGGGGTTGCCGGAACCGGGCCACCGACATGGCCTGGCTTTGGTATTGCGTTGCTTTTTGGTAACTGAACCTTCAAGGATGCAATATGTTCAAACTCAACACCCTCACTGCTGCCATCATGGCCGCCCTGTGTGGCAACGCCCTGGCTCTGGATGACCCCTTGGCGTTGGAGCTGACTGAAGAGGACAGCACCGAGCTGCGGACACTGGCCACACCCACACCGGTCACCTCGGGCGCCACCCTGGTCAAGGCGGCACCCACTGCGGCCGAAAGAACCGCCCGCGCCTACCAGGGCTGGCTCAACCAAATCAACAAACCCTATGCCAACCAGTTGGCCTCCGGCAATGGCACAGGGGTGACGGTCGGGGTGGTCGACTCCGGCCTGCAAGTCAGCCACCCAGCCCTCAGAGGTCGGGTGCAAGCCACCTACAACGCTTTCACCGGCGGCACCGATGTGACCGATCAGATGGGGCATGGCACCCACGTCTCGGGCATCATCGCGGGCAGCACCACCAGCGGCGGTTTGCTGGAAGGCGTGGCGCCCGGCGCCAAACTCGTGATGGCCAAGGTGTTCACCACCGGCAGCTCCAGCAGTGTGACCATTGGCAAAGGCATTGACTGGGTGGTCAATGTGCAAAAGGCACCCATCCTGTCGCTGAGCCTGGGTTCCAGTGCTGCAGCCATGCAGAGCAACATCCAGAACGCGGTGACCAAGGGCACCCTGATCACGGCTGCGCTGGGCAACGATGGCCGGGCCAGCGGCAGTTGGCCTGCGGCTTTTGCCAAAGCCAGCTGGGCCAAGGGGCAGATCATTGCGGTGGGTGCGCTTGATGCCAACAACCGGCGCGCGTCGTTCAGCAACTACGACCCAACCCTGGCCAACTGGACGGTGTTTGCACCTGGCGTCAATGTGGCGTCCAGCTACTCCACCCCCTATGCGCAGAACAGCTACGCCTACATGTCTGGCACCTCGATGGCCACGCCCGTCGTGGCGGGCCAGGCAGCCTTGATCAAAAGCAACTGGAACTTCTTGCCCGCCACAGACATCGCCCAGATCATTTTCCAGTCAGCCACCCACTTGTGCAGTGACCCGGTGAGTGCGGCGGTCTGTGCGGCCCGCAAAACACCCGACAGCATGTACGGTTGGGGTCTGGTCAACGTGGGTGCGTCCCTGCAGCCGATCGGCAACCTCAACGTGGGCACCAAAACCGGCGCCAAGGTGAACTTTGCGGGCTCGTCTCTGGCCAGTTCCAAGGCCGGTCTGGCCTCGGGTTTAAAAGGAACCAAGACCCTGGCGGTCGACAAGTTCAACCGGGCATTTGTGGTTTACCTGTCCAGCGCCGTGAGCTCATCTACGGTCAAGACCAGCGCCACACCCACGGCAGCCGCCTCCACCGTCAGCGCCAACGGTGTCAAGTTCTCAGCTGAATACGCCGAGTCCACCCTGGTGCAGAACTTGTGGAGCAACACCGAGGCCACGTCTTCCAACAAGCTGGGAAAAATGAGCTACAGCTTTTCCAACGACCGTGGTACTTCGTATGGCTTTGGCACCGGCGGGACAGCCGCCAGCTTTTTTGGCCTGCAGTCCACCGGTTTTGCGCCTTTGAGCCTGAATGGGGAAGGCAGCCGCTTCAGCGCACCTTACTTTGAGCTGGCCGAGTCGGCCACCCATTTTGGCTACGGCAGCACCCTCAAGAACGGAACCATTGTGCGTTTTGGCATGGTGTCACAAAACAGCGCCAACGCCTCGTCCCTGCTGAACCTGTCTGCACCGGTGATCGCCCGCTCGCTGGCGACCATGGAGTTGCAGAAAAACTTTGGTGATGTCACCGGCATCATGACCATCGGTCGGCTGCAGGAAGACAACTCGGTGCTGGGCATGACCGGTTCGGGCGCCTTGGGCCTGGGCGCCCGGGCCAGCACCAGTTTTGTGACCCTGGCGGGCTCTGTGCCCATTGCCCCCAAAAGCCATTTTTCGGCCATGGCCACGCTGGGACGCACCGCCGCCTATGAGAACGCCAGCAGCTCTTTGATTGACGGCGCCAGCGCCTCCAGTTCCATGGCCTGGAGCCTGGGCTTGGCCAGGCAGGACATCCTGCGTGACGGCGACCAGCTGGGCTTCACGCTGTCCATGCCTTTGAAGACCACGTCGGGCAGCATGCAGGTGACCACCGCGGTGGCCCAGAGTCAAGAAGACGGTTCGCTGCAATACGCCACCCAGTCGCTCAACCTGCGCCCCACAGGCACCCAGCGCGACCTGGAACTGGCCTACAGCACCCCCATGCGCCTTGGCGGGCGGCTGACGGCCCTGGCGCAAGTCAAGTTACAACCCGGTCACGACGCCAGTGCACCCACCCAGTTTGGCCTGGGTGTGCGCTACGTGCACGGCTTCTGATCACCCAGCACCCGCCGACCTCACCAGGGCTGACTGGCATGAAAACGATGTCCTGCCTGTTCGCCTGTTGCCTGTGCCTGGCGGCCTCGGCACAGGGGGTGGCTGGTGCCCCACAAATACTTCACCCAGGCGACCCGACCCAAGAGGGCGCCTGCCAGTCGGTGGCGCTGACCATCGTTGGCCAATCGTTTGCGCATGCCGAGCAGCTTGCCAAACAGCACCAGTTGCTGCTGCGGCGCTATCGCCAGGACCAACACAGCTACCCGGGCACCATGGATGTGCGGCCTGACCGGCTGAACGTGGACCTGCAGAAAGGCCGGGTGTTTGCCGCCCGATGTGGCTGATACAGGCGAAAAGGCGGGCCCGGCCCAGCGTGCTAAGCTGACACTTCCTATCTTTTTTGGAGTGTTTTCCCATGCCCGGTCTTCTGCCCAACATCGATCCTGACGGCCTGCTTGAATTCTCGGTGGTCTACACCGACCGCGCCCTGAACCACATGTCGCAGCGCTTTCAGGGCGCCATGCGTGACATCTCCAGCATCCTCAAAGAGGTCTACCACGCCAAGTCGGCTGTGATCGTGCCGGGCAGCGGCAGCTTTGGCATGGAGGCGGTGGCGCGGCAATTTGCCACTGGCAAAAAGGTGCTGGTGATCCGTAACGGCTGGTTCAGCTACCGCTGGACGCAAATTTTTGACATGGGCCAGATCCCGGCTGCGTCCAGCGTGCTCAAGGCCCGGCGCACCAGCGACCACAGCCAGTCACCCTGGATACCCTGCCCGGTCGACGAGGTGGTGGCCAGCATCCACGCACAAAAACCCGACGTGGTGTTTGCCCCGCATGTGGAAACCTCGTCTGGCATGTTGCTGCCCGATGATTACCTGCGCCAGGTCAGTGAGGCGGTGCACGCGGTCGGCGGCCTGATGGTGCTGGACTGCGTGGCCTCAGGCACGATCTGGGTCGACATGGAAGCCACCGGCATCGACGTGCTGGTGACCGCACCGCAAAAGGGCTGGAGTGGCTCACCCTGCTGTGCCATGGTGATGCTGAGCCCGCGCGCCCGCACGGCCATTGAAGGCACCACCAGCACCAGCTTTGCCTGCGACCTCAAAAAGTGGCTGCAGATGATGGAAGCCTATGAAAACGGTGGCCACGCCTACCACGCCACGATGCCCACCGACGCGCTGATCAGCCTGCGTGATGTGATGCAGGAAACCCGTGCCTACGGTTTCGAGAAGGTGCGCGCCGAACAACTCGCGCTGGGCAACCAAGTGCGTGCCTTGCTGGAAAGCCGTGGTTTCCCGAGTGTGGCAGCCGAAGGTTTCAAGGCGCCCGGTGTGGTGGTGAGTTACACCACCGACCCGGACATCCAGAACAGCAAGAAGTTTCTGGCGCAAGGCCTGCAAACGGCCACCGGTGTGCCGCTGCAGTGTGACGAACCCGCCGACTTCAGAACCTTCCGCATTGGCCTGTTTGGCCTGGACAAGTTGCACAAGCCCGAGCGCAGTCTGGCACAGCTGGCGGCAGCGCTGGACCAGATGGGCATCCACTGACAAGCCAAGCTGGCACCCGGTGGGTGCCACAACCCCTTTGGCGAAGGGGTCTTGATTGCCTTGACAAAGGATGACTTGACAATCATTGCTTAGGCAAGCATAATTCCGGGCATGACCTCCAAGCCCGCCCCTACCTCTTCCCCCCAGCCTGACAGCGCCGCACCGCCAGCGCCCGCTGTGGCGTTTTACAACGCACAGTCTTACGACCCCAATGACAGCGTGGGCTACCTGATGGGCCGCATCCTGAACCTGGTGGGTGAAGGTGTGGAGCGCGAACTCGAACCCACCGGTCTGACCAATGCGCAGTGGATGCCGCTGTTCAAGCTGTACCGTGGCTGCGCCACCACCGTGGCCGAACTGGCGCGGGAGTGTGGCCACGATGCGGGCTCGACCACCCGCATGTTGGACCGGCTCGAGATCAAAGGCCTGTGCCAGCGGGTGCGCTCGCAGGAAGACCGCCGGGTGGTCCACATCGAACTGACTCCGGCCGGCATCGCGGCCGCCCAAGACATCCCCGTCACCCTCAGCAAGATCCAGAACGATTACCTGGCCGGTTTCTCGCTGGAGGAATGGCAAACCCTCAAAAGTTACCTGCGCCGCATTCTGGACACCGCCCAGACTTTGCAGGCCGAGAAAGAACCCCATGACAAAAAATAACAAACACCTGTTGGCCGCCACCTTGCTGCTGGGCAGCCTGGCGGGTTGTGCCGACTTCTCGGGCATCACGGCCCAGTCCACATTGCGCAGCGCCACCGACGTTGGGCTGGCCAGCGCGGCCACCAACCCGGCACCTGCGGTGGACGCGCAGTGGTGGCGTGCCTTCGGCGACGACACCTTGGACCAGCTGGTGGCGCAGGCGCTGCAAGCCAACCCCAGCCTCAAGCTGGCCCAAACCCGGATCGCTGCGGCCCAAGCCGCCAGCCAGCTCAGCGACGCCGCACGCCAACCCCAGCTCAATGCACAACTGAACCTGACCCAACAGCTCTACACCGCCAACGGCGCGATTCCCGCACCACTGGCCGGCACCGAGCGTGGCAGCGGCACCGCCCAGCTGGCAGGCAGCTGGGAACTCGACTTCTTTGGCAAAAACCGCGCCGCCTTGCAAGCCGCATTGGGCAATGAGCGCGCCGCCCAGGCCGACGCCCAGGCCGCCCGCGTGCTGCTGGCTGCCCAGGTGGCGCAGAGCTACTTTGCCTGGGTGGGTCTGACGGAACAACGCAACGTGGCCAACCGCACCCTGGCCCAGCGTGAACAGACGCTGCAGCTGGTGCAAGACCGCGTCAAGGCTGGGCTGGACACCCCGCTCGACCTGCGCCAGGCGCAGGGCGCCCTGCCAGACGCGCGCCTGCAACTCGAAACGCTGGACGAGCAGATCGCCCTGACCCGCAACGCGCTGGCCGCACTGATTGGTACGCCAAATCAGCCACTAGCCCTTGTACCCAAAGCCTTGTCCGCCATCAAACCCATAGCACTTGGCCACCAGCTCGACACCAACCTGTTGGGCCAGCGCGCCGATGTGGCCGCCGCCCGCTGGCGGGTGCAGGCGGCGGAAAAGAGTGTGGACAGTGCCCGCGCCCAGTTCTACCCCAACATCAACCTCACCGCCTTTGCCGGGTTCTCCAGCATCGGCTTCGACAAGTTGTTCAAGTCGGGCAGCGAGCAGTGGGGCGTTGGACCGGCGCTGAGCCTGCCACTGTTTGACAGTGGCCGCCTGCGCGCCAACCTCGGCAGCAAGACCGCTGACCGCGATGCGGCCGTGGAGAGTTACAACAGCGCAGTGATCAACGCGGTGCATGACGCCGCCGACCAACTGGCCTCGCGCCAGGCGATCTCGCGCCAGCAGGCCGAACAGGCGCAAGCCGCCCAGGCCGCGCAAGAGACCTATGCCGCCGCGCAACAACGTTTTCGCAGTGGTCTGCTCAACGCCCAGCAGGTCTTGAGTGCCGAAACAGCCGTGCTGGCGCAGCGCCGCCAGGCGACCGAGCTGGCCACCCGCGCGCTGCAAAACCAGGTGGCACTGGCCCGCGCCCTGGGTGGCGGCTTCAGCCCGAGTGCCGATCTGCCCAACTAGACACTACTTTTTAGATAGCTATTAGCCCAATCAATAAAAGGGCTAGAGCCCACTTTTCTTCAAATATTTGATCGCCATCGACAGGAATCACCATCATGACTGACACCCCGAACACCTACGCGGCCAGCAGCAGCAAGGCCAACCAACGCAAACGGGGCCTGACCCTTCTGGCAGGCGTCGTCGCCGTGGCCGGCCTGGGCTGGGGTGCCTACGAATACCTGGTGGCCAGCCACTACGAGGACACCGACAACGCCTATGTGCAAGGTGACGTGATCCAGATCACGCCACAGATCGGCGGCACGGTGTTAAACATCCTGGCCAACGACACCGACTTTGTCAAAGCCGGGCAAACGCTGGTGCAGCTGGACCCGGCCGACGCCAAGGTCGCGCTCGACCAGGCCCAGGCGGCACTGGCCCAGGCGGTGCGCCAGGCGCGCACGCTGTACGCCAACAACACCACGCTGAGCGCCCAAATCGCCCTGCGTGAGGCCGACATCAGCAAAGCCAAGGTGGATGTGGCGCGCGCCAGCGACGACCTCAAACGTCGCCAGTCGCTCAGCGGCAACGGCGCGGTGTCCCAGGAAGAACTGCAACACGCCCAACAGCAGCTGGAAAGCGCCCAAAGCACCCTGGCAGCCGCTCAGGCCGGTGTGGTCACCGCCCGTGAACAACTCAACAGCAACCAGACGCTGACCGAAGGCGCCAGCGTCGAGCAGCAACCCAGCGTGCAGTTGGCCGCAGCCCGCCTGCGCGAGGCCTTTCTGGCCACCCAGCGCACCGCGCTGCTGTCGCCGGTGGATGGCTACGTGGCCAAACGCACGGTGCAACTGGGCCAGCGTGTTGGTGCAGGCACACCGCTGATGTCGGTGATTGCGCTGAACAATGTCTGGGTTGAGGCCAATTTCAAGGAAGTGCAGTTGCGCAACATCCGCATCGGCCAACCGGTCAAGCTGGTGGCTGATCAATACGGCAAAAAGGTCAGCTACACCGGCACCGTAAGTGGTCTGGGTGCCGGCACCGGTGCCGCGTTTTCGCTGTTGCCCGCGCAAAACGCCACCGGCAACTGGATCAAGGTGGTGCAACGCGTGCCGGTGCGCATGGCGCTGGATGCCAAACAGCTGGCAGAGCACCCTCTGCGTGTGGGTCTGTCGATGACCGCCGAGGTGGATATCAGCAACACCGATGGCCTGGCCCTGGCCGATGTGCCGCGTGTGGCCACCCCTACGGCCGCGCTGACCTACACCGATGAAGCCGCCAACGACTTGGTGAAGCGTGTGATTGCAGCCAACCTGGGCCACGCGGCCACCACCAAGCCCCAGGCCAAGCTCTGAGCCGTCCACTTCTTTTTTGGCATCTCCCATGTCTTCCTCTACGCCCGCTGCCGCTTACAAGCACCCACCGCCGCTGAGCGGCTCCGCCCGTCTGTGGGGCACCTTGGCGCTCTCGGCGGCCACCTTCATGAACGTGCTGGACACCTCGATTGCCAACGTGTCGCTGCCCGCCATCGCCGGGGACCTGGGCGTGAGCCCGAACCAGGGCACCTGGGTCATCACCAGTTTTGGTGTGGCCAACGCGATTGCGGTGCCGCTGACCGGTTGGCTGTCGCAGCGTTTTGGCCAGGTGCGCCTGTTTGTCACCAGTGTGCTGTTGTTTGTGCTGACCTCCTGGTTATGTGGCCTGGCGCCCAACATGACCACGCTGATCCTGTTTCGGGTGTTACAAGGCCTCGTGGCCGGGCCGATGATTCCGCTGTCGCAGGCCTTGTTGCTCTCGAGTTACCCACCGGCCCTGGCCGGGGTGGCGATGGCGCTGTGGTCAATGACGACGCTGATCGCCCCGGTGATGGGGCCGCTGCTGGGCGGCTGGATCACCGACAACATCTCCTGGCCGTGGATCTTTTTCATCAACATCCCGGTCGGGTTTGGCGCAGCCTTCATCACCTGGAGCATTTTTCACAAACGTGAGACGCAGACCAAAAAACTGCCGATTGACTCGGTCGGCCTGGCGCTGCTGGTGATCTGGGTGGGCTCGCTGCAGATCATGCTCGACAAGGGGCAGGAGCTCGACTGGTTCCACTCGCAGGAAATTGTGGGCCTGGCGGTGGTGGCGGTGGTCGGGCTGCTGGCCTTCCTGATCTGGGAGCTGACCGAGGAGCACCCGGTGGTCGACCTGACCCTGTTCAAGCGGCGGAACTTCTGGGCCGGTGTGCTGGCCTTGTCGGTCGGTTACGGGCTGTTTTTTGGCAATGTGGTGTTGCTGCCACTGTGGTTGCAGCAGTTCATGGGCTACACCTCCACCACAGCGGGCATGATCCTGGCGCCGGTGGGGCTGGCGGCGCTGCTGCTGTCGCCGGTGGTGGGCAAAAACATCTCCAGGTTTGACCCACGCCACTTTGCCGCCTTTGCCTTCATGGTGTTTGGGCTGGTGTTGTGGATGCGCTCCAACTTCAACACCCAGGCCGACTTTGGCACCATCATGGTCCCGACCCTGATCCAGGGTATCGCGATGGCGTTTTTCTTCATCCCGCTGATGACCATCACACTCTCGGGCCTGTCGCCTGATCGCATTCCGGCGGCCTCGGGTTTGTCGAACTTTGTGCGGATCACCGCGGGCTCGTTTGGCACCTCGATTGCCACCACGTTGTGGCAGGACCGCGCCGCGCTGCACCACGCGCAGCTCAGCGAATACGTCAACCTGGGCAGCAGCGCCACCAACAGCACCTTGTCGGGGCTGGCTGCGGGGGGCCTGAGCCATGACCAGGCGCTGGCCACCATTGACCGCCTGGCCAACCAGCAGGCCTATATGTTGGCAGCCAACGACATCTTTTTTGCCTCGGCCGTGGTGTTTCTGGCAATGATCCCGCTGGTGTTTCTGACGCGCCATGTGCGCAGCGGTGGTGGTGGCGCCGATGCGGCGGCAGGAGCACACTGAAGGCCAGGCGCAGGCGCAAACACACCCTTTCAACTTCAGCTTGGGGCGAGGCTGCCGATAAGTCAAGAACAGCCTACAAAACAAGCCGTTGATGTTGACCCAGACCACACCCTCCCTGCCTGCCACCTGGATCAACCAGCGCCACACCAACCCGACGGCGACCACGGTGGTGGTCAAAAGTGCCAACGCCCTGACCTGGTCGCCCCCCACCGGCACGCTGGTGTCGGTGAACCCGCCCAATCAAGTCGCAGCGGACGCAGAGCCCTTTCTGCACGTGACGCAGATGCCAAGCACCCTGAACGCCACCGAGGTCACCTACGGACCGCAGGGCCTCATCCATGTGAAGGGTGGGCAGATGCAGGTGTGGGAGCAGGCATCGGACAATGCCCTGGGGCAGTTGATGGGGCGCAATGCCGGCCGGTTGACCACAGCAGCCAGGCTCGAAGGACTGGGTGCCGCGCTGCTGGAGCAGGTGGGTAGCCATGGCAGCAGCTACCGGCAATCCGTAGTGAATGTTGGTGCACCGAATTCAGCGGAAAAAATCCAGTCCAAGGCGGCGAGTTCACTTCTGGAATTCCAAAGCACGCCAACAGCCAGGGTGGAACTGAGCATCCAGACCCAATCCGGCGCACAAGTCCGCCTGGCCATCGTTGACCAAAGCGAGCAGGGTCTCCATGGCACGGGCCTCTCGGTCGAAGTGATCGTGGAGGGTGAACTCAGCGAGGCAGAACGGGCGGCTCTGACCTCCCTGGCCAGCGGGTTTGAAAAAGCCATTCAAGGTCTTGCAGGGGATGCCACCCAGGTTGATCTGGCCGGGCTGACCCAGTTTGACAGCAAGGTGATCGCCAAGCTGGAACTGACAACCAGTATTTATGGCCGCGACGAACACGGTCTGCGTTATGAAAAGCTGGGGGCCAGTTTCAAGGCAGACGCCAACACCCAGGAGATCCAACTCCGACGCCCTGACGGCGATGTGAAGATGCGCACGGATTTGCGCCAGCCCGCGCTGTGGGGCAGTGGTGAACAAAAAGCCTACGCGGTGCGCCAGTACCTGCAACAGATTGATCAAGCGGCGCAGCGTGGGCACGCCAGCGCAGACCTGGTGGACATGTTCAAGTCCACATTCGTGGCCATGAACGCCGGTTATGGGACGCAAGAGCTCAGCGACACCACCCGTGCAGCGCTGGTCGCCGCGCCAGTGGACCCGCGCACCGATGCCGAGGCCTGGAGCGAGGCCGACAAAAGCTGGCTGACGGGTTTGGCTGACTTTGATGCCAAGCTGAGTGCCACACCGCGTGCCTCCAATCCACGCAAAACCATGGAGCTGGACAGCTTTGTCTACGCCATCAACCAGACCACGGCGGTCTCAGGCAGCTCCCGCGACAACCGGGCCATCACACAAACCCAAACCGCAGAACTCAGTGCGGCTTACCACCAGTCGCTTTATTCGTCGAAGCCACCGGACCTCACTGATGAGACCGCCTCCCAAAACTACACCTACCACCAGATTGAGGACAACAGCAGCAGCCAAGTGCAACTGGCCTACGAGAAAGATAAACTGGTCGACGCCACGCTGACACAGTCCTCCTCGCGGTCCCAGCGTGTGCAAAAGTATGAATTCGCCAAGCTGATCGAAGATCGCGTGACACCGCCCGAGCTGCGTCTCAAACAGACGGATTTGCGGCCTTTGCTCCAACAGCTCGAGGAGCAGCAAGCGGCCCACAAGATCACGGATGAAGAAAAGCAGAAGCTGTTCACCACCTGGCACGCCATGGTTTTCATGGCTTAAATAGGCACACACCGTGGATAAACGTCGTTTTGTTGAAAAAACCAGCTGGCTGCGGCCCTACACCCGCTGGGCCACACGGGTGTCGCTGAGCGCGCCAGACTGGTTGCCGGGCTGGCTGCGTTTTGCACCCCTCAAACTTTCTGCACTGATTCTGCGCAGCTACCACCGCAGCATGCGCTGAAGACCGGCGACAGCGGGCTCGGCGGCCGAATCCCGGCTCAGTACAACCAGGGCACAAAACGCTTGTTGTGCTGGCGGTAGCTGGCGTAGAGAGGATGGTGCTCGCACAACCAGTCCTCTTCCAAACGCGCCTTGGTCAACAACACACCGAACAGCGCCACCCAGGCCAGCCACGCCAACGCATTGCCTGTCACCAGCGCCAGCGCTGCTGCCAGCAGCAACACGGTCGTGTACATCGGGTGGCGGATCAGCCGGTACGGCCCGGTGGTCACCAGTTGGCCATGGGTTTTGGGCTCGGGGTGCACATTGAAGTTGCCCAGGCGGTTGTGCCACAAGGTCCAGCCGCCGAGCCCACCTGACAAACCCACCAGCAGCCAGCCTGACAGGGTCATACCACGCTGCATCAGAGCGGGTGCCGCCATCAGCGCCAACCAGAGCAGCAAGCCGAACTGCAGCAACACCAGCACCGCACCCCCCACACGCCGCCGCGTGACACCGAATGGCAACATGTCCGCCCCCTTTTTAGAACAGAGCCTGATTGTGACCACGCTGGACGCCAGCAAATACAACTCACCTGCGCGTTTGTCCCGATGTGGGGCCAGGTGTTTCACCCCAAACTCACTGGCACGAAACTCGCTTTGCCCCTGGCGTAAGTTGACCAACTGGTTAGATTCTTGAAAACAAGGCTGCTTTTTGGTGCAACGCTCCCTTTATCCGTGCCCATGAAACACCCTCAAGCTTCATCACCACTGTCCCAGATCAGCCCACCCGCAGGGGGACGGCTGGCGGTGGCGATTCGGCAGGCCAGCGTGGTGTACCCCACTGCCGACACACCGGTGCATGCGCTGGACAACATCGATCTGGACATCCGTGAAGGGGAGTTTGTCTCGCTGATTGGCCCCTCGGGCTGTGGCAAGACCACGCTGATGCGGGTGATTGCCGATCTGGAGCCAATCAGCGCCGGGCAGGTGCTGGTCAACGGTGTCAGCCCGCACGAAGCGCGACTGGCGCGAGCCTACGGTTATGTGTTTCAGGCACCCGCCTTGTTTCCGTGGCGCACGGTGTTGGCCAATGTGACGCTGCCGCTGCAGATCCAGGGTCGCTCCAAGGCCGACAGCAAAGTCATCGCCATCGAGCATCTGGAGCGTGTGGGCCTCAAAGGTTTTGAGAACAAATACCCTTGGCAACTCAGCGGCGGCATGCAGCAGCGGGTGTCCATCGCCCGGGCGCTGTCGTTTGAGCCGAAGATTCTGATGATGGACGAGCCTTTTGGCGCGCTCGACGAAATCACCCGCGACCGTTTGAATGAGCAGCTGCAGCAGCTCTGGCAGCGCGAACGCCGCACCGTGGTGTTTGTGACCCACTCGATTGCCGAGGCGGTCTACCTGTCCACCAAAATTGTGGTGATGTCACCGCGCCCTGGGCGCATCGTCAAGGTGATTGATTCACCGCTGCCCAACGAGCGGCATCTGGGCCTGCGCGACACACCAGAATTTGTGTCGGTGGCGCATGAGGTGCGCGAAGCCCTGGCTGACGGACACCATGTCTAAGCCAGCCGGTCTTGTGAGCCAAATAGGCCACAAGGCCTTTCCGGTGCTGGTCATCCTGCTATTTATTTTGGTATTGTGGTATGTCGCTGCGGTGGCCATGAACGCGCCTGGCGCGATTGAGAGGGTGCTGCCGACCGACACGCCCTGGACCTGGCAACAGTTGGTGGGGGCCACGATGGACATGCAGCGCCCGGTCTTGCCGACACCGCACCAGGTGGCGCGTGATTTCTGGAGCAGCCTGGTCGACTGGCCCATCAACTCCCCACGCAACCTGCTGTTTCATGTGGCGGTGACGGCTGAGTCCACCTTGTGGGGATTTGTGCTGGGCACCCTGCTCGGGCTGGTGCTGGCGGTGCTGATCGTCCATTCACGCACGCTGGACCGCGCCTTGCTGCCCTGGATCGTGGCCTCGCAAAGTGTGCCGGTGCTCGCGATTGCGCCGATTGTGCTGGTGATTCTGGGCAGCCTGGGTTTCTCGGGCGTGGCGCCGAAGGCGGTGATTGCGATGTATTTGTGCTTTTTCCCGGTGACGGTGGCGATGGTGCAAGGCCTGCGCTCACCCCAAAAGATCGAAACCGAAATGCTGCACACCTACGCAGCCAGCAAGTGGCAGGCGCTGTTGCTTTTGCGGCTGCCCGCCTCCCTGCCGTTTTTGTTTCCGGCGCTGCGCGTGGGCATTGCCGCCGGACTGGTGGGTGCGATGGTGGCCGAGTTGCCGACCGGTGCGGTGGCGGGCCTGGGCGCACGTTTGCTCACCGGCTCCTACTATGGCAACACGGTGCAGATCTGGTCGGCACTCGTGATGTCGGCGCTGCTGGGCCTGACGCTGACACTGGTGGTGGCGGGTGTGGAAAAACTGGTGTTGAGTCGCCGCGGAGGCCAGACATGAAACTCTCGCTGGTCAAAGCCCTGGTGTTTGCGGTGTGCAGCCTGGCGGGGGCGTGTTTGTTGTTCATCCATCCAGCCGCACAAGGAAAGCTGCCCGAAGGCGGCTCGCCGGACGCGGTGTTCTGGTTGGCCAGTCTGGTCATCGCAGCGCTGGCGGTGGAGTCGGTGCGCTTGTTGGCCGCCCTGGATGGCAGCCGCTGGCTTGGCACCGCCACCGCAGCACTGTTTGGCCTGTGGGTCCTCTACTTCTGGCAGCTGCTGGTGGTGGCGTTTGAGGTGCCACGTGTGTTGTTGCCACCGCCGGGCCTGATCCTGCAGTCCCTCGGTGAACACAGTGAGGTGTTGTGGGGCGACTTTGTGCAGACCGTGCTCAAGGCGGTGTTGATTGGCTGGGCACTGGGCTCAGGCCTGGGTTTTGCCGTGGCGGTAGCGATTGATCGGCTACCGTTTTTGCAGCGTGGCCTGCTGCCGCTGGCATCACTCACCAGCACGGTGCCGCTGGTGGCGGTGGCCCCGATTGCGGTGATGTGGTTTGGTTTCGAGTGGCCGTCCAAGGCCGCAGTGGTGGTGCTGATGACCTTTTTCCCGATGATGGTCTCGACCCTGGCCGGGCTCAAGGCCACCGGCAAGCTGGAGCGCGAGCTGATGTTCAGTTATGCCGCCAGTTACGGCCGTACCCTGCTGGCGCTGCGCCTGCCCGCTTGCATGCCTTTCATTTTTGGGGCACTC
Source organism: Rhodoferax fermentans (assembly GCF_002017865.1). NCBI lineage: Bacteria > Pseudomonadati > Pseudomonadota > Betaproteobacteria > Burkholderiales > Comamonadaceae > Rhodoferax > Rhodoferax fermentans. Next base: position 2,379,225 of record NZ_MTJN01000002.1, on the reverse strand, counting down.
AAAGTCAACGCCACGCTGGCGCTGATCGGTGCCATTGTGGCCGAGTTTTTTGGCTCACCCACTGCCGGACTGGGTTTCAGGATTTCGACCGAGGCCTCGCGCATGAACATGCCGCTGGTCTGGAGCGCCATTGTGGTGGCGGCGGTGACCGGCTCACTGGTTTATGCACTGCTGGTGCAGTGTGAGCGCCGGGTGGCGTTCTGGCACCCCTCGGTGCGCGGACTCTGACGTTTTTTTTCAACCCCAAGGAGCTTTTGCCATGAGTCGTTCTTCCAAGTTCTCCAGCGGCCTGATGGCTGCGGTACTGGCCGTGTGTGGCGTGACTGCCAGCATGGGCGCCAGCGCGGCCGACAAGGTCACCGTGCAGCTCAAATGGCTGCCACAGGCGCAGTTTGCCGGTTACTACGTGGCGCAAAGCAAGGGCTACTACAAGGCCGAGGGGCTGGACGTGACGATCAAACCCGGTGGCCCGGATATCTCGCCTGTGCAGGTGATTGCGGGCAATGGCGCTGACGTGGTGGTGAACTGGATGCCTGACGCCCTGGCCGCACGCGAAGCCGGTGTGCCGCTGGTCAACATCGCCCAGGTGTTCAACCAGTCCGGCCTGATGCTGACCTGCAAAAAGGCCAGCGGTGTGAGCAGCCCGAAAGACTTCAAAGGCAAGACCCTGGGTGTCTGGTACGGTGGCAACGAGTACCCGTTCCTGAACTGGATGGCCAAGCTGGGCTACAAACCCGGCACCGACATCAAGATCCTCAAACAAGGCTTCAACGTCGACCCGCTGCTGCAAAACCAGGCCGCCTGTATCTCGACCATGATCTACAACGAGTACTGGCAGGTGGTGGACGCGGGTGTCAAAGAAAGCGATCTGGTCACCTTCTTCTATGAAAAAGAAGGCGTGGCCTCGCTCGAAGACGGCTTGTATGTGATGGAAGCCAAACTCAAAGACCCGGCTTTTGTGGCCAAGATGGGCAAGTTCCTCAAAGCCACGTTCAAGGGCTGGAACGACGCGGTCAAGAACCCGGCCGAGGCCGCCAAGATTGTGGTTGCCAACGACATGTCAGGCAGCGCGTCTGAAAAAGTGCAGCAACGCCAGATGGAAAACGTGGCCAAGCTGATCAGCAACGCGGGCACGGCCAAGATCGGGTACCTGGAGCCCGCCGCCTATGAGCGCACGGTCAAGGTGCTGCTGGCTGCGGGCAGTTCACCGGTGATCAAGAAAGACCCGGGCAAAGCCGCCTACAGCCATGTGGTGTGGGAAGCGTCGGCCAAGTAAGGCGCCTGCTTTTACACTTCTGGGGGTCTTATCCGGCAGGGTAAGACCCCTTTTTTGATTGACCATGACACCGCTCCAACGCAGCCAACTCCAGCCGACCCTCGACGACAGCGCCAAGGGCCAGATCCGCCAGGCCAACGAAGCGCGCATTTTGGCCGCAGCAGAGCGGGTGTTTGCCGGTGCCGGTTTTGGCGGCGCCACCATGGCCGCGATTGCCGACGAGGCCGGTTTGCCCAAGGCCAACCTGCACTATTACTTTGGCGCCAAACAGGATCTGTACCGCGCGGTGCTGGCCCACACCTTGCAGGACTGGCTGGTGCCCACCGAAGTCTTCACCCCCGAGGCCGATCCCCGAACGGCGATCGAGGCCTACATCCGCGCCAAGATGGCACTCGCCATGCTGCGGCCCCACGCCTCACGCGTGTTTGCCAATGAACTCCTGCACGGCGCACCAGTGGTTAAACAGCTGCTGGCCACCGAGCTGCGCCCATTGGTCCTGGCCAAGGCTGAGGTGATTAACCAGTGGGTGCGCAGTGGCCGGATGGCACCGGTCGACCCGATCCATTTGTTTTTCACCCTGTGGGCCGCCACCCAGACCTATGCCGACTTTGAGGTGCAGGTCTGCGCGGTGCTGGGGCAAGACACGTTCACCGCGAATGACCAGTCGCAAGCCACCGAACATGTGGTGAGCCTGCTGCTGCGTGGCTGTGGTTTATAAGAAATTGGTCACTAGCCCTTTGACAACAAGGGCAAGTAGCTCTTTTTACTATAGCACTCTAGTGCTCACCCATGCGGAAAGCTTGCCGCAACCAATCCCCATCCAGGGCCACACATCAACAGCCCAACAGCCAAAACCTCGTGCCAGATGACGTAAAGTGCCAGCCTGCGCCCAAGCGCTGCGACCCTGCTATTTATCCGAGGACCACCCCCATGCCCAGCCCCCGACCCATCACCTTGCGTGGCAAACCCATCGCAGGCGGCAAACTGCCGCTGATCTGCGCCCCACTGGTCGGACGCAGTCTGGACGCGCTGATGGCCGAGCTGGCCGTGGTGCTGCCCAAACAGCCCGATGTGCTCGAGTGGCGGGTGGATTTTTTTGAACAGCTGGCAGACACCCAGGCCGTGATTGCCGCAGCCCGCGCCATCAAAAAGGTGGCGGGCCCGCTGCCGCTGCTGTTCACCCGGCGCTCCACCCTTGAAGGCGGTGAACCGATCGCGCTGACCGAACCGCAGGTGATTGCCCTGTACCAAGCGGTGTGTGAGAGCCAGGCCATCGACCTGATCGACTACGAAATGGCCAACGACCCGGCCCACGTGGCCCAGGTGCAGGCCTGTGCCCGCGCCAACGGTGTGGCGCTGGTGCTGTCGTTCCACAACTTCTCTGAAACCCCGGCGCCCGAGGTGCTGGCCGCCAAGTTCTTGTTGGCCGAACAACTCGGCGCCGATGTGGCCAAGGTGGCGGTCATGCCGCGTGACCTGGACGATGTGTTGACCCTGCTGAACGCGACCCGCCGCGCCAGCCAGCAGCTGCAGATTCCGCTCATCAGCATGTCGATGGGGCCGTATGGTGCGGTCAGCCGCCTGGTCGGTGGCGTGTTTGGCTCAGCCCTGAGTTTTGCCGTGGGCGCCGCCAGCTCGGCCCCCGGCCAGGTACCGATTGAGGACCTGGCAGCGGTGCTGCAGGTGCTGGAGCGGGCCATGGGCCAGCCCCAGATTTAGGCCTAAATGGCCCTCTAACCCTTATTGGCAAAGGGATAACAGCTACGGTTTAGATAGTACCGTAGCTGCGGTTGGCGCCAGCCATCAGGGCATGTACTGCCCACCGTTGACGTTGATGACCTGGCCGGTGATGTAGCCACTGCAGGCGTGTGAGGCCAGGAACAGGAAGCTGGGTGCCACTTCCTGCGCCGTGGCAAAACGGCCCATCGGGATGCTGGCGTTGATCTGGGCACGCACCGCGTCGTTTTTGTCGGCGTGGAATGCGGTGTCCACGGTGCCCGGCGCCACCACGTTGAAGCGCACACCATCCTTGGTGTAAGACGTCACCCAGTTTTTCTGGATGGTGTGGATCCAGGCTTTGGCGGCCGCGTACAGCGACGCACCTGGGCCACCACCCATGTAGCTGGCAAACGAGCCCACCAGAATCACCGAGGCGGTGGTGCCACTGGCCTGCGCCGAGGCTTTCAAGTGGGGCATGGCGTACTTGGTGACCATGTGGGCCGAGCGGGCGTTGAGGTCAAACACCCGGTCAAAAAAGGCGTCGTCGATGTCCGTAATCTGCTGGCGGCCCACCAGACCCCCGACGTTGTTGATGAGCACATCGATGCCACCGAATCGGGCCACAAACTGCGCCACCACGTCTTGGCAGGCCTGGGTGTTGCACAAGTCACCCTCAAAAAATGCGGCCTCCCCACCGAGCTGGCGCAAGGCCTCCAGCGTTTGTGGCACACCCTCGCTCATGGCCTGGGCGGTGATGCCAATCTTGGCGCCATACCGCGCAAAAGCCTGCGCGGTCGCCAGCCCGATACCGGCGCTGGAGCCGGTGATCAAAACCCGTTTGTCTTTCAAGTCATTGAACAATTTTTTTCTCCTTGTGATGAAAAGTGGCTGTCAGATGGGACAAATTCCCGATTAAATGTCTCACTATGTGGACAGATAAAAACTATTTGACACAATGGTACTTTGATCCTAATATTTGGTCAACCAACCAAATAGTTGAGACAAAGTCGAGGTTCAGATGAACACCACAGACACAACAACGCTGCAAAGCGACACCAAAGACGCCCAAAAGGGCAACGGCACACAGACCCTGTTGCGTGGGCTGGCCCTACTGGAATGTGTGGCGCAGGGCATCTCGGACGTCAAAGGCATTGCCGCCCATCTGGGCACACCACGCAGCACCACCCACCGCATGCTCAACAGCCTGGTGGCCGAGGGTTATCTGCACCATGTGCCCTACGGCGGTTATTCGCTGGGTTTTCGGTTGATCTACCTGGGCACCAAGGCCCAGGAGCAACGCCCGCTGGGGGCACTGGCCCGGCCGTTCCTGGAAGAGCTGGCGGCCATGACCGGCGACACGGTGCACCTGGGCACCCAAGAAGGCAACCGGGTGTTTTATCTGGACAAGATCTCTGGCACCAAGGGCCTGGAAATGCGTTCACGCATCGGCAACCGCATGCCCCTGGCCTCCACCGGTGTCGGCAAGGCACTCATGTTGGGCTTGCCGCCAGAAGCCTGGCAAGCGCTCTACGACGAGGCTGTGGCCGAGAAGGTGGCAGCCGGTGAACCCGTCTTGCTGAGCCCGTGGCCGCAGTTCCACGAAGACATGCTGAGCTACCGGGCGCAGGGCTGGGTGATGGACCTGGAAGAAAACGAAATTGGCATCCGCTGCGTGGGCGCACCTGTCCGCGACGTCAGTGGTGAGGTGGTGGCCGCCGTGAGTGTGGCCAGCGCAGTGCCCTACACCTCCAGAGAACGCATGCTGGACCTGGGCCCGATGGTGCGTGATGTGGCGCAGAAGATTTCCGAAACATTGGGGCTGGGAAAAAAACAATCATGAGTAACAAGCACACCGAGCTCTTGCCTGCACTCATCGCACTGGACTGGGGCACATCGAGCCTGCGTGCCTTTTTGCTCGGAAACGCCGGCCAGGTCCTGCAGACCCGCAGCACCGCCCAGGGTTTACAAGCGCTGCCCCTGCCGGGAGCCGCTGGTTTCGAAAAAGCCTTTGCCGACATCGCCGGTGACTGGTTGGCCAGTTGGCCGCAGCTGCCGGTGGTGGCCGGTGGCATGGTAGGCAGTGCCCAGGGCTGGAAAGAAGCACCGTATGTGCGTTGCCCGGTGGATGTGGGTGCACTGGCCAGACACAGTGTGTCGGTGCCCAGTGGTGTGGGGGTGGATGTGGTGATTGCCCCCGGCTTGTTGCTGGACGAAGCCGACAACCCACCCGATGTGATCCGTGGTGAGGAAATCCAGATTGCGGGTGCCCTGGCAACCAACCCGGCGCTGGTCGAGGCCGCTACCCTGGTCATGCCCGGCACCCATTCCAAATGGGTGCAGATCACAGCGGGCCAGATCACCCATTTTTCCAGCTACATGACAGGTGAGATTTTCTCGGTGCTGGTCAAACACTCGATACTGGGTCGGTTGATGACCGAGCCAGCCAGCGAGGAGCCCAGCAGCGCCCAGGCTGCCTTTGCGCAAGGTGTCGAGGCCGCGCGCCACAGCCAGCCTGGCGACTTCACACACCAGATTTTTGCCGCCCGCACCCTGGGGCTGACCCAGCGTTTGCCACAGCCTGTGCTCAAGAACTACCTCTCGGGCCTGCTGATTGGCCACGAGCTGGTGTCTGGCCTGGCCAAAGCTTCGGCCCAGCGGCAGACCCAGGGGCCGCTGTTGCTGATTGGTGAACCCAGCCTGTGCCAGCGTTATGCCCAGGCCTTTGCCATCCTGGGTGTGCCGGTGACCGGCCTCCTCGACAACCCGGCGCCACGCGGTTTGTGGGAATTTGCCAAGGCGCTTGGGCTGATCCACCCACCACAGGATGCACTTCACTGAGAACACATGATGACCAACACCCTTCACACCCGATTTGAAGCTGCGCTGCAGCATTTACCCCTGGTCGCCATTCTTCGCGGGCTGACCCCGGCCGAAGCCGAGCCCGTGGCCCAGACCCTGTACCAGGCCGGTTTTCGCCTGATCGAAGTGCCGCTGAACTCACCGGACCCGTTCACCAGCATTGCCAGCATCCGCCAGTGCCTGCCCAAGGATGCGCTGGTGGGTGCTGGGACGGTGCTCGAGGCGGAGGATGTGACACGCCTCAAAGACATCGGTGGCGAACTGGTGGTCATGCCCCATGCCGACACCAGCGTGATCCGCGCGGCCAAAGCCCTGGGGCTGATCAGCATGCCCGGCGTCGTCACCCCAACCGAGGCCCTGGCCGCGCTCAAAGCCGGTGCCAATGCCTTGAAGCTGTTCCCGGCCGAGCTGGTCACACCCGCCATCGTCAAGGCGATGCGGCCCATCTTGCCCAAGGGCACACGTTTGTTTCCGGTGGGTGGCATCACGCCAGACACCATGGCCCCTTTCCTTGCCGTGGGTGTCAGCGGTTTTGGATTGGGTTCCGCCCTGTATTCGCCTGGTCTGCCGTTGACACAGCTGGCCAGGCAAGCCGAATGCTTTGTGGCTGCGTGGAAGACGCAGCACGCTGCATAAAGAGGTTCCGACCACCGCGCCGGGGACTTCAGTGTGAGTCGTTTTTCGCCAACATGAGATTTAAAACCAGGAGCAAAGATGAAATCGAAAAAAGTGATAACGCGTTTGTTGACAGCCATGTGTGCCTCCACCCTGTTGCTGGGTGTGTCGGTTCGGGCCGCCGAGTACCCCACCAAACCGATCGAAGTGATCGTGCCATTTGCGGCCGGTGGGGGCACCGATCTGGTGACCCGCGCCTTTGCCGATACCGCCAAAAAATACCTGCCCAAATCCATCGGTGTGGTCAACAAGACCGGTGGGGGGGGTGCGGTGGGTTTTTCTGAGATCGTGATGGCACGCCCAGATGGCTACAAACTGGGTACCGGCACAGTGGAAATTGCCATGTTGCCGCACATGGGCCTGGTGCAGTTCAGCGCCGATGACTTTGCCCCGATTGCCCGCCTGAATGCCGAACCCTCGGCCATTTCGGTCAATGTGAGTGCCCCCTGGAACACCTATGAAGAGTTCATCACCTACGCGAAGGCCAACCCGGGCAAGGTGCGCATCGGCAATTCAGGCACCGGTGCCATCTGGCATCTGGCGGCAGAGGCCTTGTCCGAAAAGACCGGCGCCAAGTTCAACAACATCCCGTATGACGGTGCCAACCCCGCTGTGACCGCGCTGCTGGGCAACCACATTGAAGCCGTCACAGTCAGCCCGGCTGAAGTGGTCAGCCACGTGACCGCTGGCAAGATCAAGATCCTGGCCGTGATGGCTGACCAGCGTCTGGCTGCATTCGACAAGGTGCCCACGCTGAAAGAAAAAGGCGTGGACCTGAGCATCCAGACCTGGCGCGGCATTGTGGTGCCCAAGAAGACCCCACAAGACGTGCAAGACGTGTTGCGCGCCGCTGCCAAAAAGACGGCTGAAGACCCTGCCTTCAAGGAGCAGTTGGCCAAGATGAACCTGACCTACGCCTACCTTGACGCCCCGGCCTTCAAGGCGGCCATCGACAAAGACAACGTCTTCTTCAAGACGCTGATGACCAAACTCGGCCTCTCCAAATAAGGCTGACAGCGCCCGCCAACTGCGGGCGCTTCTGACACAAAAACCAGGCTGAACAATGTTTTCGGGGGGCATCCCATGCCCTGCCCGCTGGGCTTGTGCGGCCATCTCTTGAGGAGACAAACCATGAATTCATCTGAAACATCTGCTGGGACCAGCCTGAAACCGTTTGGCTGGAACATGGAGATCGTCATTGGCGTCTTGGTGTCCTTGTTGGCCATCGCCTCGCTCTTTTTCTCGTACAAGTTCCCAAGCACCGGCCTGGCCACCGACATCGGGGCGGCACGCTTCCCCCAAATATATGCGGCTGCGCTGCTGGTGTTGTGCGCCCTTTTGATCAGCCGCCACCTGATCAAGAGCAAACAGCCCCCTGCCCAAGAAGCCGAGATGCCTGCCGTGCAAGAGGAGGTTCGCAGCTATGGCCGAGCCTTTGTTGGCATCACCAGCTCAATACTGGCGCTGGCGGCCATGCCCTACCTCGGTTATGGCGTGGTCACCGTCTGTTATCTGTCTTTTCTGATGGGGTTGATGGGCATGAGACACAAGCTCTGGAATCCGCTGCTGGCGGTGCTGATCACGGCCACCTTGTATGCCACTTTCTCAGTCGGTCTGAACGTGCCTTTGCCGCTCGGCAGCCTGTTTGAATAAAAAGAACCTTCTCGTTGGAGACTTGCCATGCAAGAACTGAATTTGCTTCTGAACGGTTTTGCCGCCCTGGCGCACCAGCCACTGGCATTGCTGCTGTCGGTGATTGGGGTTGCCGTGGGGATTGTGATCGGCGCCATGCCGGGACTGACCGCCACCATGGGGGTGGCGATCCTGCTGCCTTTCACTTTTGGCATGGACCCGGTGTCGGGGCTTCTGATGATTTCCGGTGTCTATTTCGGCGGTGTTTATGGCGGCTCCATCACCGCCATCCTGCTGAAGATTCCCGGCACACCTGCCGCAGCCGCCACCGCAATTGACGGTTTCGAGCTGACCAAAAAAGGCATGGCCGGCATTGCACTGGGCACTGCCACCATTTCCTCGTTCATCGGTGGGACTTTGAGTGTGATTGTGCTGGTGTTCATGGCACCGCTGCTGGCCGGTGTGGCCCTCGAATTCAGTGCGTCCGAGACCTTTGCTTTGGCAGTTTTTGGCCTGAGCATCATTGCCAGCATCTCGGGCAAGTCCCTGGTCAAGGGTCTGATTGCTGGTTTTGTCGGCTTGCTGATCTCGACCGTGGGGCTGGACCCCATGGGGGGCTACCCGCGGTTTACCGGCGGCTTTGTGGAGCTGATGAGTGTGCCCTTCATCCCGGTGATGATTGGTCTGTTTGCCGCCGCAGAGGCCTTCAAGTCGATGGAAACCAGTGGTTTGCTCAAGAACAAGGCAGCCGCGCTGGGCCGGATCATCCCGCCCTGGTCGGTGTACAAAGGTTTGTTGTGGACCGTCTTGCGCTCCTCAGGACTGGGCATTTTTATCGGCTCCATTCCCGGTGCTGGTGCCGATATTGCAGCGTTTGTGGCCTACAACGAAGCCAAACGTTTCAGCAAACACCCCGAGAACTTCGGCAAGGGTGAATTGGCTGGTGTGGCAGCCTGCGAATCCGGTGCCAATGGTTGTACCGGTGGCGCCATGTTGCCGATGCTGACCCTGGGCATCCCCGGTGATGCCACCACCGCCGTCATGCTGGGTGCCTTGACACTGCAGGGCCTGCAACCCGGCCCGCTGCTGTTCAAGGACCACAGCGACCTGGTGTTCACGCTGTTTGCCGGCCTGTTGTTCTGTTATGTGGTGATGCTGCTGGTGGGGCTGGGCTCCTTGCGCTTCATCGGCAAGATTTTGCAGATGCCCAAGTCGATCCTGACACCGACCATCCTGGCGCTGTGTGTGGTCGGCACCTATGCCATCAACAACAGCATGTTCGACATCGGCATCATGCTGGCCGCTGGTGTGCTGGGCTACTTCATGGAGAAATGGGACTTCCCGCCATCACCGATTGTTCTGGCCTTGATCATGGGCCCGATGGCCGAGAGCAACTTCCGCCGCGCCCTGTCACTGTCCAATGGCAGCTACGACTTCCTCTACACCCGCCCGATCACCGCCACCTTCCTGGTCATCGCCTTGCTGTCAATGTTCTACCCGGTGCTGCGCCGGTTCCAGCAAAAGCGCAAGGCAGCCCGTCTGGGCAGCACCAGCGCGGCCTGACCAAACCACTTTGCACTGGACCCTCTGATGAAGTTAAACACATTGGGCGCTGATGCCCTGATCTGCCCAGGCGTGCGCAACGCCGTGGGTGAAAGCCCGGTCTGGGACCACAACACAGCCAGCTGGCAGTGGATCGACCAGGCGGGCAAGGTCTTTCGCCTGGATCCGGCCAGCGGCGAGGTGCGCCACTGGTCGGTGTCAGAAAAAATCGGCAGCATGGTGCTGCGCCCCGACGGAGGTTTGGTGGTCTGTTGCGAGACCGGTATTTTTGACCTGGAACTCGGTGACAACGAGGCCGCTGGCATGACACGCCTGACATCCATCACCCATCCCAAACCCGGCATGCGTTTCAACGACGGGCGTTGTGACCGGCAGGGTCGGCTCTGGGTGTCCACGATGGTGATGGACATCTCGCTCGGTGACCCTGCCGGACGCTGGTTTCGTTTCACCCGCCAGGACGGTCTCACAGCATCCGAATTTGGCGGCTTTGTGATCCCGAACGGGTCGGCCTTCAGCCCGGACGGCAAAACCCTGTATTGCTCTGACACCCACCGCGATGTGCGCATGTTGTGGCAATTCGACTACGACATCGACATTGGTTTACCCAGCAACCAGCGCCCGTTTGTCGACCTGCGCCAAGAGGTGGGTCGACCGGATGGCGCGGCGGTGGACGTGGATGGCTGTTACTGGGTGTGTGGTCTGGACGAGGGCTGCATCATGCGTTTCACCCCGCAGGGCCAACTCGACCGCAAGATCTTGCTGCCCATGCAAAAACCCACCATGTGTGCCTTTGGTGGCGCCGATGGTCAGACCATGCTGGTGACCTCGCTGTGCCGCGGTGAGAAAGACCTGGAGACCGACCCTCATGCCGGTCGCTTGCTGATGTTCCGACCCGGCGCACAAGGCCTGGTGGAACCGAGGCTGCAGCACACAACACCTTGAGCAGCACTGCGCCTGAACAGTCACAATGGTGACCTGCATGGTGGCCGCCAAGGGTGGTCACACCACGCGGTGATGAGATAAAAATAGGCCTCTGGCCCTTATTTTATAAGGGCTAAATGCTATCAAATGAGGGACAAGCCATGCGTGATGCCGATCTCCAGGGGCGTCTGGCCTTTATCCAGGCAGCTGAACAACTCAAGAGTGTGCTGCGTTGTGCCTACACCGCCACAGGTCGGCAAGAGAGCACGCCAGAACACAGCTGGCGTCTGTGCCTGCTGGCCATGGTGCTGCAGGACAGCCTGGGGCCGCTGGACTTTGAGCGCGTGCTCAAGATGTGTGTCATCCATGACCTGGGCGAGGCCTTGCACGGCGACGTGCCGGCCATTGCCCAAGGTGCTGGCAGCCACAAGTCTGAGAGTGAACGCCACGACCTGATCGACCTGATGGCCCCGCTGCCGGCACAGCTTCAAACCGAGTTGCTGGGACTGTGGGACGACTACGAACAAGCGGCCTCGGCCGAAGCCCGCGCCGTGAAAGCCCTGGACAAGCTGGAAACCCTGATCCAGCACAACCAGGGTCAAAACCCGCCAGACTTCGACTACGCCTTCAACCTGAGCTACGGCCAGCAATACACTGCGGCAGACCCCTTGTTTGCGCAGTTGCGCCGCCTGGTGGATGCCCAAACGCAGCAAAGGCTGGCGGCTGCCACCCAATCACCATCGCCCTGAGCAGACGGCACATTACCCGGCCGCCCGCGCCTCTTTGAGCAGCCAGGCCCGAAAGGCCTGCACCGCAGGGCGCTGGCTGATGGCCTCGGGCACCACCAGGTAGTAGGCATAGTTCTGCGCCACCGCCAGCTCAAACGGCGCCACCAAGCGGCCCTGGGCCAGCGCGGTGGCCACCAGCGGCTTGGACGCCAACGCCACGCCGAGCCCGTCCAGCGCGGCCACATAAACCAGGCCCGAATCGCTGAAATGGGGCCCGGCGTTGCTGTCCACGTCCTTGACCCCGGCCAGCTTGAACCAGTCGGCCCAGCCCGGGCTCGCGTGGTCGCTGGCGATGGCATCGGTGTGCAGACGCACATGGTGGCGCATGTCCTCGGGGGTGCGCAGCGGCGGGCCTGCGGCCAGCAGCTTGGGGCTGCACACCGCGATGTATTCCGAGCCAAACAGGTGATCCACCTGGCAGCCCGGGTAGACACCGGTGCCAAAACGGATCACCACGGTGGAGTCTTCCTCACGCGGGTCTACCGGCGTCAGCGGTGCTGAGACGGGGGCCTGGTCACTGTCAATGGCCTTGAGCGAGCGGATGATCTGCAGGTTGAGCTGGGGCTCGGCCTGGGCAAAGCCTTTGAGCCGTGGCACCATCCAGCGGGTCGCAACCGAGGGCGGCAACACCACCACCAGCTTGCCACTGCTGGCGCGCGCCTGGGCACTCTCGACCGCCGCCGCAAAACAGGCCAGGCCTTCGCGCACCTTGGGCAACATGGCCTGCCCCTGGACCGTGAGCTCCAGCGCACGGGTCAGGCGGCGAAACAGTGGGTAACCCAAAAAATCCTCCAGCAGCTTGATCTGGTGGCTGATCGCGGTGGGTGTCACCGACAACTCCAGCGCCGCGTTCTTGAAACTCAGATGGCGTGCGGCGGCCTCAAAAGCGCGCAAGGCATTCAACGGGGGCAAGCGGTAAGACATGGATGAGTTTTTCTGATCTGTTGCCTGAAAAATGCTCGTTTGCCGCAGGGCAGCTCAGCCATTAAGCTTCGTTTTGCCCCCACAAGGGGCTTTTGTTACACAAGGATTTGCCATCATGCCCCAGAACTACATCGACATCTACGCGCAGGTGCGCTTGGCCAACCAGCAACGCTCGGACGCCATGGGTGAGATTTTGGCATTGGGCTGGCGCCATTTGAAACAACGGATCAGCCGTCTGGTGTTTCACAACACACCGGCACGGGGTGACTTCGCCCAGCCTTGAGCAGGCACCTATTTGGCTGCAGAACCGGGAACGTCGTTGGGATGTTTCTTTTTATAAGCCTCGGTCCGCGGCACTTTTTTATCGATCGCCTTGCCGGTGTCGCTGATGGCCTCAGCGGTGGTATGGGCAGCCTTCTTGGTGGCTTTTTGGGTGCGCTCGAGCAGGCTGGGTGCAGGTGCGCTGGTTTGGCTGGCAGCGGCCGTGGCGGCCAACACACTGCTGGTGTGGCCCAGGCCCAGCGCCGTGGTCAAAACCAGGGCGCCCAGAGAGGCGCTGTGAGTGAGAAAACGGCTCATGGTTCGTCCTTGCTGGTGTTGAAACCAGCACATTGTGATGCCTTTTGGGCAGGCTGACGCAGCCTCCAGAACCCTGATTGCAGTCCCCCAGCACATCCAGCCGATCAGACAAGCCATCTAAAAACCAGAGCATCCTGCCCTTGTTACATCAGGGCCAGGAGCCATTTTGAATACTATTTTTCTCAGTCGGCCAGCGAGCGGGTGGCGGTAAACCGCTTCTCCATCTCGCGGCGCATGTCCTTGCGCACCAGGGCGGCGGCGTGGCGACGGATCTCATCGGGGGTCTGGGGCTCCAGAGGCGGCACGGCCACCGGTTTGCGTTCGTCATCCACTGCCACCATGGTGAAAAAGCAGCTGTTGACATGGCGCACCGAGCGGTTCTGGATGTTCTCGGCAATCACCTTGATGCCCACCTCCATCGACGAGGAACCGGTGTGGTTGACCGACGACAAAAAGGTGACCAGCTCCCCCACATGGATCGGTTGGCGAAACATCACCTGGTCCACACTGAGCGTGACCACATACCGCCCGGCATAACGGCTGGCACAGGCGTAGGCCACCTGGTCGAGCAATTTGAGGATGTTGCCGCCGTGCACATTGCCCGAAAAGTTGGCGGTGTCGGGCGTCATCAGCACCGTCATCGAGAGCTGGTGCAGGGGTAAATCCATGGGGTGTTCCTCGTGAGGTCGGCAAACAGGGCGGTGAATGATATCGCCCACCCCGCGTCAGCCGCCCGGACGACTGCGGGCCAATCCCTGTAGACACTTTGGCATGTGGCTTGCTAGCATGAATGTTGAACCTGACCAAACGGTCAGATTTAACAGGAGTAAATCGCGTGTCCTTGTCCCTTGCCCCTGATATCCAAGCCGGTCGGCTCGAAGCCGCCGACTACGCCCAGCGTTTTGCCGATGCCACGCCGCGCCTGACCCGCGCCCAGGCGGTGCTGGAGGCCGAGCGCTGCCTGTACTGTTATGACGCGCCCTGCGCCACGGCCTGTCCCACCCACATTGATGTGCCCTCGTTCATCAAACGCATTGGCGAGAGCAACCTGCGTGGTGCGGCGCGTGCCATTCTGGAGGCCAACCCGCTGGGTGGCATGTGTGCCCGCGTCTGCCCCACCGAAAACCTGTGTGAAGCCGTTTGTGTGCGCAACACGCAAGAGGGCAAACCGGTGGCCATTGGCCGCCTGCAACGCCATGCAGTGGATGCGCTGATGGAGAGTGCCCAGCCACAGATCTTCACCCGCGCCGCACCCACCGGCAAAAAGATCGCAGTGGTTGGGGCCGGCCCGGCCGGGCTGTCCTGCGCCCACACGCTGGCCAAGCTGGGCCACAGCGTGGTGGTGTTTGACGCCAAGCCCAAGCCCGGTGGCCTCAACGAATACGGTCTGGCCAGCTACAAGACCACCAACAACTTTGCCCAGGCTGAGGTGTTGTGGCTGTTGTCCATCGGTGGCATCGAGCTGCGTCACAGCTGGCGACTCAGTGGCGTGGCCCAACTCGATGCACTGCGCCGGGACTTTGATGCCCTTTTCCTGGGCATGGGTTTACCCAACACGCACCAGCTTGGCGTACCGGGCGAGTCGCTCTACGGCGTGCAGGACGCGGTTGATTTCATCGCCACGCTGCGCCAGACCGAAGACTTGGCAACCCTGTCGATTGGTCGCCAAGTGGTGGTGATTGGCGGTGGTATGACTGCCGTGGACGCCGCCGTGCAAGCCAAGCTGCTGGGTGCGCAAGACGTGCACATGGTCTACCGGCGCGGCCCCGAGGCGATGGGCGCCTCCAAGGCCGAGCAGGAATGGGCGCTGACCAACGGCGTGGTGATCCACCACTGGCTCAGCCCCGAGGCCGTGTTGCCCAACAGCGTTGACGCCCACTGCGCGGGTGCTGTGTCTTTTGCCCGGCAGAAGATGCAGGACGGCAAGTTGGTGGCCACTGGCGAGACGCTGGTGCTGGAAGCCGACATGGTGCTCAAAGCGATTGGCCAGACGCTGGGCAACCCGCTGCTGGCGCAGGCCAACTTTGAGTTGTTGGGTGGTCGCATCGCCACCGATGCCAACGGCCTGACCAACTTACCTGGCGTCTGGGCCGGTGGCGACTGCCGTGCCGGTGGGCTGGACCTGACGGTGGAGGCCGTTGAACACGGCAAGCTGTCGGCGCAGGCGATCCACGCTGCCTTGAGCGCGTGACACCAAGCCACCCGCCAGTGAGCATCAAAAGTGGCCTCGGCCCTTATGAAACAAGCACTGTGCACTACATAAATTGCAGCACCAAGATCTGAAAGCACACCATGGCCAATTTAGCAACCCACTTCATCGGCATCTCCAGCCCGAACCCGTTCTGGCTGGCTTCGGCCCCACCCACCGACAAGGCCTACAACGTCAACCGCGCTTTTGAGGCCGGTTGGGGCGGCGTGGTCTGGAAGACGCTGGGCGAGGAAGGCCCGCCCGTGGTCAACGTGAACGGCCCGCGTTACGGCGGGCTGATCAGCGCGGACAGGCGGCTCAACGGCTTCAACAACATTGAGTTGATCACCGACCGTGACCTGGCGCTCAACCTCAAGGAGATCACCGAAATCAAGCGCCTGTGGCCAGACCGTGCGGTGGTGGTGTCGATCATGGTGCCGTGCAACGAAGACGCCTGGCGAGCCATCCTGCCACGCGTAGAGGCCACCGGCTGCGACGGCATTGAGCTGAACTTTGGCTGCCCGCACGGCATGAGTGAACGCGGCATGGGCGCGGCGGTGGGCCAGGTGCCCGAATACATCCAGATGGTGACCCACTGGTGCAAGCAGTACTGCAAGCTGCCGGTGATTGTGAAGCTCACACCCAACATCACCGACATCCGCCTGCCCGCACGCGCTGCCAAAAACGGCGGTGCCGACGCGGTGAGCCTGATCAACACCATCAACTCGATCATGGGTGTGGACCCCTACAGCCTGACCATGGTGCCCAGCACCGGTGGCAAAGGCTCCCACGGCGGCTACTGCGGCCCGGCGGTCAAACCGATTGCGCTCAACATGGTGGCCGAGATCGCACGTGACCCGCAGACTGCCGGGCTGCCGATCTCGGGCATTGGCGGCATCGGCACCTGGCGCGACGCGGTGGACTACATCGCGCTGGGCGCTGGCAATGTGCAGGTCTGCACTGCCGCCATGGTCTATGGCTTCAAAATTGTGCAGGAGATGATCGACGGTCTGTCCAACTACATGGACGAAATGGGTTTCACCAGCATCGAGGACTTCCGGGGCCGCGCCATCCCGACCGTGTCGGACTGGAAATACCTCAACCTCAACCACATCAGCAAAGCCGTCATCAACCAGGACAGCTGCATCGAATGTGGCCGCTGCCACATCGCCTGCGAAGACACCAGCCACCAAGCCATCACAAGCACCAAAGACGGCAAACGCCACTTTGAGGTGAAAGAGGACGAATGTGTGGGCTGCAACCTGTGCACCCTGGTCTGCCCGGTGCCCGACTGCATCACCCTGCGTACCGTGGCACCCGGCGAAGTGGATTTACGCACCGGCAAAACCGTGCAAGCGAGCCATGCCGACTGGACGACGCACCCCAACAACCCGGCGCGGGTGGCGGCGTAAGATTTGCCGCTTTACCGCTGGCTGACACCGTGTCTTTTAAGTCAAATTGACCTCTAGCCCTTTTGTAAAAAGCGTTGATAGCTATTGAATAAGGAGTATTTATGAGCAACATCCTGATCCGCGGCGGTACGGTGGTGAATGCCGACCAGGCTTTCCAGGCCGATGTATTGACCCAAGACGGCAAGATCATCGCCGTCGGCCCGAATCTGCAGGCACCCGCCGGTGCAACCGTGGTGGACGCCGGGGGCCAGTATGTGATGCCCGGCGGCATCGACCCGCACACCCACATGCAGCTGCCGTTCATGGGCACCACCACCATGGACGACTTCTACACTGGCACCGCTGCCAGCCTGGCGGGCGGCACCACCAGCATCATCGACTTTGTCATCCCCAACCCGCAACAACCGCTGATGGAGGCGTATCAGACCTGGCGTGGCTGGGCCGAAAAGTCAGCAGCCGACTACGGCTTTCACGTCGCCATCACCTGGTGGGACGAGTCGGTCAAGCGCGACATGGGCACCCTGGTGCAGCAGGAAGGGGTGAACAGCTTCAAACACTTCATGGCCTACAAAAACGCCATCATGTGTGACGACGAAACCCTGGTCAACAGCTTCAAACGCGCGCTGGAACTCGGCGCCATGCCCACCGTGCACGCCGAAAATGGCGAGCTGGTCTACCTGCTGCAACAAGAGGTAGCCAAGCGCGGTATCACCGGCCCCGAAGGCCACCCGCTGTCGCGCCCGCCGACGGTGGAAGGTGAAGCCGCCAACCGCGCCATCGCCATTGCCGAAGTGCTCAACGTGCCGATTTACGTGGTGCATGTGTCCTGCATCGAGTCAGCCGAGGCGATTGCCCGCGCCCGTGCGCGCGGTCAGCGCGTCTACGGCGAGGTGCTGGCCGGGCACCTGACGGTGGACGACAGTGTCTACCGCCACCCCGACTTTGCCATCGCTGCTGCCCATGTGATGAGCCCTCCGTTCCGCCCCAAAGCGCACCAAGAAGCGCTGTGGCGCGGCTTGCAAAGCGGCAGCTTGCACACCACCGCCACCGACCACTGCACCTTCTGCGCAGCGCAAAAAGCCGCGGGCAAAGACAACTTTGCCAAGATCCCCAACGGCTGCGGCGGTGTTGAAGAACGTATGGCCGTGGTCTGGGACGAAGGTGTCAACACCGGGCGCCTGACCCCCAGCGAATTTGTCGCCGTCACCTCGGCCAACACCGCCAAGCTGTTCAACCTGTACCCCAACAAAGGCAGCGTGAGTGTGGGCGCCGATGCCGACATCGTGGTCTGGGACCCGGCGGGCACCAAGACCTTGTCCGCCAAAACCCAGTTCAGCAAAGGCGACTACAACATCTTTGAAGGCCGCACTGTGACCGGCATTCCGAGCCACACACTGAGCCAGGGCAAGTTGGTGTTTGTGCAGGGTGATTTGCGGGCGGAGCGGGGTGTGGGGCGGTATGTCAAACGGCCAGCGTTTAATGCGAATTTCACGGCGAGTAAGTTGCGGGCGGATGTGATGGCGGTTGGGGCGGTGAAGCGCTGACTTTTTGCACGACGGGCATGGACGCTTTTCACATGGCTCTTGCTGGTGCGCCTACGCCCGCTGGCACCTGTTGGCCGGGTTTCGCCCCGGCGGGCGAGGTGCTTGGGGCTTGGGTTGCACCCGCTGGCCGGGGGTGGCCCGGCGGCCACTCCCTTTCTTTTGCGTCGCCAAAAGAAAGGAAGCAAAGAAAAAGCGAGCCCGCTGTTTGTGTCCCTGCGCTGCGCTTCGGGCAACCTGCGGTGCTCGCTTCTGGGAGGGGCGCGCTCGAACTCGCTACGCTCAAACAATCGCGCTCCCTGATCTCCCTGAAGCTGTGCTCCTCGGCACAAACAGAAGGGCGTAGAGCAGCCCAGTCCGCTCGGCTCGTGGCGCAACGCGCCACATTGCCAAGCGCGCAAACTCCGTGGCTGTCCGACACGGCACGAGCGAAGCAAAGTGCCGCAACTCTCGCCGCCGTTGAGGCCGGGCTGAGCAGCGCAGGGGCGGGCGGGAAAAGGGCTGGCGATTGTTTGAGCGAAGCGAGTTCGAGCCAGACCCCGCCTGACACAAGCAGCGCAAGGCACCGCGCAGCGGCCCGGACGTCGGCTCGCCTTTTCTTTGGTTACTTTCATTTGGCGAAGCAAAAGAAAGTAACTCGCCCGCCGGGGCGAGACCCGGCCAACGGCAACCAGCCGACCAGCCTGCGCCAGCAAAACCACGCAACATGCAGGCACATGGCTTGCATTCAACAACAACCCATTCACCAAGGAAGATGACATGACCACCACCCAAACCGACATCTCCACCCTGCGCATCAACGGCCAGCGCCTCTGGGACAGCCTGATGGAACTCGCCCAGATCGGCGCCACCCCCAAAGGCGGTGTCTGCCGCCTCACGCTCACCGACCTCGACAAACAAGGCCGCGACCTGGTCACAAAATGGGCCAGAGAAGCCGGTCTGACCGTCACCATTGACAAAATCGGCAACGGCTTCATGTGCCGCCCGGGACGCAATAACGCCCTGCCTCCCATCGTGACCGGCAGCCACATCGACACCCAGCCCACCGGCGGCAAGTTCGATGGCAACTACGGTGTGCTCGCTGGCCTGGAAGTCATGCGCACACTCAACGACCACGGGATCGAGACCGAAGCGCCGATGGAGGTCAGCTTCTGGACCAACGAAGAAGGTTCGCGTTTTGTGCCGGTGATGATGGGCTCAGGCGTGTTCTCCAAAACCTTCACGCTGGAACACGCCTACGCTGCCAAAGACATTGACGGCAAGACGGTCGGTGAAGAGCTGGCGCGCATCGGCTACATCGGTGAGCAGGAGCCCGGTGACCACCCGATTGGCGCGTTTTTCGAGACCCATATCGAACAAGGCCCGGTGCTTGAAGACAACGATGTGACGATTGGGGTGGTGCAGGGTGTGCTGGGCATCCGCTGGTTTGACTGCACCGTGACCGGCATGGAAGCGCACGCGGGACCGACCCCAATGGCGCTGCGCAAGGACGCGATGCAGGTCGCCGCGCAGATCATGCAAGAGGTGGTGGCTACCGCTTTGCGCCACCAGCCGCACGGACGCGGCACGGTCGGCATGGTGCAGGTGTTCCCGAACAGCCGCAATGTGATTCCCGGACGGGTCAAATTCTCCATCGACTTGCGCAACAGCACCGACGCGCTGGTGGACCAAATGGCCGATGAGGTGAAAGCCTTTGCGGCCAGCATGAGCCAACAAACCGGCCTGGGCGTGCAGATTGAACTGGTCTCCAGCTACCCGGCGCAGGCTTTCCACGAAGACTGCAAAGGCGCGGTGGCCAAGGCGGCAACCAAGCTGGGCTATTCCAATATGCCAGTGGTGTCTGGCGCCGGGCATGACGCGGTCTACATGTCGCAACTCGCGCCCACGGGCATGATCTTCATCCCGTGCAAGGACGGCATCAGCCACAACGAGATCGAGTCCGCCACACCCGAACACATCACGGCAGGCTGCAATGTGCTGTTGCACGCGATGCTGGAGCGCGCCGGGGTGGCATAAAGCCGGTCCCCGTAGCTGATTGCTTGGAACAGCCTATCTTGACCCTGACGTTGCGGTGCCTGTTTCTGCAAGTTTGTGGTGCGTGGACCCTGTCACTTGGCGGTAGATTCCCCAACCGCAAGCCAGCCCGACCAGTGCCAGCGCATACCAGATCAATGACGGCGGGGACGCCACCCCACTGCCCAACAGAGCGCCCACAACGACATTGCCCAACAGCGCGACACAGCCCCCAACGCTGGCATACAAACCGTAGTAACTGCCCAGGGAACTGGGGTCCGCAAAACGCGGAATGTGCGCGGCGAACAGGGGAAAACACAGGATTGACCCCAGCGATAGCAAGCACGCCTGCAGCAGCACGGCAACAACCGGGACATGCGACAACAAAGGCAAAGCCAGATAACTCAGCCCCATCAGGGCCAAACCACCGCCCATGGCCACCGCAACGCCCAGATGCCTCTGAACCAGGCGGGTGGCCGGCAGCTGCAGCGTGACACCCACCACAGCCGTCAACGTGAACACGCTGCCCAGCAAGCCGGTATCGTGCTGCACACTGCGGATATAGGCGGGAATGGCCAGGTAAAGCTGATGAAACAGCACCTGGTAAGCGGCAGCCAGCAACGTGAAAGCCATGAACGCACGGTGGCGCAGCATGCTGCGCCACTGCTTGCCCATGGCCTGAGCCTGAGGCACCACCACGGAAGCCGGCAACATGTGCCACTGCAAAAGGGTCAGCAGCAAAAACACGCTGCCAGAGACAGCACCTGTCACGCGGTAATCCACTTCGGTAAGCACCATGCCCACCAAAGGCCCTAGCAACATACCGGCCTCACTGGCCAGGTTATGCAAGGAAAAGGCGTACTGGCGCTGGGTGTCGGTGCGGCATTCGCTGGCCAGATAGGCTTGAGCACAGGGTGTAAACAACGCACCAGCAAATCCGGTGAGAAAAGCCGCCAACAACAGCACGGGCAAGCTGCTGGCCCAGCCGAGCAAGCCAAAACCCACGCTGCGCACCAGGCAGCCCCACACGATGGCGGGCCGGTAGCCAATCCGATCACCCAACGTGCCACCCAGCAGAAACAGGCCTTGCTGACTGAAGACCCGCAGGCCCATGACCAAGCCGGCAGCCCACCCCGCCAGCCCCAAGGTGCCGCCTATGTGCTGCGCCAGGTACGGCATCATCATGTAAAAGCCCAGGTTGAAGGCCAGGCCATTGGCCACCAGCAGGCGCGCCACCGGGCTGAGGGTACGCCAGCCTTGCAACATGGCAGACAAGGCCATGCGCTACTTCACCTGCTGTAACAAGACATCGACGCGTTGGCTGTTGCTCATCATCCGCCCCTTGGTGGCCAGCATTGACTCGGCAACGGCCTGCCGATTGACCGGGGCACCGGCCTGTATCAAACCCACCATGCCCATCATCAGGTGCGGCGGACACATGTAGAAATACAGCCCCTCGTGATCCAGTTTCAGGGTGAACGGCTCATCCTCCGGGCTGCTGAACGGGCGGGCGCTCGCTGGCAGCGCCAAGCTGCGCACATAGTGCCCCGAATTGGTGGGCTCAAAGCGCACGGTATCGCCAACCTCGGCCCGCACAAAAGCTGGTTCAAACAACATGCTGCCACTGTCGTTGGCATTGAGCATACGTACCACATGCTCGGCCGCTGCCGCGTGCCAACTCACAGCCAGGCTGGCGCCAATCGCCAGCCCCAAGTTACGAAGGGAAGTCAACAAAGTCATCAAACAGTTCCGTCTTGTCGAAGGGTTCGGGTATAGGGTTTGCGGTGGTGGTCATGGTGGATCGCCACCGGCAGGTCGTACAGGCGCCGAGTCCGTTCTGCATCCAGAACATCTTTGGGAGCGCCAAAGGCTTGCTACTGGCCATCGGCCAGAACAATCAGACAATCGGCAGACTGCGCCGCCAGACTGAGGTCATGCAACACCACCAATGTTACCCACTGCTGGTGGGGCGTCTGCTGGTGCACATGTTCAGTATGAGCTGCTTGGCGCTGAGCGCATGCAGGTGCCGACCAGGGTGGGTTACATGCCGACAGTGAAAGTGCCCTTGGGCACCACAGGCAGGTAGCGGCGGTAAAAGTCCAGATAGTTGGCTTCGGGGTCCAGGTCCTTGAACAGACTGGGATACAACGCCTTGGCCATGAACTGCACCATGACGTAGTCAGCCACCGTGCGCGAAGCCCCTTGGTAAACACCGTACACCCGCTTGTTTTTGACCGCTGGCAGGTTGGTCCAACCACTGCGCTGCGTGAAAGCCAGCAAACGCTGTTGCGCCACCGCACGCTCCACACCCTGCCCGATCAGCATTGACGAGGGGTTTTTGGTGGCCTCGGTGCCAGCGATGAACACCACCTCCGGCTGGGCGGACAGCACCTTTTCGGGATTCATCGGCCCGTACCATTCCACAAAAGGCGCTGCGATGTTGTCACCCCCCGCCAAGGTGCTCAAAGCACCCCACATGCCTTTGCCATACGAGAAGCTGTACTCGGCCGGGCCTTTGTTGCCAAATTCCACGTACAGACGGGGCTTGGGCAGCTTGGCAGCAGCAATACGCGACTGCACCTGATCCACCGCAGCTTTGTACTCATTGGCAATCTGTTGCGCCCGTTTGTCTTCCCCGGCGATTTTCCCCAACAACACGGTACTCAGGTAGTGGTTGGCTTGCAACTCCATGTTGTAGTCCACCACCACCACAGGCAATCCGGCATCTTCAAGGCGTTTCACATCCGGCCCCAAGCCCTTGTATTGCCAGTCCGCCAGCACCACCACATCGGGTTTGAGCGCCAGGACCTTCTCTACCGAAAACGTCTGGACCTCGACCTCACCCACATCGGGCAAACTGGCCAAGGACGGACGGTGTGCGGTGAACACAGCCCAGTTGGCCGGGCGCCACCCTTCCCAGGCGTCGCGCGAGATACCAACCACTTTGTCAAACGCCTTTTCACCGCCGATGGCCATGTAGTCTTCAAAATAGAAACCAAGAAGAACACGCTTGGCTGGCAGGTCCACCTTCACCTCACGACCCAACACATCTTTGATCGTCTGAGTGGCCGCCTGTGCCATGGACGCTGTCCCCAAAGCCAACGCCAGCAACATGGGCGCCCATTTCTTCCATCCTGAAATCACAATGCCATCCTTCTATTAAATGAGAATGATTCGCATTGTATAGGAAGTTCAACAAATGTCAGTCGCAAAACACACAGCATTCATGTGCGCTGGCGAACAGCCAACCCGGTCCCCGCAGTGAATACTCGGAGCCCTCTTTGTTGTCCGGGGAAACCCATGCCTTGTTTGCCAACCTGCCACACCCCGGTGCCCGGCTTGAACCACCGGGTGGCCTGAGGTGCCTTGGAATATCCGCGCCTTCTGGCGTCTGCTCACACAGACCGCGCAGTCGTGGCTGGCCGATTACGCGCTCAGCATGGGCGCGGCGCTGGCCTACTACACCCTGTTTTCGCTGGCGCCCTTGTTGCTGATCGTGATCTCGGTGGCGGGCCTGGTGTTTGGCGAAGACGCGGCACGCGGTGAAATTGCGCACCAGCTCAGCAGCTTGATGGGCGATGCCGGTGCCAAAGCCGTGCAGGACTTGCTGGCCAGTGTCGACAAGCCGCTGGAGGGCTCACTGGCCACCGTACTAGGCTTGCTGATGCTGTTTGTGGGCGCCACCTCGGTGTTTGGTGAATTGCAGGACGCGCTGGACCGCATCTGGCGCGTGGCGGCGCAGCAGCCCAGCAGTGGCTGGCTGGCCTTGGTGCGGGCACGGCTGCTGTCTTTTGGCATGATTTTGGCGATTGGTTTCCTGCTGATGGTTTCCCTGGTGACCAGTGCGGTGTTGGGTGTCATGGGCAACTGGTTGCAGCCGGTGTTCGGTGGCTGGCTGGTGTTGGCGGCGGTGGTCAATGCTTTGGGCAGCTTTTTGCTGGTAGCCGCCATGTTTGCGCTGATCTACAAGGTGATGCCACGGGTGCAGGTGCAGTGGCGAGACGTCTGGACCGGCGCGCTGTTCACCGCCACCTTGTTCACCTTTGGCAAGTTTTTGATTGGGCTGTACATCGGGCGCAGCGGGGTGATCTCGGGCTTTGGTGCGGCGGGTTCGCTGGTGGTGGTGTTGCTGTGGGTCTACTACTCGGCGCAGATTTTCCTGATTGGTGCCGAATTCACCTGGGTGTATGCCAATGCCTATGGCTCGCGCCGGGCGGTCACCACACAGCCGCCCAGCCCTTGAGGCCACAACGGTTGGATCTGCGAACGCTGCGTGTGACAGCGCACAAACAAGCGGGCGGGTGCTGGGTAGCATGCGCAATTTGGTCGTTTTACCAGACAGCAAAATGCTGCAACACCCATGTCTTCCCGCCGACCGCAGAAACCACGTCCAGCTGCCGCCAAGCAGCTTGAATCGCTCACCCAGTTGATGGGCCATGCCGAGGATGTGAAAACGCTGATGGAGGAGTTCGCCGAGGGGCTGTCGTCAGTGAATCTGGTGCTCAAGCAGGAGATTGACGCACCCAACCGCCAGTCCAACATTGACAGCGCCATCCAGCACAGCGAGATCCTGGAGAGCAAGGTGCAAGACGCCACCGACAAGCTGGCGCTGATGAACGAGGCGCTGGAGACCGAATGGCAATCACGTTACGACCTGGAGGAACAACTGGCCGCCGTGATTCTGGACGAAGCAGCCGCACGCCACGCCTCTCTGCACGACCCGCTCACGGGTTTGCCCAACCGCTCGCTGTTTGAGAACCGGCTGACGCTGGGGCTGGCACAGGCCAAACGGTATGACCGGGCGCTGGCTGTGATGTTTTTGGACCTCAATGAGTTCAAACAGATCAACGATGTGTATGGGCACGATGTGGGTGATATGGTGTTGCAGACCATCGCGGACCGCCTCAAGGAGACCACACGCCAAGCCGACACCGTCAGCCGCCTGGGGGGTGACGAGTTTGTTTACCTGCTGGCCGAGTTTGCCGACCTGCGCGACGTGTTGCGGGTGGCGCAAAAAATCATCCAGGCCATCCAAGTCCCTTGCCAGCTGGCGCAGGGTGTCCTGGTGGTTCAGGCCAGCATCGGCATTGCGATCTACCCCAAACACGGCGACTCGGCCCAGGCCCTGCTCAAGAGCGCCGACCACGCCATGTTCAAGGCCAAACGCAGCAAATCCAGCTACGCTTTCGCTGGTTAAGGCTATCCATGCCCCAACACCGCTTGGGGATATGGCGTTTGGCATGCCTGGCCGCGCTTGGTTAGCATGTGATGCAATTTAGGCGGCGCCGCTTTTGCGCAGGCAGAGTTGGCGACCAGGACGCTTGCAACAGCACACGAATGGGTGACGATGAAACAGTATCTGGTGTGGATTCTGAGCAGTGCCCTTGGCGCACTGGGTGTCAACGCCCAGGTAGCCGGGGCGCAGCCACAGCCAGACATTCTGGTTAAAGGCCTGGAACACCCTTGGGGGTTGAGTTTCATCGACGCCCAGCGCCTGCTGGTCACTGAACGACCTGGGCGCCTGCGGGTGGTCACGCTGCAGGGCCAGGTGGGCCCCGCCATCACCGGGCTGCCACCGATCCAAGCGGCAGGCCAAGGTGGGCTGCTGGATGTACTGGCCGACAGCCAGTTCACCAGCAACCGCACCATCTATGTCTGCTACACCGAGCCCGACGCCACCGGCAGACTCAACTCCACCGCATTGGCCTCGGCCAGACTGTCTGAAGACGAGCGCCGCCTGGACAAGGTCCAGGTGATCTTCAGCCAACAGCCCAAGCTCTCTGGCAGCGCCCATTTTGGTTGCCGGATTGTGGAAAGCCCGGACGGCAAGTTGTTCCTCACGCTCGGTGATCGTTACCACCACATGCAGGACGCCCAGACCCTGGACAACCACCTGGGCAAGGTGGTGCGTCTGAACAAAGATGGCAGCGTCCCCGCTGACAACCCGCTGCGCGGCCGTGCCGGGGTGATGCCAGAAATCTGGAGCTGGGGCCACCGCAACATGCAAGGTGCGGCCTGGGGTCCGGACGGTCTTTTGTGGACCACAGAACACGGCCCACAAGGCGGGGATGAACTCAACCGCCTGTTGCCGGGCCAAAACTACGGTTGGCCGGTCATCACCTATGGCGAGCAATACGGGGGCGGCCCGATTGGCCAGGGCATCCAGGCCAAGGCTGGCATGGTGCAGCCCTTGTACCAGTGGACACCATCGATGGCACCCTCTGGCTTGGCCTTTGTCACCAGCGCACAGTACGGCACGACCTGGCAGGGCAGCTTGCTGGTGGGCTCGCTGAAGTTCCGCTACCTGGCCCGGCTGGAGCTGCAGGGCGGCCAAGTGCTGCGTGAAGAGAAGCTGCTGCAACAGCTCGATGAACGCATCCGCGCGGTGCGCCAGGGCCCGGACGGGCTGATCTATCTGCTGACCGATAGCCCCCAGGGCATGTTGCTGCGGCTCAGACCGCGTTGAGCCTGGCCCGCTGCGGGCGGGTTCGTGCTATCGCGATGATTTGCAAAAACGATCCCGCTGAAGGCAGGTTCTTCCTACACTGACCCCAGACAGCAACGACCCCGATCAACCCCGATTCAAGGAGCACCTCATGACCGCAGCCTCTTCCAACCCAGCGGGCCAATGCCCGGTGATGCACGGCGGCAACACCGCCAGCAGCCAGTCCCCCATGGCCTGGTGGCCCAATGCGCTGAACCTGGACATCCTGCACCAGCACGACACCAAGACCAACCCGCTGGGCCCGGCCTTTAGCTACCGCGATGAGGTCAAAAAACTCGACGTGGCGGCCGTCAAAAAAGACTTACACGCCTTCATGACCAACAGCCAGGACTGGTGGCCCGCCGACTGGGGCCATTACGGTGGTTTGATGATCCGTATGGCCTGGCACTCGGCCGGCTCCTACCGCACGGCGGATGGCCGGGGCGGCGGTGGCCACGGCAACCAGCGTTTTGCGCCGCTGAACTCCTGGCCCGACAACGGCAACCTGGACAAGGCACGCCGCCTGCTGTGGCCGATCAAAAAGAAATACGGCAACAAACTCAGCTGGGCAGACCTGATCCTGCTGGCGGGCACCATCGCTTATGAATCGATGGGCCTGAAAACCTTTGGTTTTGCCTTTGGTCGCGAAGACATCTGGCACCCCGAACAAGACACCTACTGGGGCGCCGAGAAAGAATGGCTGGCACCCAGTGGTAGCACGGGCAGCCGCTACTCGGGCGAGCGTGATCTGGAAAACCCATTGGCTGCTGTGATGATGGGCCTGATCTATGTGAACCCTGAAGGTGTTGACGGCAACCCTGACCCGCTCAAGACCGCCCAAGACATGCGTGTCACCTTTTTGCGCATGGCCATGAACGATGAGGAAACCGTGGCCCTCACCGCCGGTGGCCACACCGTAGGCAAGGCGCACGGCAATGGCAGCGCGGCCAATCTGGGCCCGGCGCCAGAGGGTGCGGATGTGGATGAACAAGGCCTGGGCTGGGTCAACCATACCAGCCGTGGCATCGGGCGTGACACCGTGACCAGCGGCATCGAGGGTGCCTGGACCACCCACCCGACACAGTGGGACAACGGCTACTTCCAGATGCTGCTCAAGCACGACTGGGAACTCAAGAAGAGCCCGGCCGGGGCCTGGCAGTGGGAGCCAGTCAGCATCCGCGAAGAAGATCGGCCAGTGGATGTGGAAGACCCCAGCATCCGCCTGAACCCGATCATGACCGACGCCGACGTGGCGCTCAAGATGGACCCGGCCTACCGGGTCATCTCAGAACGTTTCGCCCAGGATCAGGCCTATTTCTCAGACGTGTTTGCGCGCGCCTGGTTCAAGCTGACGCACCGCGACCTGGGCCCCAAGGCCCGCTACATCGGCCCCGATGTGCCCGCTGAAGACCTGATCTGGCAAGACCCGGTGCCCGCAGGCCGTGCTGACTACGATGTGGCTGCGGTCAAGGCCAAGATCAACGCCAGCGGCCTGTCGATCAGCGACCGGGTGGCCACCGCCTGGGACAGCGCCCGCACCTTCCGTGGCTCCGACAAACGCGGTGGTGCCAATGGCGCCCGCATCCGCCTGGCACCGCAACGGGACTGGGAAGGCAACGAGCCAGCGCGCCTGGCCCGGGTGCTGGCCGTGCTGGAGGGCATTGCGGCTGAGAGTGGCGCCAGCCTGGCCGACGTGATTGTGCTGGCAGGTAACACCGGCATCGAGCAGGCCGCCAAGGCGGCGGGTTTTGAGGTGACGGTGCCGTTTGCGTCGGGTCGGGGTGACGCCAGCCAGGCGCAGACCGATGTGGAATCCTTTGAGCCGCTGGAGCCGGTGCATGACGGTTTTCGCAACTGGCTCAAACAGCACTTCACGGTCAAGCCGGAAGAACTGCTGCTGGACCGCAGCCAGCTGATGGGGCTGACCGCGCACGAGATGACGGCGTTGATTGGTGGCCTGCGGGTGCTAGGCACCAACCATGGCGGCAGCCAACACGGGGTGTTCACCGAGCGTGTGGGTGTGCTCAGCACCGACTTCTTTGTGAACCTGACCGACATGGCCTACAGCTGGAAGCCCACTGGCCGCAACTCTTACGAGATCGTGGATCGCAAAACTGGCCAGCCCAAGTGGACCGCCACCCGGGTTGACCTGGTGTTTGGCTCCAACGCGATCTTGCGGGCTTATGCCGAGGTCTACGCGCAGGACGACAACCAAGCCAAGTTTGTGCAGGACTTCGTGGCCGCCTGGACCAAGGTCATGAACGCCGACCGCTTCGATCTGGTCTGAAAGAAACAGCGCAAGCTGCTCAGGCGGCTTGCGCTGTTGGCTTTGTTTCTGGTTGATGCGAAATAAATAGCTGCTAGCCCTTTATCCATAAGGGCTAGAGGCCAAAAATCCTTGTAAAGCTATTTGGGTGCCAGCACCGCCATGGTCAGGCGTGAGACACAGCTCAGTTCACCCGCATCGTTGCGCAACTCGACCTGCCAGACCTGGGTGCTGCGACCAATGTGTACCGGGCGTGCTGTGCCGGTGACCCAGCCGCTGCTGACACCGCGCAGGTGGTTGGCGTTGATGTCCAGCCCCACCGCCTGGTGGCCGACCGGGCAGGCGTAGTTGGCCGCCACCGAGCCCAGGGTTTCGGCCAGCACCACACTGACCCCACCGTGCAACAGCCCAAACGGCTGGCGTGTGCGGGCATCGACCGGCACCCGGGCGCTGATGAAGTCCTCACCCACTTCCAGAAACTCAATGCCCAAGTGACTGACTGCGGTGTTGGCGCTCAGGGCGGTGATGGCTGCGACGGAGATGGGTTGTTGCCAGAGGTGCATGGGTGTGAGGCAGAGGGTGAAAGGCAGCGGCACTATAGGTCATGTCCGGCCCTGGCTGACAAGGGCTACCATCCACCCCATTTTTGAACGCTCTGAGGTGGCTACAGATGATTGACGGTTTGATTGCAGGCAAGTTGTTGGGAGACCCGGAGCAGCGTCTGGGCAAGGGGGAGAGTCGTTATGTGGTGGCCAAAGTGCGCGCGCAAGCCGGGGATGGTGAGCACCTGATCGTTAACGTGATTGCTTTTGAGGCGATGTGTTGCCGCGACTTGCTGTTGTTGCGTGATGGTGACTCGGTGGCCCTGTCTGGCAGCCTGACGCCCAAGGCCTGGACCGACAAACAAGGCAACGTCAAACCCGCGCTGGACCTGGTGGCGCAACGGGTGCTGAACGCTTACCAGACTGACGACTGAGACGCTGCCCTGTCACACACGCATGAAAAAGCCCCGCCGCGCTGGTCTGCAGCGCGGCGGGGCTTGTTTTTGGGATGCGGTGCTTAAGCGGCGTTAGCGGCCAGCGGTTTCTTCAGGGCGGCCAAAGCCAGGGCACTGACCACGGTACCGGCCACGATGGCCAGCAGGTAGGCGCCCAGGTTGGTCACGGCATTGGGAATTGGCAGCACAAACACGCCACCGTGAGGCACACGCAACTCGCTGCCCATCACCATCGACAGGGCACCAGCCACGGCCGAGCCAATCATCAGCGCCGGGATCACGCGCAGCGGGTCCTTGGCAGCGAACGGAATCGCGCCTTCGGTGATGAACGAGATGCCCAGCACGGCGGTGGCTTTGCCGGCTTCACGTTCGTCGGCGGTGAAACGGTTCTTGAACAACACGGTGGCCAAGGCCAGCGCCAAGGGCGGAGTCATACCGGCGGCCATCACAGCGGCCATCGGCGCATAAACTTCGCTGGCGATCAGGCCAGTGGCAAAAGCGTAGGCAGCCTTGTTGACCGGGCCACCCATGTCAAAGGCCATCATCGAACCCAGCAGCAAGCCAAGGAAGATCGCGTTGGAGCCTTGCAGGCCTTTGAGCCAAGCGGTGATTGCGGCCAGCACCAGGCTGACGGGTTCACCCACCACGTAATACATCAGCAAGCCCACAATGGCAGTGCCCAGCAGCGGCAGGATCAGCACGGGTTTGAGGCCGTCCAGATTGCGCCCGAGCTGGATCTTGTCGTTGAGGAACTTGACGGTGTAACCGGCCAGGAAGCCAGCCGCAATACCGCCAATAAAACCGGCACCAATCGAGGCGGCGATCATGCCGCCAATCATGCCCGGTGCCAGACCGGGTCGGTCGGCAATCGAGTGCGCGATGAAGCCCGCCAAAATCGGCACCATCAATGCAAAACCGCTCTTGGCACCAATCGTGAACAGGGTCCAGGCCAGTGTGCCCTTGTTGGCATCTTCGTAGACATAAATGCCACCGAGTGCAAAGCCCAGGGCGATCAACAGACCACCGGCCACCACAAACGGGATCATGTAAGACACACCGGTCATCAAGTGCTTGTAGGCACCAGTGCGGCTGGCGCTTTGCTGCGCCTTGGCGGCCTTGACCTGGTCGGCATAGGCCACACCCGTCGCGGGGGCGGCGGCCTTGGCTTCGACCATGGCGGTGCGCACCACCTGGGCACCGTCCTTGATGGCGGCTTTGGTGCTGGTCTCGTAAATGCGTTTGCCGGCAAAACGGCTCAAGTCGACATTGGTGTCGGCAGCAATCAGCACAATCTCGGCGTTGGCCACGTCAGCGGCGGTGAGCGTGTTTTGCGCACCGACCGAGCCCTGGGTTTCGACCTTGATGCTGTAGTTGTTGGCTTTGGCGCCACTCTCCAGGCCCTCGGCGGCCATGAAGGTGTGGGCGATGCCAGTGGGGCACGAGGTGATGGCCACAATTTGCGGCAGGCTCGGGTCGCGTGCGGGTGCAGCGGCGGCGGCAGTCTGTGCGCCTGGGTTGACCTGGCCCAGGGCATGGCGGATCACCGCCTCAGCATCACGGATGGCGGCGACAGTGCTGACTTCGAGCATGTATTTGCCCGCAAAACGTGCGGTGTCGACACGGGTGTCGGCGGCAATGATCACCGCGTCGGCGGTGGCGATGTCCTCGGCACTCAGGGTGTTGCGGGTGCCGACGGAGCCTTGTGTCTCCACACGCAAGCTGTGACCGGTGCGGTCAGCAGCTTGTTGCAGGGCCTCGGCGGCCATGATGGTGTGAGCGATGCCGGTCGGGCAAGCGGTCACTGCGACTATTTTTGACATGGTTTGTTTCCTTGGGTCAGTGAGGGAAAGGGAGTCAGCCGGTTCAGCTGAACGAACTGATATGGACCATTTGGGCCAGTGCCCGCACGGTGTCCGGTGCGGGCAGATGGGGCCCGAGCCGCGCCAGCTTGCCTGCCGCAAACGCGGTTGCCAGGCGGGCACAGTCAGACAAGCCCAGCCCGGCGATCTGTGCCGCAACGATGCCGGCCACCATGGCGTCACCCGCACCCACGGTGCTGATCAGCTCGGTCGGAATGGGGTGCGCCAGCAAAGCCTCTTTGCGGTTGACAAACAGCGCACCGTCGCCGCCCATGGACACCACCACCGTGCCCGGTGCGTTGGGCCGGGCCAGCAGTTCACGTGCAGCTGCCACCACCGAGTTGGCGTCGGTCAGCGTTTGCCCGATGAGCTCGGCCAGCTCGGTCCGGTTGGGCTTGATGATGTCGGGCGCAGCGCCCACGCCTGCGCTGAAGGCAGCGCCACTGGCATCCAGCAGCACATGGGCACCCAGGCTGTGGACATGGGTGATCAGGCGCTGGTAGGTGTCTACCGGCCACTGGGGTGGCAAGCTGCCCGAGGCAACCACCCAGCTGCCCGGGCTGACCATGCCGTCAATACGCGCCAGCAAACGCTCAAACAAGGCCTGGATGGCCTCGGGCTCGAGTGTTGGCCCGGGCATGTTGATGTCGGTGGTATCCCCGCTGCGTTTGTCCACCAGCTTGGTGTTGATGCGCGTGAGGCCATCGAGGTAGAAGAAGCGGTTGTCAATGCCTTTGGCATGGAACAGGGTCTCGAACTGGGCGGCATTGTCACGGCCGATCTGGCCGGTCACAGCGGTAGCCACACCAAAGTCAGCCAGGCACGAGGCGACATTGATGCCCTTGCCACCCACGTCGACCTGCATGCGCACTGCGCGGTTAACTTCGCCCAGACGCAGCTGGTCGACTTCCAGGGTGTGATCCAGCGCCGGGTTCAGCGCCACCGCGACCACGCGCGGGTGGCTGTTGTGCATGGAGGGGTTCATAAAGCACGCACCTCATCGGCGCTGCCTGCGGCCAGCGCACGTTGTGCCAGCTGTTGCATGGCGTTGAAGGAGTCACCGCGCAGGGTGGCTTTGACGGAAGCGATGTCCTGGGCACTCATCGAGAGCTCGTCCACGCCGAGGCCGGTCAGGATGCGTGCGCCCAGCGGGTCACCGGCCAGGCCGCCACAGACACCGACCCAGGTGCCGTGTTTTTTGGCAGCGGCCACGGTGCGAGCGATCAGGTCCAGCACGGCAGGGTGCAGGC
This sequence comes from Rhodoferax fermentans, assembly GCF_002017865.1. NCBI lineage: Bacteria > Pseudomonadati > Pseudomonadota > Betaproteobacteria > Burkholderiales > Comamonadaceae > Rhodoferax > Rhodoferax fermentans. Next base: position 2,346,279 of record NZ_MTJN01000002.1, on the reverse strand, counting down.
TGTCGGCCTGGGCGGCCAATGCGGGATGCTGGCGGTCAATCGCCAGGGTGTACTGGGTCAGGTCATTGGTACCGACCGAGAAGAAGTCCACCAGCGGGGCAAATTTGTCGGCCATCACTGCCACCGCAGGCACTTCAACCATGATGCCGATCTTGAGTTCGGGGCCGTTGACCTGGGCGCGGGCGCGTTCGCAGTGCTCGCGCAGCGCTTCGATCTCGCTGGTATGGGTCACCATCGGGAACATGATGCGGATCGGCCCGTGGGCGGCGGCGCGGTAAAGAGCGCGCAGCTGGGTGTAGAGCAGGTCCTGGCGGATCAGCAGCAGACGTGCGCCACGCACCCCCAGAAACGGGTTTTCTTCCTGCGGCAGGTTCAGGTAGGCCACTTTCTTGTCACCACCGATGTCCAGCGCACGGATGATCAGGGTGCGCCCGCCCATGGCTTCGGTCATCTCACGGTAAACACGGTACTGTTCGTCTTCGTCCGGTGCGCTGTTGCGCTCCAGGAACAAGAACTCGGTGCGCATCAGGCCCACCCCTTCGGCACCGGCTTCGATGGCGACGCTGGCCTGTTTGGCGTTGGCCACGTTGGCGGCGATCTCGATGGTGTGGCCATCGCTGGTGGTGGCGGGCAGATAGCGGCTTTCACGCAAGGTGTTGCGTGCGGCCAGCTGGCGTTCGATCACCGCAGCGGCGGCGTCCTGGTCGGTTTGTGAAACATCCAGGTAAACCGCGCCGACGCTGCCGTCGATCACCGCGAGCTGACCTTCCGGTGCCGCCAGCAGGGCGCTGCCAGCAGCCACCACCGCGGGCAGACCCAGCGTGCGCGCCAGGATCGCGGTGTGCGAGGTCGGGCCACCGCTGCTGATCGCCAGGCCCACCACAAAGGCCATGTCGAGCTGCAAGGTGTCAGACGGGGTCAGGTCTTCGGCCACCAGAATGCTGGGTTGCGTGAGCACCAGGCGCTGGCGCTCGATGCCCAGCATACGTGCCAGCACCCGCTCACCCACATCGCGCAGGTCCAGCGCCCGGGCGGCGAGCAGCGGATCGGCCACACCCTGGAGTTTTTCGACCCGGGTCTGCAAGGCGTTTTGCCAAGCCCAGGCGGCACCATGGCCGCGCAGGATGCTGGCCAGCGCATCGCGCAGCAGGTCGGCATCGGCGATGAGTTCGCGGTGCGCCGCAAAAATGGCTGCCTCGGTGGCACCAAGACGGCTGCGGGTCTGGGCCTCCAGGGTCTCGAGTTCCTGGCTGATGGCCAGCACCGCGGCCTCCAGGGCTTCACCTTCGGCCACCACATCACCCGGGACATCGTGCACATCAAACTGGTGGCTGACGTGGCGCACCAGGGCACCAATTGCCAAGCCGGGGCTGGCACCAATGCCGTAAATCGCCTGCGGACTGCCACCGGGCAGCCAGTCGGGGGCGCTGCGACGTGCTGCCAGCGCGTTGCGGCGGGCACGTTCGGCATCGGCCTTCTCTTCGCTGGACAGGGAATGCACCACGTCCAGCAAGGCGTCGACCGCGCGCCGGGCGTCCGGGCCACGGGCGGCGAAACGCAGGCTGTCGCCACGTGCTGCGCCCAAGGACAACAAGCCGGTCAACGCCTTGGCGTCGGCAAATTCCTGGCCTTTGTAGACACGCAGTTCACAGGCAAAACGTTTGGCGGTGTCAACCCAGCGCGTGGCCGGGCGAGCATGCAGGCCATTGGGGTAGTCCAGGGTCCAGACCGACTGCGCATCGTTGGGCCATTCCTGCACGGCGGCGACCGGGCTGGCGGCTTGAACCGGTTCGTCAGCCAGGGTGCCCACAATCAGTTGGGCGTCGTTGGTGGCCACCAGGCTCTCGATGCTTTGTGGCCGTTGCATCAGACGTGTGAGGCGGCGCAGCAGCACGATGTGTTCGTCCGATTTGGCGGCAATCGCCACCACCAGTTGCGCCCTGTCACCGTCTTTCCAGCTCACGCCATCACGGAACTGCACCACCGCCACGCCGGTGTGGTGGATCAGATGCCGGTCTTCCACCATGCCGTGCGGAATTGCCACGGCCGAGCCCAGAAAGGTGTTGGCGACCTCTTCGCGTTTGAGCATGCTGTCGACATAACCGGGGTCGATATAACCCGCATCCACCAGCAGTTGCCCGGCAAGGCGCACCGCTTCGGTCTTGTTGCTGGCCTGGGCGTTCAGCTTCACGCAGGCGGTTGTCATGGTTTCCATCCGTGTCTCCTTGCAGATCAATGGCGTACTTCGTGGTTTTTGCAAAATGATGTAATCGTTTACATATTCATTGTCGACCAAATCATCGGATTTCTGTGCGCTTTTTGGGTGAAAAATACTAGGGTTTACCCTAAATTTGGAGTCTTACGGATTTGAAATGGCGCATCAGAACTGGTTCTGATGCACAATAAATGGAATCGATTACATGGTAAGTTCGGAGGCGTGATGGTCAAGATCGTGGATGTGGCAAAGCAGGCTGGGGTGTCCACAGCCTCGGTCTCCCGGGTCATTTCGGGTTTGCCCGGCGTCAGCGAAGAGACCCGTAAACGCGTCAATGCAGCGGTCAAAGCGCTGGGTTACCGCCCCGATCTGGCCGCCAGGCGCCTGCGCTCCGGGCGCACCGACACCCTGGGTCTGATCGTGTCGGACATTCGCAACCCTTTCTTCACCGAAATCAGCCGCGCGGTGGAAGACGTGGCCTACCAGCACCGCATGCGGGTGTTGCTGTGTAATGCCGACGAAGACCCCGAAAAAGAAGCCTTTTACCTGGAGATGATGCGTGATGAAAACGTCAGCGGCGTCATTCTCTCGCCCACCTTGTCGCTGCTGACGGACTTTCGGCCACAGGATCATCCGTTTCCGATGGTGCTGGTAGACCGCTGCGAACGCGATGTGGAAGCAGATGCCGTCATGTTGGACAACTTTGACGCCGCGTACCGCCTGACCGAGCACCTGATCACCCAAGGCTACCGCCGTGTTGTGTTCTTGTATGGCTCGGTGGGCTCGACCGGGCCGCAGCGCTACCAGGGTTACCTGGCCGCCATGTCGGAGGCCGGCATCACCCCCGAGGCTGAACCGATCACCCCGCGCAGCGAACGCGCCCGCGAGGTGGCCGAACGCATGCTCAAACGCAGGCCCTTGCCCGACGCACTGATGGCCAGCAGTGGGCTGGTGTTGCAAGGCATTGTCGAGGCGGTCAAGGAGGCCGGGGTAAAGGTGCCCAAGGACATCGCGATCGCGGGTTTTGACGACCTGCCTTGGACCAGTCTGGTGACGCCGGACATCACCGTGATCCGCCAACCCACCAATGAAATCGGGCAGACCGCGCTGCGTCTGCTGCTGGAGCGGGTGGTGATGCCCGAGCGGGCGGTGCGCCGGGTGGTGCTGCGTGGCGAGCTGATGGTGCGCGGATCAACCCAAGCCAGGGTCTGACAGCTGGCGCATGCCATGCGACCTGGCTGCGCATTGGGGTTATGATGCTTTTCGGGCTGTAGCCCTTTTATGGATTGCCTAAGCAGCTACTAACCATATAGCAGTTTGACCCACTGACTTTTTGCCTACCTATGCCAACAGATGCCCTGCTGACCCTCAAATTGCCCGAGGGCTACTCTTTTGCCGACCTCAAGCTGCGCCGCTGCGCGGACGACGCCATTGACCTGGACATGGATCTGGTCAAGCTGATCTGCGGCATCAACGGCCTGGACTTTGACAAGGTCTGCCAGGACCCCGGGCCGGTGGTGACCAGCATTCTGACGGTCTGGTACAAGAGCCACCTCGCGCAAGGTGGCCAGCCAGATGCGTTGATGGAGCAGCTCCGCCAACCGCAGCGACACTGAACTGAGCAGCTGGGCTCAGCTGTCCCAGTCTCCACCGCCGACGTCGCCGCCCGCGTCATCGTCCCACGCGGTGTCACTGATGCCGAAGTTATTGCCGCCCAGGTCGGCGTTTTCTGCCAAGGGTTCATATCGGCTGTTGTCAGGCTGAAGGGTCTGGGGCACGGTGGCATTGTGATCACCCATCACCTGGCGCCCTATGGCCTCGGCCGCCATCACACCCGCGCCAACCGCCAGTCCAGTCGCCACACCACCCATGATGCGGCCACCCAAACCGGTTCCAGCTGAAGGCGGGTAACTTTGGGGGTAAGCCGATGGTGGATATGGAGTCGAGCTTGGCGGGACACCGCCGCCCAGACCCCAAGCTTGGGCAGCTTTGAGCCCGCCTGGATCCACTGCCGCCGGTGCTTGCCCGCGTGGCTGGGGCACCCGGCGCCGGAAGATGAGGTAGCCGCCAAGCATCACAGCGGCGGCCAGCAGCAGCGGCAACACCCAGGCACTGGCCGAAGGCTGTGCCGCCAGCTGCCCGGCATCAGACGCCAAAGAGCTTCGCGTGCTTGGGGCCTGGTGTTTGGCTGCCAGTTGCGTGCGAAGCGCCTGGACAGACTCTGACTTGGCGAAGGGTAAGCCGGGAGCCAGCTGGTCTGCGGTGGCCAAGGACTCGCGTGCCAAGTCCAGTTGGCCTTGGCGAGCGTACAGCTCTGCCTGGACAAAAAAGGCCTTGGCACTGCGGGGATGTGCAATCAGCACCTGCTGCACCATCAGCTGGGCAGCATCGAGTTTGCCGGCCTGTGCGGTGGCATAAATCTGGTTCATCGACGGCTCGGTCTGCGCCATGGCCAACCCGGCGCCCCAAAGAGAGGCCACCAGAACCAGCCTGGCGAGCACTCTGAACATAAATGGATGCATGAAGCTAGCTTTCTGATTGATACAGGCCACCGGGAAACTCACCGGCGGACATTCAGATGTTGTGCTGGGCGTTGTGTGACACCACAAAGCAAAAAAGGCCCGCAGACTGCGGGCCTCCTTGCCAGATGGGTTGCGCCCATCGCTGTTGTTGATTTACTGCGCAGCAGAAGCCTTGGGAGCGGCTTTCTTGGCGGCGTGTTTCTTGACTGTTTTCTTGGCGGGGGTGGTCACGGGTGCGGCTGCATCAGCCGGTGCCGTGGTTGCGGCGGGTGCTACGGGTGCAGCGGTGGCAGCAGGCGTTGCGGCAAATGCCAGGCCAGAGCCCAAAACGGCGGTTGCGATGCACAGGGCGGTAATACTTGATTTCATGAGGAGTCCTTTCGAGGGCCAGTGGTTGTCTGTAACGGTTGTGTTGGCTGTCAACCAACTGGGAGCAACTGTACGGACGCCAACTTAGGACCGCCTTAGGGAAAACTTAGTCCTGGCTTAAGCCAGCTCCACCCGCCTACACACGCCCCTTGTTGGGCCACACCTGCGCCACCACCACCGCAGCAGCCAGCAAGGCCATACCACCCAAAGCGATACCGATCCAGAACGTGACCGACCCGCCCAAAAAAGTCCAGCTCACGGTGCCACACATGGCGCGTGGCTCAAACACATTGGGCAACCACTGCTCCAGCGGCAGCCAGTCCGGAAAGCCCTTGAAACGTTTGCAACTGGCGTCGCCGCCAGCAGCCACGATGCGCTCCAGGTCCAGCAGCAACACCACACGCGACAAACTCCAGCCCAAGGCCCCGACCCAGGCCGTCAAAGCCAGCAGCCGCATCGGCCAATAGCTAGGGGCCAAGGCGCCCATCACCCCGGCAAGCGCAATGCCCAGCACACCAGCACGGATGTAAATGCACTCGTTGCAGGGTTCGACGTGCAACACATGTTGCAAAAACAGGGCGATGCCATCCAGCACCAGCGCCAGGGCTGCCAGCAGCAGCCAGGAGCGGCGTTGGGTAGACAGGGTATGAAGGGTTCTGAGCACGTTGTGGACCTCTGTGAGTCTGCCGCAACCAGCGCGGCAAACCATAAACACAGACAGTTTAGTGGGCGGCGGTGGCAATCTCGTTTTGAGCCGCAGTCATGGCGGCGGCTTTGGCAGCCTCCCCCATGGCCAGACCTTCGGCGCGCACGATGCGCACGTCGGTGATACCAAAGAAGCCAAACACCACCTTCAGGTAACTTTCCTGGTGTTCCATGGCCTGGCCACCTTCGCTGGTGGAATAGGCACCACCCCGGGTGGAGGCCACGATCACCGTCTTGCCGGTGGCCAGACCGGTCGGGCCCTTGTCGGTGTAGGTGAAGGTGCGGCCCGGCTGGGCCAGGCGGTCAATCCAGGCCTTGAGCTGGGTCGGGATGGAGAAGTTGTAAAACGGTGCGCCCACCACAATCACATCGGCAGCCAGGAACTGGCTCACCAGCTTCTCGGACAAAGCGTTCTCGGCACGTTGTACCTCGGTCGGCTCAGCCTGAGCAACCCCCTTGATGGCCAACGCGTCCGCGCCAAAATGGTTGATCGGGTTGGCGGCCACATCCAGGTATTCCACCGTGGTGTCGGGATGGCCCTTGAGCCACTGTGCCACCACCTCGGCGGTGAGCTGGCGGGAGGCGGAATAGGTGCCCAGGATGCTGGAGTCAACGTGCAGTAATTTCATGGTGAAAGCTCGGGTTGGGTGGAAAACCCAGCACAACGGTGCTGAGGGTTCATTGATTCTATTTTTGGCGATATGTTTTTATAACAAGCTGATTCGGGAAATACTGTTCCAAATTCGAAACAATGAACCCTTGATGGGCCTGGGTTGCCCCAGGCCCTGTGGCCAGATCGGCCACGGTCACCTTAGTTGTGGCCGTAGAGCTTGCTGAAGTCGTCGCCACGGCGTTGTGCTTGTTCCAGCTCGGCCAGCACTTGGGCACGGGTCACGCCGGGTGTCACAGCCTTGGCCGGGTACTGGCTGGGGTACAACTCGTTGAGCAGCTTGCCGGAGTTGCCGCCGGCCACGATGTCACCCGTGCGTTGCGCTTGTGCCAGCTCGGCCAGCACTTGGGCGCGGGTCTTGCCTTGGGTCACGGCTTTGGCTGGGTATTGGCTGGGGTACAACTCGTTGAGCAACTTGCCCGAATTGCCTTGGGCCAGGATGTGGCCGGTGCGCTGGGCTTCCAGCAATTCAGCACGGACCTGGTCACGTGTTTTGGGGGCAGAAGCGTCGGCAGCGAAGGTATTGCCAGCCACCAAAGCAGCCAAAGAGAGGGTCAGAGCAGAGAGTGTTTTGCGGTTCATGATGTATTTCCTGAAAGAGTTTAAAAATGCCGGCAGACAATTTTTTGAGGTCTGTCCGGGTTCTTCGAAACACGGTGTTGAAGGTGTTTCGTCGATGGGATGAACTGTAAAGTTTCTGTTTAAGAAGAAAAATAGCCTATTTGTCACTGACACATTGCTATTTAAGAAATAATCAAGCCCTTGAAATGCCATTCAGGTGCACCATGGACCGATTGCTGTCAATGCGGGTTTTTCAAAAAGTCATCGACGAAGGTGGCTTTGCGGCGGCCTCACGTGCGCTCGATATCTCGCCAGCGGTGGTGACGCGCCTGGTGGCCGACCTGGAAGACCATCTGGGCACCCGTTTGTTACACCGCAGCACCCGGCGTTTGTCACTCAGCGTGGCGGGTGAGGCCTATCTGGCGCGGGTGCGCCTGATCCTGCAGGACATTGATGACGCCGACAGCCTGGCCAGTTCACAAACACACGAGCCTGAAGGCGTTCTGCGGGTGTTGGCACCACCGGTGTTGGCCACCCATGTGCTTGCGCCACTGATTGCAGACTTCAGGCAGTTGCATCCGAAGATCCAGCTCAACATTGAGGTGGCCTCGTTCAAGGAGCCACCGATTGAGGACTACGACATCAGCTTGCTGCCGACCGAGGCAGACTTTGATGCCGACCTGGTTGCCCGCAAGATTTCCGCCACTGAGGCCATCCTGGTGGCCTCACCCGCCTACATCCAGCGCAAGAATGTGCCGGTGAGCCCGCAAGACCTGGCCCAGCATGAGGTGCTGCGCCTGACCGTCTCGGGTCGGCCGAGTAACACCTGGCGCCTGTTCAACTCGGCGCTTCAGGACGAGGTGCTGGATGTGGCCGTGCAGCCCGTTCTGTGGAGCAACCACACCGACACCCTGATGCGCGCGGTACTGGACGGTGCGGGCATCACCTCGGTGGCGGTGGACCTGGCTGCCCCCTACCTGTCGAGTGGCCAACTGATCCGGGTGCTGCGTCCCTGGATCACTGGCCGCCTGGCCATTTACGCGGCCCTGCCCAGCCGGCAGTTCCTGCCCGAGCGCACCCGTGTGTTCCTGGAGTTTTTGACCGAGCGCACCCGCCGGGAAGCCAGCAGCGCGGTATTGGCTTGCGAGGCCTGCTGACCCGTGATGGCCCCTTCCCCTGCCACGACCTCGCCCGCCAGCGCCGAGTTCTGGCGTGACCCGGCCTTGCCATATGCCGAGAGCCGCCGGGCCTGCCACAGCCGTGCCTGTTACAAAGCCCACAGCCACCCGAGCTTTTCTGTGGGCGCGGTGGATCAGGGTTCGAGCCGTTTCACCAGCGCAGGCACCGGACCATCGGTCATCCAGCCTGGCACCGTTGTGTGGGTACCAGCCGCCCACGTCCATGCTTGCAACCCCCTGCCCAACACAGCCTGGAGTTACCAGATGCTGCATCTGGAGGCCAGCTGGCTGCAGGCCCTGTGGCAGGAATCCAGCGTGCCTCCACTGCAGACGGTGCAGCTGACCCAGGATGCCGGTATCTACGCGCGGTTCTGCCAGCTCAATGCTGTTTTGTTTTCTGACGCCAGCACGCCAGAGAAGGAAATCGCCCTGATCGCGTTTTTGGGAGACTGCGCCAGCCAGGGACAGCCTGCCCTGTCGCCGTCCCTGGCCCCAGACAGTCGCCACAAGTTGCAGCCTCTTCTGGCACATTTGCAACACGAGGCGGATGCCCTGATCTCGTTGACCGAATTGGCCAAGATGGCCAACATGAGCCGTTACCAGCTGATCCGCGCCTTTCGCCAAGCCACCGGCCTGACCCCCCATGCCTACCAGTTGAACCAACGCATCAACCAGGCCCGCCATCACTTGCGTGCAGGTGAGCCGCTGGCGGACATTGCCTACCGACTGGGCTTTGCCGACCAAGGACATTTCCAGCGGGTGTTCAAGGCCCATGTGGGTGTGACACCGGGTCGTTACCGGGCCTAGTGGCGGGGTGGCGCACAACACCCAAGGGCGCAATTTTCTTCAAGACAGCAGCGGCAGCGGTCTGCAGACTCCGGGCTTTTGTTCTGGAGGAAGTTGGACCATGATCCCGTCGTTTGTGATGCTTGCCGCTGCCCATTTTCTGGCCTTGTTGTCGCCCGGGCCGGACTTCTTTCTGGTGGCGCGCACCGCGATGGCGGCCGGTTGGCGGGTTGCCAGCGGGGTCTGCCTGGGCATCGCGCTGGCCAACGGTGTGTTCATTGTGCTGGCTTTTGCCGGGGTGGCTGTGCTGCAGCCGGGCAACACCCTCTTCATGCTGCTGCAGCTGGGCGGCTGCCTGTACCTGCTGTACATGGGGGTGATGTTCATCCGCCATGCAGGCCAGAACCCGTTGCGCCAGATGGCAGCCAGCACCGGGCGAACGGCTGCAGCGGTCCGGCTGTGGTGGCGCGGCGCGGGTATGGGCTTTGTGTCGGGCATCCTGAACCCGAAGAACGCGCTGTTTTATGCCAGCCTGGCCACCGTGGTGGGTGCCAGCCAAAGCAGCCCAGCTGTCAAGATCGGCTACGGACTGTGGATGTTTTGTGTGGTGTTATTGTGGGACATTTTGGTAGCAGCAGTCATAGGAAACAAAAGGGTTCTGAGCCAATTTTCCAAAGCCCTGCCGTGGCTGGAGCGGGTCTCAGGTGGGGTGTTGGTTATGTTGGCGGTGGGGGTGCTGGTTGCAATGACCCGCTGACTTCCATGCATACTCAGGCCATTCGCCTGTTTTTTTGTTGTCAGCCACTTCTTGCAAACCATGTTCCAGTACCTCACCCTCCCCGTCACTGCCTTTGATCAAAACTGTTCCCTGGTCTGGTGTGACCAGACACAACAGGCTGCGGTGATTGACCCGGGTGGTGATCTGGATGTGATCCTGGCTGAAGTCAAGCGCCTGGGCTTGACGCTGGGCCAGATATGGCTCACCCACGCCCACATCGACCATGCAGGCGGTGCCGGTGAGTTGGCGCAGCGGCTGGGTTTGCCGATCATCGGCCCAGGTGAAGGCGACCAGTTCTGGATTGACGGCCTGCCCAAACAAAGCCAGATGTTTGGATTTCCACCGGCCCAGCTGTTCACGCCGACGCGCTGGCTGCACGATGGCGACACCGTCACCGTGGGCAACTGCACGCTGCAAGTGCGGCATTGCCCGGGCCATACGCCGGGGCATGTGGTGTTTTACTCACCCGAGGCCAAACGTGCGTTTGTCGGCGACGTGTTGTTTGCGGGCTCGATTGGCCGCACCGATTTCCCGCAGGGGGACCACGCCACGCTGATCGCCAGCATCAAAAACCGTCTGTGGCCGATGGGGGACGACACGGTGTTCATTCCCGGCCACGGACCCGAGAGCACGTTTGGCCGCGAGCGTCGCACGAACCCTTATGTGGCAGACCAATAATGCTGCGTATTAAATAGCTACTCGCCCTTTTAGATAAAGGGCTAGAGGCCAATTTTGCACAAAAAAGCCCGGGAGTTCCGGGCTTTTTTGTGGGTGCCAGGCGGCGCTACATCATGCCCAGCATACGCGGGAACCAGGTGGACATCGCGGGCCAGTAAGTCACTAGGCCCAGAAAGGCCAGCATGGACAGCAGCCACGGCCACACCGCCACGGTCAACTCGGTGATGCCCATCTTGGTGATGCCCGAGGCCACGTACAGGTTCAGGCCCACCGGCGGGTGGCACATGCCCACCTCCATGTTCACCACCATGATGATGCCAAAGTGCACCGGGTCAATGCCCAGCTTCATCGCCACCGGGAACAGGATCGGCGCGAAGATCAGCACGATGCTGGACGGCTCCATGAAGTTGCCAGCCAGCAGCAGGATCACGTTCACCGCCAGCAAGAAGGTGACCATGCCCAGGCCGTTGCCCAGCATCCAGTCGGCCAAGGCCTGCGGGATGTTTTCGTTGGTCATGATGAAGCTGAACAACACCGCGTTGGTGATGATGTAGAGCAACATGGCCGACATGTTGGCCGAGTTCAGCAGCACCTTGGGCACGTCTTTCAGACCCATGTCCTTGTAGATGAACACCGCCACGATGAACGCATACACCGCGCTGATGGCCGCTGCCTCTGTGGGTGTGAACATGCCGCTGTAGATGCCACCCATCACAATCACGATCAGCAGCAGGCCCCAGACCGAAGCCTTGAAGGTGCGCCAGCGTTCACCCCAGCTGGCCTTGGCCAGGCGTGGATAGTTGTACTTGCGTGCACGGTACCAGGTCACGCCGCCCAGCACAGCCGCCAGCGCCAGCCCGGGCACCACGCCGGCCATGAACAAGGCACCGACCGAGGTGTTGGTGGCCACCGAATACATCACCATCACGATGGACGGCGGGATCAGGATCCCCAGCGCGCCCGAGGTGGTGATGACACCGGCGCCAAAGCTTTTCGGGAACCCGGCCTTGACCATGGCTGGCAGCAGGATCGAGCCAATCGCCACCACGGTGGCCGGACTGGAGCCAGAGACTGCGGCAAACAGCGCACAACCGACCACCCCCGACAAGCCCAGGCCGCCGTACCAGTGCCCCACCATGCTGGAGGCAAAGTTGATCATGCGCCGAGCCACACCGCCATGGGTCAGGAAGTTGCCCGCCAGGATGAAAAACGGGATCGCCATGATCTCGAATTTCTCGATGCCGGTGAACAGCTTGAGCGCCACCGACTCCAGCGGCACCTCGGTAAAGCCAAACAAGAAGGTCAGAACAGTGAGGCCGAGCGAGATCGAGATCGGCATGCCGGTGAGCATCAGCGCCAGCAGCAGGATAAAAATGATGGCGGCGTTCATGGCTTGGGCCCTTCTTGGTTCGGGCCTTTGGCGTGTGATTTGCCTTCCAGCGAGTGGTGCAGGTCACGCGGGTGCAGGTTGTCACTCATGGCATACGGGTTGGCATCCACAGCGATGGGTTCGTCCGCCTCCAGACCGTCGACATGGCCGTGGTCATGGTGCGGCAGATCACCGGTTCTGGCAAAGGTCACCAGCACCTGCAAAAAGCGGAAACACATCAGGCTGGTGCCCAGCGGGATGGCGCTGTAGACCATCCAGGTTGGCCACTCCAGGTCGGGGGTGGTCGGGCCTTCAGGTACATCGGTGAGTGTCAGCCCGAGCCAGGTGTAGATGTCGTAGTGGGCGCCGTTCTCCCAGACAAAACGTGTGCCCAGCACCGCCACAATCGCGGTGAACAAGGCGCCGGCAGACAGGCCAAACATGACAAATTTGCCACGTGTGGGCTTGCTCAGCCGGTTGATCAGCACATCCACACCGACGTGGATGCCGGTGCGTACACCGTAGGCCGCACCAAACTTGGCCATCCAGACAAACATGATGATGGTCAGCTCTTGCGCCCAGCTCATGCTGATCGACAACAGCCAGTCCTGCAGGCCCGGTATGGCCAGGCCCGCAGCATAACGGTGCAGCACCGCCACAAAGATGATCAGCGTGGCGCCGCCCATCAGGAAAGTCACCAGCCATTCTTCCAGGTGATCAAGGAGTTTCATGGGAGCAAACACGGCAGAAACGTCTTTATCGCGATGAACAACAGATCAACTCAGAGCGTGCTGGGGTCAAAGCCGGTGGCCTGGTAGATCTGCTGCAAGGTGTCCTTGCCAACACGATCGGCCATCTTGGTGTGCACCGGCGCCATGGCTTTTTTCAGGGCCATGCGTTCTTCCTTGGTGGGCACATACACGGTGGTTTTGCCGCTCTTCTTGACACCGTCCAGAGACATGTCGTTTTCTTCTTGGGCAATCTTGTTGGCGTAGACCGTGGCCTCATTCATGGCTTGTTCCAGCTGGCCACGCACATCGGCGGGCAGACCGTCCCAGAACTTCTTGTTGACGATCACCGCGTAGCCCAGGTAACCGTGGTTGGTCAGGCTCAGGTGTTTTTGCACCTCATGCATCTTCTGGGTGTAGAAGTTGGAGATCGGGTTCTCGGTGCCATCCACCACGCCGGTCTGCAGCGCTTGATAAACCTCAGAGAAAGCCATCACCTGGGCGATGCCACCCACCGAGCGGATCTCTTCTTCGAGCACCTTGGAGGACTGGATGCGGAATTTTTTGCCCTTGTAATCGGCCACGGCCTTCAGGGGTGTGTTGGCCGAGAACGATTTAAAACCATTGTCCCAGTAAGCCAGACCCTTGATGCCCCGGGGTTCCAGCTTGGCCAGCAGCGCTGCGCCCACGGGCCCTTGGGTGACCTTGTGCAGATCAGCCGTGTCATCAAAAATGAAGGGCAGGTCAAAGGCTTCGAACTCTTTCACACCCAGCGGGCCAAATTTGGCCAGCGACGGTGCCAGCATCTGCACCGAGCCAATTTGCAGCGCTTCCATCTCTTCCTTGTCTTTGTACAAAGCGCTGTTGGCATACACCTCCACCTTGACCTTGCCCTTGGTCAGCTCACCCGCTCTCTGGGCGAAGAAAACCGAGGCTTTGCCCTTGGGCGTGTCGGCCGCCACCACGTGGCTGAACTTGATGATGGTCTGGGCGCTGACGCTCATGCCGACAGCTAGCAAGGCAGCGGCGAGGATGGCTTTGAGTTTCATGTTTGTCTCCTGTTGTAAGGGATGGGTTTTTTGCGAGCAGCCGAGAGCGTACTGGCTGGACTCAAGCGCCACAACTGTGGCCTTCAACAGCTAGGGAAAACCCCTAAGTTGCTGGCGCTCAGGCGCTGGGCTGCGCCAACGCGTCTTGCAGCGCCTGGAACCAGTCGGGCCCGATGCGCCGCGCCAAGGCCTGGTGCACCGGCTGCACGGCTTGTTGCAAGCGCGCGCGCTGACTGGGGCTTAAGCTGTGGATGCGGGTGGTGTTGGACTGGCGTAGCGCCGCCAGGGCGGCCTCATTCTGGACGTCGGCAATCTGGCGTGCGTCATCCAAGGCCTCCTGCAGGGCCTGGTAAATCAGCTCACGGTCATCGGCCTGCAGATGTTCCCAGAAACGCTGGTTGGTGACCACCGCATAACCCAGGTAGCCGTGGTTGGTCAGGCTCAGGTCACTTTGCACCTGGTGCATGCCCTGTGTCCAGAAGTTGGAGACCGGGTTTTCGGTGCCGTCCACCACACCTGTTGCCAGAGCGCGGCGGGTTTCGCTAAAGGCCAATGTCACCGGGCGTGCGCCCAGGGCTCGCATCTGGTCGGCAATCACCCGCGAAGCCTGCACCCGCATGCGCAGGCCAGCAAAGTCGGCCGGTGTCAGCAGGGGCCGGTTGGCACTCATCTGTTTGAAGCCGTTGTCAAAGAAACCAAGCCCCACCAGGCCCTGGCGCTTCAGACCGTTGAACAGGCGCTGGCCCAGCGAACCCAGGGTGACACGCCGCACGTCCGACAGGTCTTCAAACAGGAAAGGCAAATCAAGTAACTCAAACTCAGGCAGGCCAATGCGTCCGAACTTGGACAACGAAGGCGCCACCATGTCCACCGCCCCGAGTTGCAGCGCCTGCATCTCGTCATGGTCACCATAGAGCTGGCCGTCCGGAAAAACCTGTACCGTGATGCGTCCGCCCGAGCGCGCCTCCACCAGCGCCTTGAAGCGACTGGCGGCCCGGCCCTTGGGGGTGTCCTGCGCCACAACATGGGAGAAACGCAAGGTGATCGGGGCACGCGTATTGGCCAGACCCGCCACCGGTGCCAGCAGGCCGGTGGCCAGCGCCCCCAGCCATTGGCGGCGCCCGGCAAGAAGGGGGTAAGCAAAGGTGGGCATGATGGCTATTATGCGCAGGCACATGCCACGTTCTGCCCCACCCGCCGCTGACCATGCCCTGGACTTTGCCCTGCTACAGCAGTCGGTATCGCGCCAGCCTGGGCGCAACCGCCGGGCGGTGTGGTGGCTGCTCGGGCTGCTGGCGCTGCTGCTGGGCTCGGTGGTCACGCTGCTGCTGTACCTGAACAATTTTGAGGCCGAAGAGTCAGCCCGCCGCCGCGCCGCCGACGCGCAGTGGCTGGAGCAAAGTGTGCAGTTCCACTTTCGTCGCCTGGAAGATGACCTGCTGGTGCTGGCACGCCAGGCGGCCAGTCCGGCGGCCAACCTGACGCCACCAGCGGTGCCCAAAGGGGGATTGTTGTCGCTGGAGCCAGGGGTGTTGCTGGACCGCGGCTGGATCGCGGTTGGCCAGTCTGTGGCTGCTTCGGGCGGGCCATCGCGCTGGTTCAGCGACGCTGTGGCCCACCCGGCCAACGCCCAGGCGCAGCAAACCATGCAGGCCACCACCGAAGGGTTGCGCCGCGCCGCCTTCGCCGGTGTGATGTTGCGCGCGGACGGTTCTCCCACCGATGTGGTGTGGCTGGCCGTGCCGTTTTTTGACCGCGGCCAGTTTGTTGGCAACTACCTGGCCGCAGTGTCCCTGGAGCGCGCCTTGGCCGCGCTGATACCGACCTGGTTTTCGCAAGACCACCAGGTGCGTCTGATCGTGGATGACGCCGCAGCCAGCCGCTCTGGCTACCGTGTGGCGCTGAACCTGCCGGGCACCGATTTGTTTGTCCAGGTCGATCGCACCCAGGCCGAGCCCACCACCGTGCCAAGGGTCTTTTTTTTGGTGGCCCTGCTGTTTTTGCTGGGCATGCTGGTGGCCCTGTTTGCGCTGCGGCGCGACTTTGTCAAACGCCGCCAGGTGCAGGCCTTGCTGCAGGCCCAGGTGGCGCTGCGCACCGCGATGGAAAACTCGGTCACCACCGGTTTGCGCGCCTGGGATCTGCAGGGCCACATCTTGTATGTCAACGAGGCTTTCACACGCCTGGTGGGCTACAGTGCCAACGAGTTGCTGGGTCTGAAGATGCCGTTCCCATACTGGCCACCCGATCAGCATGATTTTTTGGTCCAGGTGCACGAGGGCATCATCGCGCGCGGTACCTCGGGCAATGGGGTGGAGGTGCAGTTTGCTCACCGAGACGGCCACCTGATTGATGTGTTGATCCACGAATCACCGCTGACGACCGCTGATGGCGAGCAGATCGGCTGGATGAGCTCGGTGCTGGACATCAGCGAGCGCAAACGTGCCCAGCGCATGGCCGCCCAGCAGCAGGAAAAATTGGAGGCCTCGGGCCGGCTGATTGCGGTGGGCGAGGTAGCCTCGACGCTCGCACACGAGCTCAACCAGCCGCTGGGTGCCCTCAGCAGTTTTGCCAATGGCCTGCTCAACCGCCTGGCCGACAGCACGATCACCCTGAACGAGTTGTTGCCGGTGGTGCAACGCATGGCGCGTCTGGCGGACCGGGCGGGCGGCATCATCCGGCGTGTCAATGACTTTGCCCGGCGCCGTGAACTGGTGCGCCAGCGGCTCGATCTGGTGGCGTGTCTGACCCGTGTGCTGGCGGCGCGCAGCGAAGGCGACGGCACACCCGCGCAGTGGCTGGCGCCAGCGCAGCCGATGTGGGTGGAGGCCGACGAACTGCTGCTGGAGCATCTGGTCAACAACCTGGTGGGCAACGCGCAGGACTGGGCGCCCCACGGCAGCACCCCGGCCCAGGTGTGGATCGATTTGCGCCAGGACCCTGCACACGGTCTGGCCGCCCTGTCGGTGTCTGACACCGGACCAGGGGTCAGCGACGAGGCGCTGTCGAGCATCTTCAACGCCTTTGTCAGCCACAAGGAAGGTGGCATGGGCATGGGGCTGGCGATCTGCCGCTCGATCGTCGAGGCCCACCACGGTCGCCTGGAGGTCGGGCGCGACCCGGTGCTGGGCGGTGCCCGGTTTACCGTCTACCTGCCGCTGGCCCAAGGGCCGGCGCAACTGCATGAGGGAACACCATGAAACGACCTGGATTGCACATTGTTGATGACGACCCCGACGTCCGCGACGGCCTGGCCTGGCTGTTTGACTCGCGTGATTACACACCCACCACCTGGGACGGTGGGGCGCCTTTTCTCGACGCGTTGCGTCAGCGAACCGGTGCCTGGGAGGCCTCGGTGGTCTTGATGGACCTGCGCATGGCGCCCTTGTCGGGCCTGGCCACTTTTGAGCAGCTCAAACTGCTGCGTTGTCCCTGGCCGGTGCTGTTTCTGACCGGCCATGGCGATGTCAGCATGGCGGTGGCGGCGGTCAAGAACGGCGCCTGGGACTTTCTGGAAAAACCCTTCCAGGACAACGAACTGGTGGACCGGGTGGCGCAGGCGCTGGTGGCCGCCAGCGCGGTGCAGGACGATGATGCCGAAGCCAAACGCCTGCGCCAGGCGCTGGCGGTCTTGAGCCCACGCGAACGCGAGGTGCTCGACGAGCTGATTCGCGGCCACTACAACAAGACCATTGCCGAGCACCTGGGCATCACCGCGCGCACGGTGGAGTTTCACCGCGCCAACATTTTCGAAAAGATGGGGGTCAGCTCAGCCATTGAACTGGCCCACAAGCTGGGCCGCCTGCAGCCTATGGGTTCCCAGTGAATAAAGTGGAAAAATGCCCTCTAGCCCTTATCAATAAAGGGCGAATAGCTATTTTTATTGACATCAAGTTGTTTTACGAATGTAACTGGCGGGGTACAAATGGCCGAGTGCTTACGGCACAATTCAGACACTGGACCAAAGATCAAATTTAACTGAGGACCCTTCGCATGACTAAACCTATCAAACGTATTGCCGTCTGCACAGGCGGCGGTGACGCCCCCGGCCTGAACGCCGTGATTCAATCGGTGGTGATCGCCGCCGACAACCTGGGCTGGCAGTGTTATGGCATTCGCGACGGGTTCAACGGCATCATGTTCCCCGAGCGTTACCCCGAAGGCGGTGTCTACCGCCTGACCCGTGACAAGGTGCGGGGTATCGGTCACCTGGGCGGCACCATTCTGGGCACCACCAACAAGGGCAACCCACTGCATTTCCCGGTCAACATGCCCGACGGCACAACGCGCGAGATTGATCGCTCGGACGAGTTGCTGACCTATTTCGCCACACACGAGATCGACGCGCTGGTGTCCATCGGTGGGGATGGCTCCCTGACCATTGCCGATGCGCTGCACCGCAAGGGCCTGCGGGTGGTGGGTGTGCCCAAGACCATTGACAACGACCTGGACAAAACATACACCACCTTCGGTTTTGATACCGCCGTGGGTTTTGCCACGGAATGTATCGACCGACTGCACAGCACCGCCGAGAGCCACCAGCGTGTGATGGTGGTCGAGGTGATGGGCCGTTACGCCGGCTGGATTGCCCTGCACGCTGGCATTGCTGGCAACGCCCACGCCATCCTGATCCCGGAGATCCCGTTTGACCTGGACCAGGTCACGGCCAAGCTCCTGAAACGCGAGGCCGAAGGTCACCTGTACTCCATCGTGGTGGTGGCCGAGGGTGCCCTGGCCAAGGACGGCAAACGCGAACTGCTGGCGCCGGCTGAGACAGGTCGCGCTGAGCGTCTGGGCGGCGTTGGCGAGAGTGTGGCCGAAGCCTTGGGCAGGAGCACCGGCAAGGACACCCGCGTGGTGGTGTTGGGTCACCTGTTGCGTGGCGGCAGCCCCACCGCGTTTGACCGGTTGGCGGCCCTGCGTTTTGGTGCCGCTGCTGTGCGCGCGCTGGATGCAGGCCAAACCGGCGTGATGGTGTCCCTCGGTGTCAACGGTGTGGACTATGTGACGCTGGAAGAAGTCGCGGGCCACATCCGCAACGTGCCGATGGACTGTGACTCCCTGCAAACCGGGCGTGACCTCGGCATTGCTTTCGGCGACTGAGGTCTTTCGCACCACGGGTGCCCGAGGCACCCGGCCCGATTGGGGTTTTCTGGTGCAGATGCGTGTTGAGTAGACCCGATTAAGGGTGTGCAACTGGGTCAATTCTTGGCCCGATGCTTGTTCAATTTTGGTACACTCTTTTTGCCATCACTGCCCTTGTTGTAGAGGGGTGTCGGCATCGGGGTTGGTCTATCAGCATGCACATCGCTCATCCTTATCGCGCAAACAAGCCTTGGCCACTTTGGCAACGGCTTGGCGTCAGCGCATCGGTCTTTCTGAGTCTGAGCTGTCCGGGCGGGGTCTGGGCGCAGGATGGGCTGGCTGCGCCTGATTGGCCCAGCATCAGCCTGCATGGTTTTGGCACCCTTGGTGCCACCCGCGCGGACACCGACAGCGCCCAGTTTGTGCGAGATCTGTCGCAACCCAATGGCGCTGGCACACGCTGGACCAGCAAGGTCGACAGCCTTCTGGGCCTGCAGGCCAATGTCCAGCTCAGCCCCAGTACCGAAGCTGTGGTGCAGGCGGTGACCCGCTACCACGCCGACTCCAGTTACCGGCCAGAACTGACCTGGGCGTTTTTGCGGCACGATTTTTCCTCCGATCTTTCCCTGCGTGCGGGACGCCTGGGCACCGAGTTCTACATGCTGGGCGACTCCCGGTTGGTGGGTTACTCCAATATCAGTGTGCGACCAACGCCCGATTTTTACGGTTCGCTGGTGTTCTCCTACATCGATGGTGTGGACATGAGTGCCACCCTGCCGGTGGCGTCGGGCTTGCTCATGGGCAAAGTTTTCTGGGGTCAGTCGCCTGAAAAAACGCCTTATGCACCCAGCATCCTGTGGGACCTGCATGGTTCCACCTTGATGGGGGGAAACCTGGATTACAGCGTTGGCCCCTGGCAGGTTCGCTTGAGCCATGTCCAGGTGCGCTTCAACCATGAAATGCCGGTCGACGCCTTGTTGCGGTCCATTGGCAATCCCCTGCAGGGTGTCTCCTATCTGTCCTTGGTGCCGCAAATGGCCATGGCAGATAGCCGGACGACCTTCAACTCGCTTGGGCTGGTGTATGACCAGGGCCCCCTGAACGTGCAACTGATGTTGAATCAGATCAAGCACGACGGTGCAGCCTATGCCGACACCAAAGCCGCTTATGCATTGGCAGCCTACCGCTTGGGTTCGGTGACACCCTACCTGGGCGTGTCACGCAGTTTCTCCGATCTGGAAAAACTGCCCTCCAGCGCAGTGCCAGGCGTCAATTCGCTGACCTCCTTGCTGGTAGCGAAAAGTGTCACCAACCAGAACACCTACACCGTGGGTGGTCGCTGGGACGTGCAAAAAAATCTGGCCCTCAAGGCCCAGGTGGACTGGGTGCATGGCAAACCAACATCCAGTTTCCCGTTCAAAAATGTTGAGTCCGACTGGGATGGCCGCATGACCGTCTTCAGCTTGACGCTGGATTTTGTGTTCTGACCGACCATGAAAATCTGGCAAGCAAGCTTGTTCGTGGCGCTGTTGGGGCTAGGCGCAGTTGGCTGCGCCGAACCGGTGGTGGTGGTGAGTACCGCCAGCACCATCACCCGGCTTGGCCAGGACGATGTTGTCAATATTTTCCTGGGGCGTTACCGCAGACTGCCCACAGGTGGCACAGCCGTGCCCATTGACCAGCCTGAGAACACGGCCCTGCGTACCGAGTTTTACCGCAAGCTGGTCAACAAAGAACCCAATGAGATCAGTGCCTACTGGGCTCGCCTGCTGTTCTCCGGCAAAACCTCACCTCCGCTGCAGGCAGCCAACGCCAATGAGGTGATGCTCTTGTTGGCGGATCAGCCGGGCGGCATTGCCTACATTGATCGCAGCCAGGTCGACCGGCGTTTTCGCATCGTGATGGAATTCCCTCGATGAGGCAGCCCCCACGCGCACTGACGGCGGCTTGGCGCCTGCGCGGATTGTTGGTGCGCTCGACCTTGGCGGTGATCGCCACATCCCTGCTGGCCGGTTTGATTGCCGTGGCCTACACCGCCCATGCCACCAGCCAACGTGCCCATCTGGCGTCACAGACACGTCTGGCCGAGCTGCTTGACACCATGGAGAGCACCCTGGCGGTGGCGTGTTTCGTCAAAGACCAGACGCTGGCCTACGAGCTGGCGCAGGGGCTGTTGAACAACTCCGATGTGCTGGCGGTCAGCATCTCGACCGAAGAAGAATTGCTGGCAGACAAACGCCGTGGGCCGTCCACCGGCGCCACCAGCGGCCCCTCACTCAAGCGCCTGATCTACTCCCCCTTTGACAAGCAGAAACTGGTCGGCCGGATTGTGCTCACCCCCGATCCCAAGGTGATCAACGCCCGTATCAGTGAAGAGGTTTGGCTTGCGGCGATTCAGCTCAGCTGGCAGCTGGGCATGGTGACCTTTGCGGTGGTGCTGATGATGCTGTTGTTCATCGTGCGCCCGATACAGGCCATGTCGGACCGCCTGCACCGGATGGACCCCACGGCAGGTGAGCGCCTCGCCATACCGGCCAGGCATGGCAACACCGAAATCGGCCAGCTGGTGGTGGACATCAACGCCTTGTCGGACCGCCTGACCGGCGCCCTGGCGACCGAACGTGAACTGCGTTTGCAGGGTGAAATCGACGAGAAGAAGTTCCACACCATTTTTGACAACGCCGAGTCGGGCCTGTTCCTGATGGACGATCACGGGGACTTGTCATCCTGGAATCCGGCTTTTGCGGGGCTGTTTGGCATCAGCCAGCAGTCTTCACACGGGATGTTGCCCGCACTCAACATCAAACAGCTGCCCTGGCAGAGCCCGGGCCAGATGGACGGGCTGCTGCAAAGCGCGTTACGGCAGAACACCGCGGTGACCCAGGACCTGCAGGTGCAGATGCCTGGCAGTGGGCGCAGCTGGATCAACATGGTGCTGCGCTGCGTGGGTGACAAGCTGCTGCAAGGTGTGATGCACGACGTCAGCCACCTCAAGGAGTCGGAAGCCTCGGCCAGGCAACTGGCCATCACCGACCTGCTCACCGGCCTGGCCAACCGCCAGGGTTTGCAAGACCGGCTGCACGCCTATGTGCAGGACTATGCGGCGTCCAAACAAGGTGGTTTTGCGCTCTTGCTGGTGAACCTGGATGAGTTCCGGCGCATCAACGAAGGCATGGGGCTACCCGCTGGTGATGCGATCCTGCAGGCCACCACCCGCCGACTGTCGGCCTGTGTCAACAGTGACGACACCCTGGCCCGTCTGAGTGCGGACAACTTCGGCATCATCTTGAACCACATCACCCAGGGTGAAGCCGTTGACCGCATTGTCAGCCGCATCGTGCAGGCGATCCGCCAGCCCTATTTTGTGGATGGTTCTCCGATCAGCCTGCATGCCAGCATTGGCGTGGCCTTGTTCCCGAGTGACGGCTTTGATGTGCCATCGCTGCTGCGCCAGGCGGAGCTGGCCATGGACAGCGCCAAATCGGCGGGCGGCGACAGCCATGTGTTCTTCAACCCGCTGCTGACCGAAGCCGCAGAACAACGCCGGCACATGGAACGTGACCTGCGCAGTGCCATCCGCAACCATGAGTTCGTGTTGTTTTACCAGCCGGTCATTGATCTGGTGACCCAACGCCTGTGTGGTGCCGAGGCCCTGATCCGCTGGCGCCACCCGACCCGTGGCCTGGTCATGCCCGACAGCTTCATCCCGCTGGCCGAAAAAACCGGCTTGGTGGTCGAGATGGGTCTGATGATGCTGGACGTGGCCTGTCAGCAACTGGTCAGCTGGCAAAACCAGGGCTTGGACTACAGCTTGTCGCTCAATGTCTCCGGCAGGCAGATCCCGGACGGGTTACCACCGGCCAAACTGCAGGAGATGGCGCGGCGCTACAGCATTTCACCCTCGAAACTGGCGCTGGAGATCACCGAAGGCGTGATGCTGCATGACATCGAGAAGTCGCTAGGCTGGCTCAATGCGGTGCATGAACTGGGGTTCAAGGTCTACCTGGATGACTTTGGCACCGGTTACTCCTCACTGTCTTACCTCAAACTGTTTCCGGTGGACACCTTGAAGGTCGACAAGTCCTTTGTGCGTGACATGCAAGACGGCAGCAACGAACACACTCTGGTGGGCGCCATCATCGCCATGGGCCGCAGCCTGGGCCTGGATATAGTCGCCGAAGGGGTGGAGTTACAAAGCCATTTGACGGCGCTGCAACGCATGGGCTGCCACTATGCACAGGGTTATTATTTTTCACGGCCCGTGCCAGCTGAAGAGTTTGACGCGGTCGCCACCCGGGTCACGGCACTCTTGGCAGCACCCCAGCCCTGATGTGATCTGGACCATTCTGAACTGATGTCAACAACTTCCCCTTACCCCGATGCGCTGCTGGTGGTTTGCCTGTGTGCCGCCTGGTGCAACGTCTGTGAACAATACCGCAGCACGTTCGCCCAGGTGCAGGCCAATGTGCAGGCGGATCACCCGCACACCCAATTTCTCTGGCTCGACATCGAAGACGAGTCCGAGGTGCTGGACCCATTGGATGTGGAGAACTTCCCCACCCTGCTGCTGAGCCGGGGTGCTGCGCCCCACTTTTTTGGCACGATCACGCCACAAGCTCACACCCTGGAGCGGCTGGTACGCGCGGCATTGGCAGACCCGGCTGCCGCCCCACTGGCCGACCCGGCTGTGGCTGCCCTGGTGGCGCGGGTCGAGGCCTGGCGTCCTTAAATCCCCTCACCCTCGGCCACAAACACCCGTGCCCGGCGCGGTGTCAACAACACCGTGTCACCTTCCTGAAAGCCCTGGTCGCGGTAGAGCTGGGCCGGGATATGGGCTTCGATGATGTCGCCACTGCCGGCAGCGGTGGCATCAGCAGGCACCAGCTCCAGTCGGGCTGTGGGCCCAACCACCATGGCGCGGGTCAATTTGGCGACGATGCCACTGACTGGTTGTGCCGCATTGGCGCTGGCCACATACCGCTGCACTTCCAGATCGTGCGGACGCACATAGGCAAAGGCCTTGCTGTCTTGCACCGTGCTGTGTTCGGGGGTGACGAGGCGCAGACCCTGCTGGTCTTCACCAATCAGCATCTCCCCCTCATGGGCACGGCCATGGAACAGGTTCACATCGCCCAAAAAGCCATACACAAACGGGCTGGCCGGGTGGTCCCAGACCTCTTGTGGCGAGCCGATCTGCTCGACCTGGCCGCTGTTCATCAAAACCACCCGGTCTGCCACCTCCAGCGCTTCTTCCTGGTCGTGGGTGACAAAAATGCTGGTCACATGTAAATCGTCATGCAAGCGGCGCAACCAGCGGCGCAATTCCTTGCGCACCTTGGCATCGAGCGCGCCAAAGGGCTCGTCGAGCAGCAGCACCTGCGGCTCCACGGCCAGCGCACGCGCCAGGGCAATCCGCTGGCGTTGCCCACCCGACAGCTGGGACGGGTAACGGTCAGCCAGCCAGTCAAGCTGCACCAGGCCCAGCAGTTCGTGCACCTTGTCCTTGATCACCGCCTCTGAGGGGCGGATCGCCTTGGGCTTCATGCGCAGGCCAAAAGCCACGTTGTCAAACACACTCATGTGGCGAAATAACGCGTAATGCTGGAACACAAACCCGACATTGCGCTCGCGCACATGTTTGTCGGTGGTGTCAGCGCCGTTGAACAGGATGTGGCCCCGGTCCGCTGTTTCCAGCCCGGCGATGATGCGCAACAAAGTGGTCTTGCCGCAACCGGATGGCCCCAGCAGGGCGACCAGTTCGCCCGAGTTGATCTCAAGGGACACATCACGCAGGGCGTGAAAGTTGCCAAAGTCTTTGCTGACGTTGCGGATGTCGATGCTCATAGAAACTCTCTAGAAAAAGCAATGTGGGTGTGAGCTGCTGTCAGGCCAGAAACACCATGGAGTCGGCTCTGCCGGGCCACAGGTGTTGCCCTGCAAGGGGGTGGTCTGGCGACACGAAGTGCGCGAAGCCTGGGGTGTGCATCATGTGCTGGGCCGCTCAGGCGGCAGGTCAGCAGCGGCCTTCTGGTCGCGTTCAAACTGCCACTCAACCACCGACTTGATCAACAAAGTGAGCAGCGCAAGCAATGCCAACAAGGACGCTACCGCAAAAGCAGCCACAGACTGGTATTCGTTGTACAAAATCTCCACATGCAAAGGCAGCGTGTTGGTCTGGCCGCGAATGTGGCCTGAGACCACCGACACCGCGCCAAACTCACCCATGGCGCGAGCGTTACACAAGATCACACCGTAGACCAAGCCCCACTTGATGTTGGGCAGGGTCACGTGCCAAAAGGTTTGCCAACCGGTGGCGCCCAGAACAATGGCCGCTTGTTCCTCGTCGGTGCCCTGCGCCTGCATCAGCGGAATCAGCTCACGCGCGATGAACGGGAAGGTGACAAACACCGTGGCCAGAATGATGCCGGGTACGGCAAACACAATTTTGATGTCGTGCTCGGCCAGCCAGGGCCCAATCCAGCCCTGCGCACCAAACATCAGCACATAGATCAAACCCGCCACCACCGGTGAGACCGAGAACGGCAGGTCTATCAGCGTGGTCAAAAACGCCTTGCCCTTGAACTCGTACTTGGCCACGGCCCAGGCCGCCGCCACACCAAACACCAGGTTCAGCGGCACCGCCACGGCGGCAGTGAGCAGGGTCAGGCGGATCGCGCTCCAGGCGTCGGGTTCGCGCAGCGCTTCCAGCGCGGCGGGCAGGCCTTTGCGCAAGGCTTCGGTGAACACCGCCGCCAGTGGCAACAGCAAAAACAAAAAGACAAAAGCCAGGGCCAGTGTGATCAGTGACCAGCGCACCCAGGTGGGCTCGGTGGTGCCGGCATCCGCGCGGCGCAATGTGCGTGTGCTCATGTCTTGCCTCCGGCGCGGCGGCGCTGCCAGCTTTGCAGGCCATTGATGACCAGCAACAGCACAAAGGAGATACCCAGCATCACCGTAGCCACAGCGGTGGCACCAGCGTAGTCGTATTGCTCCAGCTTGCCGATGATGATCAGCGGGGTGATCTCGGACACCATGGGCATGTTGCCAGCGATAAAAATCACCGAGCCGTATTCACCCACCGCCCGCGCAAAAGCCATGGCAAAACCGGTCAACAACGCGGGCGCAATGCCCGGAAAAATCACATACCGAAAGGTCTGGAAACGTGAGGCACCGAGGCAGGTGGCGGCTTCTTCGAGTTCTTTTTCTGCGTCTTCGAGCACCGGCTGTACCGTGCGCACCACAAACGGCAGGCTGATGAAAATCAGCGCAATCACCACGCCATTGGCGTTGAACGCCAGCTGGATGCCCAGTGGCTCCAGATACTGGCCAACCCAGCCATTGCCCGCCAGCAGGGCGGTCAACGAGATGCCCGCCACGGCGGTGGGCAACGCAAAGGGCAGATCCACCAGCGCGTCGATGATCTTTTTGCCCCAAAAGTCGTAACGCACCAGCACCCATGCCAGCAGCAGCCCGGCAAACACATTAAAAAGCGCCGCCAGGAACGAGGCACCAAAGGTCAGCCGATAGGCGGCCAACACGCGCGGGCTGGCCACTGCGGTCCAGAACTCGGCCCAGGTCAGAGTGAAGGTCTTGAACAACAAGGCCGACAGCGGGATCAGCACAATCAGGCTCAGGTAAAACAGCGTGTAGCCCAGCGTCAGGTTAAAGCCCGGCAGCACGCGTCTGGCCGGGCGCTTGCCCGTTCCGGCCAGCGCTTGGGGCGAGATGGGTATGGTTGCGGTGGTCATGGGGTGTCCAGTGCATGCTGATCCTGCCCGCCGTCATGTAAGCCAGGCTGGCCCGGCCAGACCGCACTTTGCGCGGACTGACCAGTGGCACAGATCAGAAAAGGCGGTTTACTTGACGGTGTAAAGCTTGTCGAACTGGCCACCGTCGTTGAAGTGCACTTTTTGCGCTTCGGTCAACGAACCAAAGTAATCACTCACCGCAAACAGCTGGATCGGCTTGAAGGTGCTGCTGTACTTGGCCAGGATCTTGGGGTTGCTCGGGCGAATACCGTGTTTGGCGGCAATCTCCTGAGCTTCGTCGGAGTACAGGTACGTCAGATAGGCCTTGGCCAGCTCAGCCGTGCCTTTTTTGGCCACGCTGCGCTCCACCACCGCGACCGGGTTCTCCGCAATGATGCTGACCGAGGGGTGGATGGCATCGACCTTGCCCGCGCCAAACTCGCGGTCCACCGACACCACTTCCGATTCAAACGTGATCAACACGTCACCGATATTGCGTTGCAAAAAGATGGTGGTCGCATCACGCCCACCCTTGGCCAACACCGGCACGTTCTTGAACAACTTGCCCACAAACTCGGCTGCCTGTGCATCGGTGCCACCGGTCTTGCGCACATAACCCCAGGCCGCCAGGTAGGCCATGCGGCCGTTGCCACCGGTTTTGGGGTTGACCACAATCACCTTCACATCGGGTTTGACCAGGTCGTTCCAGTCCTTGATGCCTTTGGGGTTGCCGTTGCGCGTCAGGAACAACATGGTTGACGAGGTCGGTGCTGCGTTGTGCGGGAAGCGTTTGGCCCAGTCCTTGGCCACGATGCCGCTGCTGGCCAGGAAATCCACATCGGTGGTCGTGTTCATGGTGACCACATCGGCGTCGAGCCCGTCATTCACCGCACGCGCCTGGGCGCTGGAGCCGCCATGCGACTGGTCAATCTTGACGTCCTTGCCGGTGGTTTTTTTGTAGTTGGCGACAAAAGCGGTGTTGTAGTCCTTGTAGAACTCGCGCGCCACATCGTAGGAGGCGTTCAACAAGGTGGTCTGTGCAGACACAAAAGTTGTAGCTGTCAGCCCAATGGCCGCAAGGGCTAGAGTGATATTTTGTTTAAATTTCATGGGTGTCCTTGGCAGAAAAAGAGGTGATATCAAAAGGCTTGTGATAGGTATCAGGCGGCTACAGCCACCGGCGGTGTCTGGCTGTCGGCCTCGATGATCAGTGACTGCAGCAGCGCCAGCCCCAGTGGCCAGGGGCCAAAGCCCGCGTCCAGGTTGATGTGGCCGGCATTTTGCAGCCGAACAAATTCACTGCCCCAGGCACGGGCATAAGCACCAGCGGTGCGCACCGGGCAGAACGGGTCGGTGTTGCTGGCCACCAAGATGCTGCTGTAAGGCAGGCGCTGGTAAGGCACCGGGGCAAAGTCAGCCAGCACCCCCCGGCGCTCGGGGTCGGCCGGGGCCACCAACAAGGCGCCCTGGATGTGGGCCGTCACCTCAGTTGGCAAATGGGTGACGGCGATACAACCCAGGCTGTGCGCCACCACCACCACGGGTCGGTCTTGCGCCAGGATGGTGCGGCTGATCGACGCCACCCAGGCTTCACGCGAAGGTGTGTGCCAGTCGTCCTGCTGCACCCGCACCGCACCCGGCAACTGCGCTGCCCAGAGGCTTTGCCAGTGGCCGGGTGGCGAGTCTTGCCAGCCAGGGACGATGACGATCGGGACCATGATGTGCGGTGCTTGATGAAGGTTAAGAACGAAACAAGGCCGCATTGTGAGAGGGCTCGGTTCAAACACAAACGACTTAATTTCTATTTGCTTATCTGGATTCCGACATATCAAAAGCTTGGTCGGCCGCTCTTTGGCAGCGCCCTCCTACAATGAGCGCTCCTTCTGAACACCGCCCGCATGTCGTTTTGCACCAGACTGCTGTTTGTTTTTGTCACCCTGTTTGTGCTGGTGGCGGCGTCAGCTCGGGCGTGTGAGCCAATGTCCTCGCCCAGCGTTTCTGCGGCGTCACACCACTCGGCTGCGATACCCGTGGCGGACTTGCAGGCAGTGGCTGGTTCAGCTGACACGCAGGCGCCCTGCAACACTGAAACCTCCAACTGCTCCAGTTGCACCAGCTGTGCGGTGTGTGCCTGCCTGTGTGTGGGTTTGGCCAGACCCCTGAGCAGCGTTGTGGCGATCTCAAGCGCTATGGCCCTGCCGAACTGGACGGCTGCGCCGATGGCCAGCCAAGTTGCCGCGCCCGAACTCAAACCCCCTCGCGTCTGATTCTCCTGTTCTTGCTGTGACCTCCTTGCATGCTGCAGGGTGGTCGTTTCACTCGTTCACATTTGGAGAATTCATCGTGTCTATGACGCATTACATGGAGTTGCTGGCGCAAAACCAGCCCTGGAACCTGATCCTGTTTATGGCCATCCCGGTCATCCTGGCCGAAACCGTGGCCATCACCGAGCTGTACATCCTTTTCTCTCGCCAATTCCACGGCGGCGTGCGCAAAATCAATCGCAGCGCCAGCATTGTGGGCGGTGTGTATTTTTGTGGCGTGTTTGTCTACCTGATGGCCACCGCCGTGATCCCGCTGACCACCTCGGGTGGCTGGCGTGGTGCGGCAGACGTGATTGCCGTGGGGTTTTACCTGTCGGGCATCGTGCCGCTGCTGGGCCTGGCCTTGCTTGACCTGGGGCTGATCGGCAAAGGACGCACAGAGGAGGGCAAGCTCAAGTTACACGCCACCTTTGTCGCGATCTTCCTCGTGGTGGCGCACGTGGCCATGATCTTTGGCATGCTGGATCCGTCGCTGCTGATGCAGCAGGTGGCACCCGCAGTGCATGACATGGGCAACATGCCCGGCATGAACCACTGAGCGGTCTTGGTGACAAGGGGGGTCAGCGCTTGTGCTGGCCCCCTTGCCCATCTGGCGGCGACACCGGGCAGGCAAGAAGAGGCTCAAGGTGGAACCAGCGTCGCCCTGCACGTTATGCATAATTTTGACTTCCAGCCCTTTTGCATGCTGGGCTAGTAGCTATGCCTGTTGTAGCAGAACAGGCTTGCTGCTTAACCGCTCAGCAACTCACACGCCAGCTCGCCAACCCGTTTGAGCGCGTCTTCAAAGCGCGCATCGGCGAGCTGGCCGTAGTTCAGCCGCAGGCAGTGGCAAAACCGCCGGTCAGCAGAAAACAGGTGGCCAGGCGCGATGCTGATGTGTTCGGCCAGCGCCCGGCGCTGTAACACCAGGGCATCCACCTGCGGTGGCAATTCCAGCCACAAGAAATAGCCGCCTTGCGGCCGGGTGACTCGGGTGCCAGGCGGGAAGTGCGCGGCAATCACCTTCAAGGCGACCTCCTGTTGTTGGGCCAGGCTCAGGCGCAGTTGGCGCAAGTGGCGCTCAAACTGGCCGCCTTGCAGGTAGTCTGTGATCGCCAGCTGCGAAGGAATCGCACTCGACAGCGTGGTCATCAGTTTGAGACGCTGCACCTGCCGGGCAAACCGGCCAGCGGCCACCCAGCCCACCCGATAGCCCGGCGCCAGACATTTGGAGAACGAACTGCAGTGCAACACCAAACCGTGGTGGTCGTAGGCCTTGGCGGGCGGTGGGCGGTTCAGGCCAAAGTACAGCTCGCCATAAACGTCGTCTTCAATCAGCGGCACCTGGTGCTCTGCCAACAATTGGACCAGCGCCTGTTTGCGGGGTTCGGGCATCAGGCTGCCCAGCGGGTTCTGGAAGTTCGGCATGAACCAGCAGGCTTTCACCGGGTGGGCCTGCAACACCGCCTCCAGCGAGGCCAAATCGATGCCGTCGCGCGGGTGGGTCGCCACCTCGACCGCGCGCAACTTGAGCCGCTCCAGCGCCTGCAACGCCGAATAGAACGTGGGCGACTCCACGGCCACCACATCACCGGGCTGGGTCACGGCCTGCAGGCATAAGTTCAGGGCCTCCATCGCACCGTTGGTGATCACCACCTCGTCCATGGCCAGCGTGGTGCCGTGGCTGGCATAACGCAGGCAAATCAAGCGGCGCAGGCGCTCGTTGCCCTGGGTCAGGTCTTCCACCATGCGCTCGGGCTCCAGTCGGCGCATCGCGGGTGTCAGGCAACGCGCGAGTTTGTCCAGCGGGAACAGCGCCGGGCTCGGAAAGGCCGAACCCAGCGGCACCACATCGGGCTGGCGGGTGGACTCCAGCACCTCAAACACCAGATCACTGATGTTGACCGGGGTGGCGTCAGTGCCGGGCGGAGCGGTGCTTGGCTCGGCCTGCAGCGGCTGGGCTTGTGTCTTGACGTAGTAGCCAGAACGCGCGCGCGCCTCGATCAAACCCTGCGCTTCGAGCAGGTAGTAGGCGGCAAACACCGTGGCCGGGCTGATCTGGCGGCTGGTACTGGCCTGGCGAACCGATGGCAACCGGTCACCGGGGCGCAAGGTCTGGGCCTTGATCAGCCGGGCGATGTCCTGGGCATAGTGTTCGTAACGTTTCATGGACTCAACTGATATGGTTTTTTTCTCAGAAACTGAATCTACCATTTCAGATGCGTCTGCGGCATCCTTGATGTATGTCACGAAAGACCATTCCCATCCTGCCCATTGCAAACAGCGCCACCGAGGGCGGCCTGTTTGTGATGGATGCCAAAAACAAGATTTATGTACGTGCCGTCACCGGCCGCTTTGCTGCCTGGCGCTGGGCGGCGGTGTGGCTGACCCAGCTGGTGTTTTACGGCCTGCCCTGGTTGTCCTGGAACGACCGCCAAGCGGTGTTGTTTGACCTGGGGCAGCAGCGCTTCTACTTGTTTGGCCTGGCCTTGTACCCGCAAGACCTGATTTACCTGGCGGTGTTGTTGATGCTGGCTGCCTTGCTGCTGTTTTTTGTGACGGCCGTGGCCGGGCGCATCTGGTGCGGTTTTGCCTGCCCGCAAACGGTCTACACCGAGATTTTCCTGTGGGTGGAGCAGCGCCTGGAAGGCAGCCACCACGCCCGCAAACGGCTCGATGCCATGCCCTGGACAGCTGAAAAGATGGCGCGCAAGGGCGGCAAACAAGCGGCCTGGCTGTTGATCAGCCTGTGGACCGGTTTCACCTTTGTGGGCTATTTCACCCCGATCCAGACCCTGGGCGCGACAGCTCTGGCCCTGGCCTGGACCCCGTGGGAGCTGTTCTGGGTCGGGTTTTATGGCCTGGCGACCTATGTCAATGCGGGCTATCTGCGTGAGCAGATGTGCAAACACGCCTGCCCCTACGCGCGCTTTCAGGGCGCGATGATGGACCGCGACACCCTGGTTATCGGCTACGACACAACACGTGGCGAGTCACGCGGCGCACGTTCGCGCAGCGCCGACCCCAAGGCGCTGGGCCTGGGCGACTGCGTCGACTGCACCCTGTGTGTGCAGGTCTGCCCGACCGGCATCGACATCCGCGACGGTTTACAAAGCAACTGCATTGGCTGCGCCGCCTGTATTGACGTGTGCGACGCGGTGATGGGGCAGATGAATTACCCCAAGGGCCTGATCCGTTATTCGACCCAGAACGGCCTGGCCAACGGCTGGGACCAGCCGACTTTGCGCAAGCGGGTGTTGCGCAAACGGGTGCTGATTTACGCGGCTTTGCTGTTGGCAGCGGTGCTGGCCTTTGTGAGCAGTCTCGCGCTGCGCAGCCCGATGCGCGTGGATGTGGTGCGTGACCGGGGTGTGATGGCCCGGGT
Source organism: Rhodoferax fermentans (assembly GCF_002017865.1). Taxonomy (NCBI): domain Bacteria; kingdom Pseudomonadati; phylum Pseudomonadota; class Betaproteobacteria; order Burkholderiales; family Comamonadaceae; genus Rhodoferax; species Rhodoferax fermentans. The sequence goes on along the minus strand of NZ_MTJN01000002.1, from coordinate 2,314,150 downwards.
GGTGAATGGGGGCGCGGTGGAAAACGTCTACCGCTTGCATGTCATGAACGCCACCGAAGAAGTACAGCGGTACCGGGTGACTGTGTTGGGTCACCCCGATTTGTCCCTGGGTGAACCGCTGGAGCTGGCATTGGGCCCGGTTGAGGCCCGCACCGTGCCCCTGAGTGTGCGCCTGCCATTCACCGACGCGAGCAGCCTGGCCGGACAGACCTTGCCGATCCAGCTGGAGGTCACGCAGCTTGGGTCAGATGAAGAGCTGGTCAAGGTGCGCGAGAAAACCACGTTTTATGTGCCGGAGTGAGGCGAGCCAATAAACACCGCCTCCAGCCGGTCCCGCTTGGGCGGCAGACCCGGGCATTTTTTGACAGAAAACCCGGCCGTCTTTAAGCCGTCACGCACGCGCCGGGCGATGGTGTAAGTGGCCAGGGTTGTTCCAGGCCGACACAACAAAGCCACCGCCTGCAGGGTGGCGGCTGACCACATGTCCGGGTTGATGCTGGGGCTGAACCCATCAAGAAACACCGCGTCAGCCACCCCATCCAGCTGCGGCAACATCTGGGCCACATCACCCACAGCCAGTGTCAACTGCACCCGGCCTTGTGAAAAATCAAAGTGATGGACGCCGGGTGACAGGTTCTGCCAGACACTGGCAAGCTCTTCAGCCAGCGGCGCAATCGGGGTGTGCAGATCCCTCAGTCCCGCCTCAGCCGCCTGCGCAGCACGGACCAAGTCGGCAGCCGCCACCGGGTAGGCCTCTACCGAGACAAAGTGCAGGTGTTTGCAGCGCTGCGGGTCGGCCAACCACGCCGCCCAGGTGGCCAGAAAGTTCTGGCCCAGGCCAAAGCCGGTTTCCAGCACGGTGAAGTGGTCCCGCCCGTGCCAGCCCTGTGGCAAACCACAGCCGCGCAAAAAAACACCCTGCGCCTGCACCAGGCCACCGGTACAGGAGTGGTATCTGTCCTGAAAACGGTGGCTGTAGGGGCAGCCGTCTGCCAGCCAATCCACCGATTCAGACATGCTTGTCACACCACACACCCGCTACGCAGGCCAGGCCGCGCCAGCACAGCCCGCCAGTGGGCTGCTGTGTCTGTTGCGGCCTGTCCTGCCGATGCTCAAACAGCGGCCAGCGCCGACTGCAGGTCGACCAGCAGGTCGTCGATGTGCTCGATACCCACCGACAGGCGCACCGCGTCTTCGGGCACACCGGCCTTGATCAGTTCTGCGGGGGACAACTGGCGGTGCGTGGTGGAGGCCGGGTGGGTGGCCAGGGACTTGGCATCGCCAATGTTGACCAGTCGAGTGAACAGGTTCAGCGCATCCAGGAACGCTGCACCTGCCTTGCGGCCTTCACCTGGCGCCGACTTGACACCAAAGGTCAGCAAGCCAGAGGCCTTGCCAGCCAGGTATTTCTGGGTCAGGGCGTAATCAGGGTGGCTGGGCAACGCGGCGTAGCTGACCCAGGCCACCTTGGCGTGGTTTTGGAGGAACTGCGCCACCTTGAGCGTGTTGTCGTTGATGCGGTCCATGCGCAAGGCCAGGGTTTCAATGCCTTGCAGTATCAGGAACGCGTTGAACGGCGACAACGCGGCACCGGTGTTGCGCAAGGGCACCACACGGGCACGGCCGATGTAGGCTGCAGCGCCCAGGGCCTCGGTGTAGACCACACCGTGGTAGCTGGCGTCGGGCTCGTTCAGGCGTTTGAAGCGGGCCTTGTGCTCAGCCCACGGGAACTTGCCCGAGTCCACAATCGCGCCGCCAATGCTGGTGCCATGACCGCCGAGGTACTTGGTGAGCGAATGCACCACGATGTCGGCGCCGTGTTCAAACGGGCGCAGCAGGTAAGGGCTGGCCACCGTGTTGTCCACAATCAGCGGCACACCATGGCGGTGGGCGATCTCGGCAATGGCGGCGATGTCGGTCACCGCACCTTGCGGGTTGCTGATGGACTCGATGAACACCGCCTTGGTCTTGTCGTCAAACAGGCCCTCGAAACTGGCCAGGTTGCGCGGGTCGGCAAAACGCGTGGTGATGCCCGAGAGTGGCAAGGTGTGGGCAAACAGGTTGTAGGTGCCGCCGTACAAGGCGCTGCTGGCAATGATGTTGTCACCGGCCTCGGCAATGGTCTGGATGGAGTAGGTCACCGCCGCCTGGCCGGACGCCAGCACCAGCGCGGCCAAACCACCTTCGAGCGCGGCCAGGCGCTGTTCCAGCACATCGTTGGTCGGGTTCATGATGCGGGTGTAGATGTTGCCCGGCACCTTCAGGTCAAACAGGTCGGCGCCATGCTGCGCGCTGTCAAAAGCGTAGGCCGCGGTCTGGTAAATCGGCACCGCCACCGCCTTGGTGGTGGGGTCAGGTGAATAACCCGCGTGGACCGATTTGGTTTCAAATTTCCAGGATTCAGACATAAGAGCTCCTTGTGTGAGAGTGGGAAGGCCGGTGTTATTTGAAAATTGTAAGAACGTGCCAGGTCTTAGAACCCGGCCAGCACCGCGCCTTTGAATTCGGTCTGGATGTACTTGCGAATCTCGTCGGAGTGGTAGGCCTTGACCAGCTTGGCCACCCAAGCTTTGTCCTTGTCTTGCTCACGCACCACAATGATGTTGACATAGGGGCTCTTGGCGCTTTCCTGGGCAATCGCGTCCTTGGCTGGATTCAGGCCAGCCGACAAGGCGAAGTTGGTGTTGATGGCCGCAGCGTCCAAGTCATCGAGCGAGCGCGCCAGTTGGGCGGCATCCAGCTCAACAAACTTCAGCTTCTTGGGGTTGTCAATCACGTCCAGCGGTGTGGCTTTCAGGCCAGCTTCGGGGCGCAGCTTGATCAGACCTTTGTCTTGCAGCACCAGCAACACGCGCCCGCCATTGGTTGGGTCATTGGGGATGCCAAACTTGGCGCCTTGCTTGAGGTCGGTCAGGTTCTTGACCTTTTTGGAGTACAGGCCAATCGGGTAGTTGACGGTGTAACCCGCGCTGACCAGCTTGTAGCCGCGGTCCTTGACCTGCTGGTCCAGATAGGGTTTGTGCTGGTAGCTGTTGGCGTCCAGGTCACCCGCAGCCAAGGCGGCATTGGGTTGCACATAGTCGCTGAACTCGACGATCTGGATCTTGAGGCCGTCTTTCTCGGCGATCTTCTTGACTTGCTCAAAAATCTGGGCGTGCGGACCGGCGGTGACACCGACCTTGATCGGTTTGTCCTGCGCCAGCAGCGGGCTGCTCAGGGTGGCGGCAACAGCCAGGGCGAAGGCAGATTGGAGAAGGGTGCGTTTTTGCATGATGGGTCCTGTGTAAGTGAAAAGAGTGGAATGACTAAGTATTTAAGAGAAATTGGCCTCTAGCCCTTATTCAATCAGGGCCAACAGCTATAAAAAACATATCTCTTGCAGCAGAGGTTGAGCAACATCGGGGCGACCTATTTGTGGCTGAGTCGCCGCACCGCCCAGTCACCCAGGCTTTGCACGGCTTGCACAAAAACAATCAACACCAGCACCACGGCCAGCATCACCTCGGGCAAAAAGCGTTGGTAACCGTAGCGGATGCCCAGGTCACCCAGGCCACCGCCGCCAATCGCACCGGCCATGGCCGAATAACCGGTCAGGCTCACCAGGGTGATGGTCAACGCCGCCACAATGCCGGGCCAAGCCTCAGGCAGCAGCACCTTGAGCACAATCTGCCGGGTGCTGGCGCCCATGGACTGGGCAGCTTCGACAAGACCGTGGTCCACCTCGTGCAAGGCGGTTTCGATCAGCCGGGCAAAAAACGGTGCGGCGGCAATCGTCAGCGGCACCACGGCGGCCATGGTGCCAATGGAGGAGCCGGTCAGCAGCCGGGTGAACGGGATGATCGCCACCAGCAAGATGATGAACGGTGTGGAGCGCACCGCGTTCACCGTGGTGCCGAGCACCCGGTTGAGCAGCGGGTTGGCCAGCACACCACGGGGCTGCGTCAAGTACAGCAAGATGCCCAGCGGCAGGCCCAGCGCCGCACCGACTGCGCCGGAGATGGCGACCATGATGATGGTCTCCCACAGCGAGGTGGCAAACAGCTCCAACAGTTGGGGGGTGAAGGTGTCAAACATGGCTCAGTTCCTTGTTGTGCACCACCACACCGGCTTCGCGCAGGTGGGCAATGGCCGCATTGAGTTGGTCGCTGGCGCCGCGTGCGTGTACCGCGAGTGAGCCAAACAGCTGGCCCTGAATGTCATCGACCTGGCCGTGCAGGATGTTGATGTCCAGCCCAAAACGGCGGATCACGTCTGAGAGCAGCGGCTTGGTCGCGTCCTCGCCCGAAAACGCCAGGCGCAACAGCTGCCCCTGGTTGCTGGGCTCGCTGCTCATCAACTGGCGTATGCGTGCGATCACGCTCTCAGGCAGCTCCTGCGGCAAGATTTCGTCGATCAGGCTGCGGGTGATGGTCTGTTGCGGGTTGGTGAACACCTCCATCACCGCGCCCTGCTCCACGATCGCCCCGGCGTCAATCACCGCCACGCGGTCCGCCACCTGTTTGATCACCTGCATCTGGTGCGTGATCAGCACAATGGTCAGGCCGAAGTCGCGGTTGATCTGGCGCAGCAGGGCCAGGATGGAGCGGGTGGTTTCGGGGTCAAGCGCCGAGGTGGCTTCGTCACACAACAGCACCTTGGGGTTGTTGGCCAGCGCACGGGCAATGCCCACGCGTTGTTTCTGGCCACCGCTGATCTGGGCCGGGTAACGGTCGCGCAGCTCGTACAGGCCCACCAGGTCCAGCAGCTCATCGACCCGGCGTTGGATCACGTCCGGGCGCTCATGAACCAGCTCCAGCGGCAGCGCCACGTTCTCGAACACGGTTCGGCTGGAGAGCAGGTTGAAATGCTGAAAGATCATGCCGACCTGGTGCCGGGCGCTGCGCAACTCGGTTTGGGACAGGGCGGTGAGGTCGGCACCGTTCACCCGCACCTTGCCCTGGGTGGGCCGGTTGAGCAGGTTGATAACGCGGATCAGCGAGCTTTTGCCCGCACCACTGCGGCCAATCACGCCAAAAATTTCACCGGCAGGCACCCGCAGGTCAATACCGCGCAGGGCGTGCACCGGCGCCGGATGGCCCGGGTAGGTGAGGTGGATGTTGTCTAGTTCAATCATGGGGGTTTGCCACAACGCAGCGCCCGTCAACATACGGGTTGGCTGCTGCGCTTGGCGGTGTAGTTCTGTGGAGTGACTTCTGACGATGGAGATCGCATGCATTACAAAATGCGGGGGTGCGATTTTGCAGGCACTCAGTCAAAACCGAAACGACTGTTTTGTCATGTCCTTATGGCTGGAAACGTATATGCAGGGTTTCATGGGCTGGCTGCAAATGTTGCATAGGATTCAGAGGGCATGTATCGACTGAAGGCTGATCTGAGTCATTCGCGGCTTGCGACTCGAACGGGCGATGCTGCCTTGACCGGGCGTTCGATGGAGCCTCTGGTGCCGACAGCGCTGGGCGTTTGTGTGAACAGCAATTCGAAGACAATGTGATGGGTCGATAGGGCACTATGCTGCAAGGCCATCCTGGGACTGCGTGAACACATCGCCTAGGAAGCGACCAAGAGAACTTCAGGGAGCATTCAGTTGTTGACGCGCATTCACCGACTGCGGAACTACCGCATCTTTCGGGACTTTTCGTGGCCTGCAGGCCTAAGGCAACACTGATCAAGTCCCCAGTTGGCCCATGACTTGCATGGTTCGTGGCATCCCAAGCAGGAGATGCAGATGAAACAACAAACTCTGGCCATGGCCGAACAACAAAGCTTTGAGACCTACCGCAAGCCCACGCGGCGCGATGAGTTCTTGAAGACCATGGAAGTCATCGTTCCCTGGGCCGCTCTGTGCGAAGTCATCGAGCCGTTTTACCCCAAGGCCGGTAATGGGCGTCCCCCCATCGGGCTTGAGCGTATGCTGCGCATCCACTTCATCCAGCACTGGTTCAACCTGGCAGACCTGGCCTGTGAAGAAGCTCTGTACGACAGCGTGAGCCTGCGTCGCTTCGTGGGCATTGACCTGGGGCGTGAATCTGTGCCGGACGCCACCACGGTGTTGAACTTTCGCAAACTCCTCAACAAGCACAAACTTGGCCAAGCCCTGTTTGCCCAAGTAGGCGCTGTCTTGCAAAGCAAGGGCTTCAAGCTCAACACCGGCACCATTGTGGACGCCACCATCATTGGTGCACCGAGTTCCACCAAGAATGCGAATAAGGCGCGCGACCCGGACATGCACCAAACCCGCAAGGGCCAACAGTGGTACTTTGGCATGAAGTTGCACATCGGTGTGGACAGCCAAAGTGGTCTGGCCCACCATGCGGTGGTCACAGCAGCCAACGTGCATGACAAACACCCACTGCCCAGTTTGTTGCATGGCAAGGAGCAACGCGTCTATGGCGACAGTGCCTACGCCAGCCAGAAGGAGCTGATCCGCAGTGCAGCACCCAAGGCCAAAGACTTCACCAACCAGCGCAGTCGCCGCTCTGGTGTGGTCGATGAAGGCATTCGCGCCAAGAACCGCAACAAATCCAAGATCCGCTCACGCGTGGAGCATGTATTTGCTGTGGTCAAGCGCCTGTGGGGCTTTGGCAAGGTGCGTTACCGTGGGTTGCAGAAGAACGCCACGCGGGCGTTTACTGCTTTGGCGCTGGCCAACATCTATCTCTGCCGACAAAGGCTGATGGCACAGGTGCGTCCATGAGGGCGCAATAGGGGGTGAATTCCCCCTGAAACAGCCTCAAAGGGGGCAAAAGCGAGCTCAGCTGGTCGCAATTTCGACAACTTCGGTTTCTCGATACCGCTGGGGCCTGCTTTGACTCTACTTGTTCAGCGTTGCCCTAAACGACTTCGGCCGGTACAACGTTATCTACGGATGGAACGGCTCGGGCAAGACAACCTTGTCCACGCTCCTGAAGCACTTGGAGAGACGGCAGGCGCTTGCGGAAGGCACTGTCGAGTATTTCTTCGGTGACAACCGAGTTCTTGGTCTGAATGTCGACGATCCTGCCGTGCCCAAGGTTCGGGTGTTCAACCGTGAGTACGTGGGGCGTGCTGTGTTCGAAACTGGTGTTGGACAGTTTCCTCCGGTCTACTATTTCGGTGAAGACAGTGCAGAGAAGCAGCGGTTGATTGCTGAGCTTGAAGCTCGGCGGGTGTCGCAACTCGAGGAGCAAGCTCGGCAAGCACAGCTGCTGAAAGGCGCCAACGACGCTCGTGAGTCGTTTGCTACGGAGAAGGCCAGGGACATTCGCACACTTCTGATGGCCGCTGGCGGGGCGTACAACAATTTCAATGCTGGCCCCTTCAAGGTTGAGATTGAGCGGTTGGCCCGCGCAGAGCTTGTGGAGGCCCGTCTCAGTGATGAGGAGCGCACGGCGCTGGTGAGGATGAAGGATAGCCGGCCGCTTCCTGCACTTGAAACAATGACGGTCCGCTTTCCTGACCTGATGCTGCTTCGAGCCAAGACCGAGGTACTGTTGCGGAAGACCGTCGTTTCGGCGGTGGTCCAGTCCTTGGCCGACGATCAGCCTGTGGCCGCTTGGGTGGGGCAGGGTCTTGGGCTTCATCGGGGAGACCGTGCCACCGAGAACTGCAGGTTTTGCGATCAACCGCTCCCGCCGCACAGACTGGAGCATCTGGAGGCGCATTTCAACGATGAGTTCGATCAGCAGCAACGAGCGATTGACGCATTGCTGCTGGAGATCGATTCCGCATCAAAGTTCAACGACTCCTTCACTCCGCCTGCACGCGAGGCACTCTACGAAACGCTTCAACCCGACTACCTGAACGCGCTCAAGTCGTTGCGAACACAAGCCAGTACGCTTGTCGGCGCGTTAAGCGCACTGAAGTCGGCCCTGGAAAGTAAGCGCGAGCAGCCCTTCAAGAGCATCGAGCTCGATAGCTTGCTAAAACAGGTCATAAACAGTGGGACTAGCGGTCTCGGCGCCGTCATTCTTGGGGTGCTCGCCTTTGCTGCGGAAAGTGCCCAGTTTGTTGCGTCCTTCGAAGGAACAAAAGCACTCGGAGCACTAAACGATCAGATCAAGAAGCACAACGAGTTGACAACCTCGCATGACGCGAAGGTGAGGGCAGCGCGCGACCGTCTGGCCCGTGACGGAATGGTCGGCGTGTTGGATCAATGGCGAGAAAGGTGTGCAGCAGTGGAACAGGCGACGGCGGCACATGATGCTGCGCGCGATGCTGCAGCAAGCTTAGGCCAAGAGATCCAGAAGCTTGAGCGGGAGGTTCGACAGCATGCACTGCCAGCAGAGGAACTCACGAGTGAGGTGGCCGCTTATCTCGGCCGCGAGGAACTTGAGTTCGTGCCTGAACACAACGGCTACACCGTCGTGCGTGGCGGGCGCCCCGCGAACAACCTAAGTGATGGTGAGCGTACGGCGGTCGCGTTCCTCTACTTTTTGAAGTCACTAGAGGGGACGGACTTTGACTTGGCGGACGGCATCGTGGTGATCGACGATCCGGTGTCCAGCCTGGACGCCAACTCTCTCTTTAGTGCCTTCGGTTTTTTGAAGTCCCGAGCAGCGAACGCCAAGCAGCTGTTCATCCTGACTCACAACTTCAGCTTCTTCCGCCAGGTGCGTGACTGGTTTGACGCACTGAACGTAGCTGCGAAGAGACTGAGACCGAGGACGGAGCCTCCCGCACGTTTCTTCATGCTGCATGCAACCAGCTATGAAGGACAACGGGCTGCCAAGCTGGGGAACATGGATCCCTTCTTGACCAAGTTTGAGTCCGAGTATCACTACCTCTTCAAGAAAATCTACGAGGCCTCAAGGCTAGAGCAGGGACAAGGGTTGGAGGAACACTACGGATTGCCGAACATGGCCCGTCGCCTGCTAGAAAGCTATTTGGCGTACCGAGTCCCGGGCCGTTCAGGAGACTTACGCGGAAAGCTATGCGAGATTGATGGGGACGATGCTTCCAAGGCTCGTGTGCTGAGGTTCCTGCACACATACTCGCACGGGGACGTCGTGGCGCAACCCGACCACGATCCCACCATCTTGTTGGAAACACCTGCGGTTCTGCGCGACCTACTTGAACTGCTCCGTCGAGACGATCAACGCCACTACGACCAAATGGTGGAGCTTGCCCTCAGGGCCTAATGGATCGCCTCGTGCAGGGCATTTGTGCCAGTGTCAACGCTCCACTAGTTCCCAGGCAGAGCAATTGTTCAAGCGGGTGGATCAGGGGCATTTCAAGGCCTCACGGGGTAAAAACTGTTCAAAAACCCCGCCATTTTTATACACGTCACAGTGCATATGTATAGAAACCGCGCTTTTCTATACACGTCGCAAGATCAAATCTCATAACCCAGCCCTGCCAGGTTCTCAAGCAGCGTCTTGCTTTCATACGCGGTGCGAAACAGCCCCTGGCGTTGCAGCTCAGGGATCACCAGGTCCCCACAATCGTCCCGTAGGTGCCTGCGCTTACCGAACACGCTAACTGGGTTTGCGCGCTATATGGCGATTGAGTGGCAGCGACAAACCAGCATAGTCAAGATGGCCGCACTGGCTTTGCCCTGCGCTTGGTCGCCAACAACGGCGACTCGCCATACCTGGGCGCTGCAAACTTTTGCGGTGGCGTGGGTTCTGTAACGCCTGTCTCTGTGGTCAGTGCCCTGATGTCAGGCACCGCCATGCTGATGCGCTGATTCAGGCGGTTCAGCCCCTCGTTCCAGTGCCACAGCATGCGTGCGCCCACCGGGTCGAAACCGGGGGTGTGCTTCATGTGCTGGATGACCTCAGGAATGATGGATGCCACCGCCGTGCTGACCCGTTCAATGAGTTCACGCTGGCGGGGTGGATCGATGCCCAGAAAAACTTGCAACAGTCGCCAGACCGGCTTCATGTTGTCCCAGCTCTTGCGCCCATCGATGTACATGCCCGGCGGGTTGTCGGCGTAGCTGTCATAGGCCAGGATCGTCAGCATGTCGTAGATGGGGGCCACACGCACGTCGTCATAGCCGGCATACAAAAACGCCAGGTTCTTGGTATGGCAATCGGCGTTGCCCAGGGCGTAGGTGAGCAGCAGCGTGACGGCCAACTGCTCGTAGGACGCGCGCAAGCCCGTTGCAGGAACGAAGTCACGCACCAGGCGGGCTGTGCGTTCCCAGGTGGCGTTGTATTTTTGATCCGCGTTCAGTCCGAGCAGGCTGCAAAAATCTTCAAACCCCAGCCGCTGGCCGCTGACGGGGTCGATGTCAAAGCGCTCCACCACCAGGATTTGGCCGTCATCTGAGACCACCGTTTGGGCCACGGCAAATCCGGTGGCTCTGGCGGCTGTCATACACAGATGTTCGTTGAGGCCAATGAACGGTTGTTTGTCCGAGCTGGCTTTGACGATGTGCCGCTCGGTAGAAACCGTGCCTTTGCGAAACAGCGCTTGCGTTTCGGGGGTCAGAAATTTGGGAACCACACCAGACACGCCAGAGGCGGCGTATTGGCTCATCAGGCCCATGAACACCTCGCGGGAGGCGCTGCCATGCAAAAGGCCGTCAAGCTCATTGGCGGCCAACTGTGGCTGGGGGCTATTGCCAGCGCTGACCTGCACACGGCCAATCATGTTGTGCCCGACCACAGACAGCAGATCCATCGGGCTGGCACCCAAATGCGGCCCCAGTTGCTCTTTTAAGACGGACAGCAAAAAGCCCTCGGGCAGGCTCACCTGAAAGAAGGGGTGCAGGCTGGGCCATTCCCAACTGGGAGACTGCACCGGCATGAGCAGCGACACAAAATCCTCTGGGCGGGTGCCGTTGAGGTAGGTCAGATAGTGCTCAAAGCCTGACGGGCTTTGCAGCACCGCAACGTGTTTGCCGTTGACAAAGACGTTCAGCCCGGCCTGGCCGATGGTCATGGGTGATGCGTTAAGGGCAGCGCTGTTGATCATGCTTGGCCACTGTTCACAGCAGATGTGCTCTGACGGCGTTCTTGGAGTAACTCGTTCAAGTTGGGCCGCCGGGTGGCGGGAACAAACGACATCTGCATGCCCAACACCTCCAGCAGCCGCAAGAGTTTGGTGGTGGACAGATCGCTGGCGCGGCCTCGCTCAAAGCGGGAAAGCGTTTCCTGCCGCAGCCCGGCAGCGGCGGCGACTTCAGATTGGGTTTTGCCAGCGGCTTTGCGCAGCTGCTGGCAGCGTTCACCTGCATCCTGGAGGGTGAGCAATGAGTTTGCGTTTGGCATCATAAAGTGTCCTAGATGCCAAAGAGTTTGATCTCAAACGCATATTCAGTCAATCCACAATATGTGTTTCACATCATAAATCGACAAAATTCCTGATAAATATGATGTGTAACACATAATTTAACCCACAAAACCATCGCCACCCAGATCAAGCAGGGGCAACGTGTTCCATCGGCAAAGTGCTCCTTGTCCGCTTTGGCCCAGCCACCAAAGGCCTGGTCAACTTTGATGCAATGAGGCAGATTCTGGGAGGCAAGCGCTCAACCCAGGGCGTCGTTGACCTGTTCGTTGAACTCAGCCAGGTTGACGGCGGCGTGGACCTCGCGCGGCAGCGCGTCGCGCAGGCAGAACACACCCAGGATCTTGTGGCTGTCGGTGCTGACCACCGGCAGGTGCCTAAAACCACGCTCGATCATCATCAGCACCGCGTCGGCCACCTTGGTTTCGGGGTTGACGCAGTGTGGGCTGCGGGTCATGACCTCGGCCACGGTGGTGCGGCTCGGGTCGACGGTCTTGGCCAGCACGCGGTTGATCATGTCGCGTTCAGTCACGATGCCCAGCATGGTCTTGTTGGTGTCAATCACCAGCACACTGCTGCTGTTGGTGCGCATCATCACGCAGGCCGCCGCATGTACCGTGGCCGTGGGCAAAACACTGATGACGTGGCGTTGCGCCATCGATTGGGAAACAGTGCGTTCGGGCATGGTGAGGGCTCCTTGTGACGGCTGGATGGGTGGGATGTTGAAGAGGCTGGAATGTGGGAGTAAATGTTTAACGCAGTGCGGCGTTGATCTTGTCGAGCGCTTTCTGGCCCGGGTTGAGCTGGGCCGCGTTCAGGGTGTTGAGAGGCTGGGCCGTGGTGTTGAGGGCGGTGTGTAAATCGGTGGCCAGCGGGTCAATGTAGAGCAGGCCGGTCAGGATCTCGCCCAGGGCTGCATGGGTCTGCATGTAGCTCATGGCGGCGTACCGGTCGGTGGGGTCGTAGTCGGTATGCAACTTGCGCAGGCGCAGCAGGCTGCCGTCGTGTTGTTCCACCTCCACCAGTGCGCCGGGTGGGTAGTCGGTGGTGATTTCCTGGCCGGGCTCCATGAAGTCAATGCGGCTCACGGCCTCGTTGTGCTGGCGAACATAGTCGTAACTCTTGGTGCTGCCGCTGTGGTTGTTGAAGGTGACGCAAGGGCTGATGACGTCGATGAAAGCCGCGCCACCGTGTTCCATGGCGCCTTTGATCAGCGGCACCAGCTGCGCCTTATCACCCGAGAAGCTGCGTGCCACATAGGTGGCACCCAGCTGCAGGGCAATGCCCACCAGGTCCACCGGGCTTTCGCTGTTGACAACACCCTTCTTGCTCTTGGAACCCCGATCGGCGGTGGCCGAGAACTGGCCCTTGGTCAGGCCGTAGACACCATTGTTTTCAACGATGTAGGCCATGCGTACACCACGGCGCATGGCATTGGCAAACTGCCCCAGGCCAATGGAGGCGGAGTCACCGTCACCCGAGACCCCCAGGTACAACAACTCGCGGTTGGCCAAGTTGGCGCCGGTGAGCACACTGGGCATGCGCCCATGCACCGTGTTGAAGCCGTGTGAGGCGCCCAGAAAGTAGTCCGGCGTTTTGGAGCTGCAGCCAATGCCCGAGAGTTTGGCGACGCGGTGGGGCTCGATGTTGAGGTCCCAGCAGGCCTGGATGATGGCCGCCGAGATCGAATCGTGGCCACAACCAGCGCAGAGTGTCGAGATGCGGCCCTCGTAGTCACGCCGGGTGTAGCCGACCTGGTTGGTGTGCAGCGTGGGGTGATGCAGCCTGGGTTTGGCGATGAAGGTCATACAAGCTCCTTGGCCACGCTGTCGTGGATGGTCCGGATGATGAAGCGTGCGGTGATCGGTGTGCCGTCGTAATGCAGCACCCGGACCAGCTTGGCCGGGTTGATTTCCAGCTCGTTGATCAGCAGCGTGCGCATCTGGCCGTCACGGTTCTGTTCGGCCACAAACACCTTGTCATGGGCCGCAATGAACTCGGAGACCGAGTCCGGGAACGGAAACGCGCACAGGCGCATGGCGTCCACGTAGACACCATTGCGCTCCAGCACGTCCAGCGCTTCGCGCATCGCGGGGCTGGTGGAGCCGTAGTAGATGACACCCAACCGGGTGGGCTGTTGCGCTGGTCGAAACACCGGCTGCGGCACCAGCGTGGCCGCCGTGATGAACTTGCGCAGCAGGCGCTCCATGTTGTAGATGTAGTCGGGGCCGGCTTCCGAGTACATGGCCTGCGGGTTGCGTGAGGTACCGCGCGTGAAAAAAGCGCCCTTGCTTGGGTGGGTGCCAGGCAGGGTGCGCCAGGGGATGCCGTCGCCATCCACATCGCGGTAGCGGCCAAAAGGTTTGCCCGCTTCGAGCTCTTCGGCGGTCATGATCTTGCCGCGGTCATAAGCCTGGGCGTCGTCCCAGACGAAGGGTTTGCACAGGCGCTGGTTCATGCCAATGTCCAGGTCGGACATGACAAAAATGGGGGTTTGCAGGCGCTCGGCCAGGTCCAGCGCGGCCGCGCTGTGGGTGAAACACTCGTGCGGGTCCTGCGGGAACAACAACACGTGTTTGGTGTCGCCATGAGAGGCGTAGGCACAGCTCAGCAGGTCGGACTGCTGGGTGCGCGTAGGCATGCCGGTGCTGGGGCCACCGCGTTGTACGTTGATGATGGTCACCGGGATCTCGGCAAAGTAGGCCAGGCCAATGAACTCGGTCATCAACGACACACCGGGGCCCGAGGTGGCGGTAAAAGCCCGTGCGCCGTTCCAGCCAGCGCCCACCACCATGCCAATCGAGGCCAGCTCGTCCTCGGCCTGCACGATGGCAAATTTGTGCTGGCCGGTCGCCGGGTCGACCCGGAACTTGCTGCAGTACTTCTGGAACGCCTCGGGCACCGAGGTGGACGGTGTGATCGGGTACCAGGCGGCCACGGTGGCACCGCCGTACACCAGGCCCAGCCCGGCGGCGCTGTTGCCGTCGGTGAAGATCTGGTCGCCCACGTTGTCAGCGCGTTGCACCCGGATGCCCAGCGGCGCCTGCAGGTGTTCTTTGACGTAGTTGCGACCCAAGTGCAGGGCCTGCACATTGGATTCGAGCAGGCGTTCCTTGCCTTTGTACTGTTCGGCAAAAAGTGTCTCGAAGACTTGGGCTTCCACATCCAGCAGCACCGAGAGGGCACCCACGTAGATGATGTTCTTGAACAGCTGGCGCTGGCGCGGCTCGCTGTAGGCCGCGTTGGCGATGTCGGTCAGCGGCACGCCAATGGTGTGGACATCGTCGCGGAATTTGCTGGCGGGCAGGGGGCGGGTGCTGTCGTAAAACAGGTAACCGCCGGTCTCGACCTCAGCCACATCGGCGTCCCAGGTCTGCGGGTTCATGGCGACCATCATGTCGACGCCACCACGGCGGCCGTGGTAACCCTTTTCACAGACGCGGGCCTCGTACCAGGTCGGCATGCCCTGGATGTTGCTCGGGAAGATGTTGCGCGGGCTCACCGGCACACCCATGCGCATCACCGCCTTGGCAAACAACTCGTTGGCCGAAGCCGAACCCGAGCCGTTGACGTTGGCAAACTTGATGACGAAGTCGTTGATGGCTTCAATACGTTTCATGCTGTTTCCTTGGCGGCGCTGGTCGAGGGCTTTGGCTTGCTGTCTCGACAGTGCGGCCCCGCTTGGGTGGTGTTGAGCAAAAACTTCTGCATATCCCAGGCCCCGGTAGGACAACGTTCGGCGCACAGGCCGCAGTGCAGGCAGACGTCTTCGTCCTTGACCAAAATGCGCCCGGTCTTGAGTTCGGCCGACACATACATCGCCTGAGCGGTGTGTTGTGCCGGGGCCTTGAGCCGGGTGCGTAATTCGGCTTCGTCGCCGTTGGTCGTGAAGCTGATGCAGTCCATCGGGCAGATGTCCATACAGGCGTCGCACTCGATGCAGGTGCCCCGGTTGAACACCGTCTGGACGTCGCAATTCAGGCAGCGGCTGGCTTCCTTGAAGGCGGTGGCTGCATCAAAACCCAGCTCCACCTCCAGTTTGATGCTGGACAGGGCCACGTCGGCCTTGGCCCAGGGCACGGCAAAACGTGTGTCATTGGACACATCGTTGTGGTAACTCCACTCGTGGATGCCCATTTTTTGCGACAACAGATGGGTTCGGGGTGGTGGACGGTGTGTCACGTCCTCGCCGTTGAGCAGCCGGTCAATCGACACCGCTGCCTCGTGCCCGTGGGCCACGGCGGTGATGATGTTCTTGGGGCCATAGGCCGCGTCACCGCCAAAAAACACCTTGGGCAGGGTCGACTGAAAGGTGCCTTCACCGAGCACCGGCAAACCCCATGTGTCAAAAGCGATGCCGCAGTCGGGCTCGATCCAGGGGAAGGCGTTTTCCTGGCCAATGGCCACCAGCACGGTGTCACATTCCAGCAGCACATCGGGCTCACCGGTGGGGATCAGGCTGCGCCGACCTTTGGCGTCGTACTCGGCACGCACGATCTCAAAGGTCATGCCCGTCAGCTTGCCATTCAGGTGCTCCACCGACTTGGGCACGTGGTAGTTCAGGATCGGGATGCCCTCGTGTTGCGCATCTTCCTTTTCCCAGGGCGAGGCTTTCATCTCCTCAAAGCCACTGCGCACCACCACCTTGACATCCTTGCCACCCAGGCGTCGCGCCGAGCGGCAACAGTCCATCGCGGTGTTGCCACCGCCCAGCACAATCACGCGTTCGCCCACGCTTGTGATGTGGCCAAACGAGACATTGGCCAGCCACTCGATGCCGATGTGGATATGGGCGGCG
Organism: Rhodoferax fermentans; assembly: GCF_002017865.1. Lineage (NCBI taxonomy): Bacteria > Pseudomonadati > Pseudomonadota > Betaproteobacteria > Burkholderiales > Comamonadaceae > Rhodoferax > Rhodoferax fermentans. Next base: position 2,298,138 of record NZ_MTJN01000002.1, on the reverse strand, counting down.
GCGTCCTGGCGGCCCGGCACATCAAGTTCGCGCCCGCGCGGTGCACCACAGCCGACAAAGACCGCGTCAAAGTTCTGCGCCAGCAAGGCCCGCATCGAGCTGACGCGTTCCCCGCCACGAAACCTCACGCCCATGTTCAGGATGTAGCCGGTTTCCTCGTCAATCACCGACTCGGGCAGACGAAAACGCGGGATTTGCGAGCGCATGAAACCACCGGCCTTGGCTTCGCTGTCAAACACGGTGACCTCGTAACCCAGCGGCGCCAGATCACGCGCCACCGTCAGTGATGACGGCCCGGCACCCACGCAGGCGATGCGTTTGCCGTTGAACGGTGCAATGGTCGGCATGCGCGCCGAAACATCGTCCTTGTGGTCGGCGGCTACCCGTTTGAGCCGACAGATGGCCACCGGCTCGGCTTGGGTGCGGTTGTTTTCCTCGACTCGACCCCGGCGGCAGGCGGGCTCGCACGGGCGATCACAGGTGCGGCCCAGAATGCCCGGAAACACGTTGGACACCCAGTTGACCATGTAGGCGTCGCTGTAGCGGCCCTGGCCAATCAGTCGGATGTATTCGGGTACCGGGGTGTGGGCCGGACAGGCCCATTGGCAATCCACGACCTTGTGGAAATAGGCCGGGTTGGAGGTGTTGGTGGCTTGCAAAGTTGTCTCCTTGCCCTGTCTGCGGGTGGGACCCCGGTCACAGGTGAGCGCATGGTACGCCAAGGTTTTTTCTGTGCTCAGACCATGTTGGGCAATCTGAAGCGACCCTGATCTAGATCAAATGACAATGGGGCGGTAAATCAGCGAAACTCAAAGCGTCGTTGCACCTACAGTCGCGTTGACCGAATCAACGATGATTTCTTTTTCAGGAGTGAGTGATGAAGCCAGTTCCCCAAGCCGATCGTTTTCAAGCGCTGGATGACTGCCACCAGCAAATCCACGAACATCTGGCCCAGTTGACCAGTGTTCTGGAACAAATTCAGGCGGGTGCGGACGAGGCACAGTACCGCGAGCCAGTGCGGGTGATCGAGGCCTTTTTCTCGGCCACAGCGCGCCAGCACCATGCCGACGAAGAGAAGAATATTTTCCCCAAACTGCTGGCCAGCGACAACGCCGAGCTGGTGCAGGCGGTACGCACGCTGCAACAGGACCACGGCTGGATCGAACAAAACTGGCTGGAGCTGGCCCCCATGTTGCGCGCCATTGCCAACGGTGAAGACTGGGTCGACATGGCCGAGTTGCAGCACAACGTCGAGGTGTTTCTGGCGCTGTTGCACGACCACATCGTGCTCGAAGAAACCCTGATCTACCCGGAAGCCAAAGGCCAGTTTGCCGATGAACTGGCGGCCCGTGAGAAACGCCTGGCCGAACAACCGGACTTGTACAACAAATAACACGCTAGCCCTTATTTAAAAAGGGCTAATAGCTACTTTTAATGTAGCAAATTCATCAGCCTGCCGCGCCGCGGCAGGCACACCATGCACCGGCCATGAGTGCTTCATGGCACCGACAAAACTATCCGAGGATGTCACCCATGAAGATCAGCCCCAGCACCATTGCACATGGCATGGCCTTGCTGCAAGACCCCCTGCTCAACAAAGGCACCGCCTTCACCGAGGTCGAGCGTGATGCGCTGGGCCTGCGTGGCCTGCTGCCACCACACGTACAAACCCAGGAGGAGCAGGTCGCCCGCTTTCTGGTCAACATGCGCCGCCTGCCCAACCCGCTGGACAAGTTCATTGCGCTGAGCGGCCTGCATGACCGCAACGAGGGACTGTTCTTCCGCGTGGTGTGTGACAACCTCGACGAGATCATGCCGCTGATCTACACCCCCACGGTGGGGCTGGCGTGCCAGCGTTTTGGCCACATTTTCCAGCGCCATCGGGGCCTGTTCATCAGCATCCATGACCGCGGTCGCATCAGCGAGATCCTGCGCAACTGGCCGCACAAGGCAAGCATCATTGTGGTCACCGACGGTGAACGCATTCTGGGCCTGGGTGACTTGGGCGCCAACGGCATGGGCATCCCGGTGGGCAAACTCTCGCTCTACACCGCTTGCGCGGGTGTGGACCCGGCGATCTGCCTGCCAATCACGCTTGATGTCGGCACCAACAACGAAGAGCTGCTGGCCGACCCGTATTACGTGGGCCTGCGCCGCCACCGGGTGACCGGTGAGATCTACGACGACTTTGTCGACGAGTTCATCAATGCCGCGCGCCAGGTCTTCCCGAACGTGATCATCCAGTTTGAGGACTTTGCCAACCACAACGCCTTTCGCCTGCTGGAGCAGTACCGCAACCAGATCTGCACCTTCAACGACGACATCCAGGGCACGGCCGCCGTGGCGCTGGCGGCCATGTTGTCGGCGCTGCAGGTCAAGGGCACCCAGCTGGCTGACGAGACTTTCCTGTTCCTCGGTGCCGGTGAAGCCGCTACTGGTATTGCGGACCTGCTGGTCGCGGCCATGGTGGCGCAAGGCCTGACGCCCGAGCTGGCACGCCAGCGCTGCTGGCTGGTGGACTCCAAAGGCCTGGTGGTGCAGTCACGCAGTGGCCTGGCCGCGCAAAAGCAGCCCTATGCCCACGCGCATGCCGAGGTCGACAGTTTCCTGGCGGCGGTGCAGGCGCTGCGGCCTACCGCCATCATTGGGGTGGCGGCCGTCGGTGGCGCCTTCAACACCGAGGTGTTGCAGACCATGGCCGAGATCAACCCGCAGCCGATTGTGTTTGCCCTGTCCAACCCCACCTCCAAAGCCGAATGCACCGCCGAGGAGGCCTACACCGCCACCCAGGGGCGCGCCCTGTTCGCCTGCGGCAGCCCGTTTGACCCGGTGGTCTACCAGGGCAACACCCTGGTGCCGCGCCAGGGCAACAACGCCTACATCTTTCCGGGCCTGGGCCTGGGCGCCATCAGCTGCGGGGCCAAACACATCACCGACGAGATGTTCCTGGCAGCGGCCCACACCCTGGCGGCATCGGTCACGCCAGAGGATCTGGCGCAAGGCAGCCTGTTGCCACCGCTGACCCGTGTGCGGGAGGTCTCGGTGCAGATTGCGGTAGCGGTGGCCGAGGTGATTTTCGAGCAGGGCCTGGCGTCCAAGTCGCGGCCGGAAGACCTGCCAGCGTTGGTGCGAGCCCACGTGTACGACCCGCGCTACGTCTCTTACGTTTGAGAAACCCACCCCGGCAGTGCCGGGGTGGTGAGCCAAGACCCGGTGTCAGTCGAAACCGGGGGTGTCAGGCATCCAGCGGGTTTGCCCAGGCCGACCGGGCAGATGCAGCTGGGCGACCGTGGCCGGCGTCTGAGCCAGCAGTTTGCCGCGTTTGAACACCTGCAGCCGCGTGGCGCGCAGGCGCAGCGCCTCGACCGGGTCACGCGCTTGTAACAGCACAAAATCGGCGTGGCAGCCGACCTCCAGCCCATAGTGTTCCAGGCCCAGAACCCGTGCCGCATTCACCGTGACCGCTTCAAAACACTGGCGCATCGCGGCCTGGCTGGTCATTTGCGCCACATGCAAGCCCATGTGGGCGACTTCGAGCATGTCGCCACTACCCAAGCTGTACCAGGGGTCCATCACACAGTCGTGGCCAAACGCGACGTTGATGCCTGCGTCCAATAACTCGGGCACACGGGTCATCCCTCGGCGTTTGGGGTAGCTGTCGTGGCGACCCTGCAGAGTGATGTTGATCAGCGGGTTGGCCACCGCGTGCAGCTGCGCCTCGGCCATCAAAGCCATCAGTTTGGACACGTAGTAGTTGTCCATGCTGTGCATCGAGGTCAGGTGCGAGCCGGTGACCCGGCCGTGCAGGCCCAGGCGCTGGGTCTCGAAGGCCAGGGTTTCGACATGGCGCGAGAGCGGGTCGTCCGACTCGTCGCAGTGCATGTCGACCCGCAGGCCACGCTCGGCAGCCAGTTCACACAGCAGTTTGACGCTCTGGGTGCCCTGCTCATATGTGCGCTCAAAGTGGGGAATGCCACCCACCACATCCACACCTTTGTCCAGCGCACGCTGGAGGTTGGCCAGGGCACCGGGCGCACGCAGCGCACCGTCTTGCGGGAAGGCCACCAACTGCAGGTCGATGTACGGAGCAACCTGTTTTTTGACCGCCAGCAACGCGTCCACCGCCAGCAGGCGGTCGTCACACACGTCGACGTGGGTGCGGATCGCCAGCAAGCCCTTGGCCACCGCCCAATCGCAGTAGGCCAGGGCGCGCTCGATCAGGGCCTCTTGCGTGAGCAGCGGTTTGAGTTCACCCCATAACGCGATGCCCTCCAACAGCGTGCCACTCTGGTTGACCCGTGGCAGACCGTAGCTCAGGGTGGCGTCCATGTGGAAGTGGGCATCGACAAACGGTGGGCTCAGCAGCTGGCCCTGGGCGTCCACGCTGTGGTGCGCCGGGGCCAACAGGCCAGCGGCCACCTCGACAATGTGACCATCTTGCACAGCCACCGACATGTGCTGGCGCCCATCGGGCAAGCTGGCGTTGTGGATCAACAGGTCAAGCATGGGCATGGTTCACTATAAGTAAAGTAGCTACCAGCCCTTATATCAAAAGGGCTGGTAGCCTATTTGTTGTCTGATGTTTGGGCAGCCGCTGCCGCTGGCGTGTTTTTGGGCGCCACCTCCACCCGGTTGCGGCCCTGGGCCTTGGCCCGGTACAGCGCCGAGTCGGCGGCCACAAACAGGTTGTCGGCGTTGTCCGCATGGTCGGGAAACACCGCCACACCAAAGCTGCAGGTGATGCCGGGCAGCTGCCCCAGGTCCTGCCAATGGGTGGCGGCAATTTTGGCGCGCAGCTTTTCAACCAGCACCAGCAGATCAGACTCGGCGGTGTCGACACACAGCAGCAAAAACTCGTCACTGTCCCAGCGAAACAGGGCATCGGTGCTGCGCACCTCGTGGCTGATGGTCTGGGCCACACGCTGCAGCACCTTGTCACCCAGGGCGTGGCCGTGTTCGTCGTTGATGCGTTTGAAGTGGTCCAGGTCGAAAAAACACATGCCCATGGGCACCGCCAGCCGACGGCATAACTCCAGCTGCCGGTCCAGCACCTGTTCACCTTCGCGGCGGTTGAGCAGCCCGGTCAGCGGGTCGTGTGAGGCCATGGCCTGCAGCGTGAGCTCCATGGTTTTCTGGTCGGTGACGTTGCGCATCATGCCCAGCATGCGAATCGGTTGGCCGTCGTCGTTGTGCTCACAGACGCGGCCGCGGTCATGCACCCAGATGTAGTGGCCGTTGCGGTTGCGCAGCCGGTATTCGGCGTTGTAGCGGCTGCGCTGGCCATCAATGTGTTCCTGCAACACCTTGCGCACCCACAAGGCGTCCTCGGGGTGCAGATTGGCGCTCCAGGTGTCGCGGTGGGGGGTCATCTCGCTGGGGCCGTAGCCCAGCATACGCGCCAGCTGCGGGCTGAAAAACACCTCATCGGTCTGCAGGTTCCAGTCCCACAGGCCGTCCAGGGCCTCGTTGAGCGCATAACGCAGCTGGGCCTCATCACGGTGCCCGGCGCGCTCCTGGGCCTGGCGTGTACTGATGTTGCGGGCAATCGACAAAAAATACTCGCGCCCGTCCTGCCAGAAGTGGCTGGTCTTGATCTCCACCGGGACTTCCGCGCCGGACTTGTGGCGGTGATGCACCACAAACACCAGGTGCTCGACAGCACGCACCGCCTGCGCCAGACTGGCCCACTGGTCCAGGCCCATCACCTCGACATGCAACTTCAGCACCGACTGGTTGAGGATCTCGCTGCGCTCCATGCCGACGTGTTTCAACGCCACTTCATTGCAGTCCAGAACACAGGAGGTTTCGGGGTCGATCAAAAAAACGCCGTCCGGCAGGTGTTTGAACAGCGTTGCACACATCAGTCCAGGCAAAGACATGGTTCAGGCTCTCCATGGGTTTTGGGTAAAGCATTACACCTCAAATGCGGGCGGCTCAGGCAGCTTCGTCCCAGACCTGGACGTTGTTGCGGCCCGCCTGTTTGGCCCGGTACAGTGCTTTGTCGGCGTTGTTGAACAACTGGTCGAAGGACATGGCATGGCCCTGCCATGTGGCCACACCCACACTGACGGTGAAGCTGATGCTGGTGCCGGCGGTGTTGGTTGGCACCTGTTTGTTGGCCACCGTCTGGCGCAGGGATTCGGCCACCGCGCAGGCACTGGTGAGCTTGGTCTGCGGCAGCAACACCACAAACTCCTCACCCCCCACGCGGGCGGCGGTGTCCAGGCCGGTGCGGATGCGGCCGGTGCAGGCGTCGGCCACAGCGCAGATCACCCGGTCACCCACCTGATGCCCCCAGGCATCGTTGATGTTCTTGAAACAATCGATGTCCACCACCAGCAGCGACAGGTCGTGTGAAAACCGCGCCGTGCGTTTGCACTCGTTGGCCCCCAGCTCCATCAGCCGACGCCGGTTGGCCAGCCCGGTCAGGGAGTCGGTGGCAGCCAGCCGTTCCAGCGCGGTGTTGTACCGCTCCAGCAAGGCATTTTTCTCGGCCAGTTGCTGGTTGATCTGTGCCAGCTCGTCTTCCTTGCGCTTGCGGTCGTCGATGTTGAAGGTCACCCCCACAAAACGCTGCGCCAGGCTGGGGTTGTCTCGGTTCATGATCTTGCCGTAATTGGCAAACCAGAGCCAGCTGCCGTCTTGGGCACGCAAGCGGAATTCAGCACGGTACTGGGGCGTGCGACCACTCAGGTGCTCATCCAGCGCCTGCTGCACGCGAGGTCGGTCGTCCGGGTGGATCAGCTGGAAAATCTGCTCGACACAGGTCCATTGCTCTTCCTCTGGGTAACCGAGGGTCGCGATGGTTTTCATGGCCCGGCGGCTGACTTCCCCGGTGAGCAAATTGTTTTCCCAGAGATCCAGTCCGGCGGCTTCCAGCGCCAAGGCCAGCCGGTCCCGGTTGAGATCAACGTCGTCCATGGTTCAACTTGTGCATTGATGCCCCTGAGCCTCATGTTTGCAAACAGATCACGTGATCGGAGATGGATCTCAAACTGTAACAGCCAGACGCGTCACGGCAATGGGGGGCAGACCCTTTGCTACCTGACGGACAGCCTTCGTGGTCATGGCGTTAACACCTGATCAGCCCTTATCTGTCAAGGGTGGGCAGCTATCTATTTTGAGAACTTCAGACCTGTGTCTGCGTCACCGAGCTGCGAAAACGCCGCAGCGCTGCGACAAAAAACACGCTGCCGACACCCAGCATACAGAGCATGTCGAACCAGACCTCGCCGAGCCCGGCACCCCGGTACAGAATGGCCTGCGCCAGGCGCACAAAGTAGGTGGTGGGTGCGGCCAGCATCAGGTGTTGCACCAGCTCGGGCATGCTTTCACGCGGGGTGACGCCGCCTGAGAGGAGTTGTAGCGGGATGATGGTCAGGATGATCAACAAGCCCAGCTGCGGCATCGAACGCGCCAGCGTGCCGAGATAAATGCCGATGGACGCCGCCGCAAACAGGTACAACGCAGCGGCGCCCACAAACAGCGTCACCGACCCGGCAATCGGGATCTTGAGCACCAGCTGCAGCACCACCGTCATGGCAAAAATCACCCCCAGCAACACCGCCAGCCCATTGGCCCAGATTTTGGCCAGCATGATTTCAACAGGGGCCAGCGGCATCACCAGCAAGTGTTCGATGGTGCCGTGTTCACGCTCCCGGATCAGCGCGGCACCGACCAGGATGATGGTCAGCATGGTGACGTTGCTGATCACCTCCATCACGCCGCCAAACCACTTGCCGTTCAGATTCGGGTTGAAGCGCACGCGGGTCACCAGCTGGATCGGCAGCGCCGTGCTGTCGCGTTTGCCGGTCAAAAACTCGGTGATCTCGGCGCTGGCTATCGACTGGATGTAACTGGCCCCGATGAAGGACTGGCTCATGTTGGTGGCGTCGATGTTGAGCTGCACCTCGGGCTGGCGCCCAGCCACCAGATCACTCTGGAAGTGGGCCGGGATGATCAGGGTGAAGGAATACAGCCCCTTGTCCATCACCGCATCCATCTGGTTGAGCGCCATCTGCTGCGGCAGCTTGAAGTAGGGCGGGTAAAGCGCGTCGACCAGGCGGCGCGACAGCGGTGACTGGTCCTCGTCCACCACGGCCACCGGTGCGTTGTGCAACTCGGTGGAGGTGGCGGTGGAGGCCACATAAATGCCGCCTGAAAACGCCCAGATGATCAGCACCAGCAATACCTTGTCAGCCACCAGGCTGCGTAACTCCTTGATGCCCAGACGGTAGATGTTGGACAGGCTGGCGACAAAGCGATTGGCAGCCATGCTCATTTCTCCTGCTTGCGCAGCAGCACCAGGCTCAGCAAAGTGAGCACCGGGATGAACGCCGCCAACGCCGCAAACTGACCCATCAAATCACCAAAGGCCAGCGCCTTGGTGAACACACCCCGGCAAATGACCAAAAAGTAGGTGGCCGGGAAGAACTGCCCGATCCAATACCCCAAGCCTTCCAGCGAACTCACCGGGGTGGTCAGCCCGGCAAACTGCACCGTGGGCAACATGGTGAGCAAGGCGGTGCCAAACAGCGCCGCAATCTGGGTTTTGGTGAAGGTCGAGATCAGCAGCCCGATGCCGGTGGTGGCGGTCACATACAGCAGCGCGCCCAGGGTCAGCGCCAACACACTGCCTTTGACCGGCACCCCAAACACCACCACCGCCTGCAACAGCAGCAAGAAGAAACTGACCATCGACATGGCGATGTAAGGCAGTTGTTTGCCCACCAGAAACTCCAGCCGCGTCACCGGCGTGACATACAGGTTGGTGATGGAGCCCAGCTCTTTCTCGCGCACCACACCAAGCGCCATCAGGATCGCCGGGATGAAGATCAGCAGCAGCGGAATCACCGCAGGCACCATGGCAAAAATGCTTTTGAAGTCCTGGTTGTAGCGGTAACGCACCTCCAGCGCGGCGGCCTGCGTCGGCACGGTGCCGGTGGCCTCAGAGATCAGCTCGCTCACATACTGGTAGTGCAGGCCTTGCACATAACCACGGATGGTTTCACCACGAAACGGCATCGCGCCGTCGATCCAGACACCCACCTCGGGGTGGCGCCCCAGCCGCAGGTCACGCCCAAAACCCGCTGGCAATTCCACCGCCAAAGATAACTCGTCACGGCGCATACGCTGGTCGATGTCGTCCGCGCTGGTCAAGGCGGGCTGCTCGATGAAATAACGCGAGCCGGCAATGTTTTGCACATAGGCCCGGCTCTCGGGCGACTGGTCGCGGTCCAGCACGGCAAAACGCAGGCCCTCCACATCCAGCGAGATGCCGTAACCCAGCACAAACATCAGCAACACCGAGCCCAGCAGGGCAAAGGTCAGGCGGATCGGGTCGCGGCGTAACTCCAAAAACTCGCGGTAGGCGTAGGCCAACAGGCGGCGCAGGCTGAAGGCCGTGTGGGGTGGGTTGACACGTGGGGTGACGGTCGCTCTGTTTTTTGTATCACCCTCCCCTTGATTCATAAGGGCTGACGCGGCTTTTTGTGCCTCAATGGTTGGTTCGAGGTTTGGCGGCTGTGATGCCCCAGCGGCAGGCGCGATGCCGCTGGCTTCTTCGAGGTAGCTGATAAAAGCGTCCTCCAACGTGGCCGCGCCGCGTGTTTGCCGCAGGGCTTCGGGGGTGTCGCTGGCCAACACACGCCCGGCGTGCATCAGCGAGATGCGGTCACAACGCTCGGCCTCGTTCATGAAGTGGGTCGAGATAAAAATGGTGACACCCTGGCCGCGCGATAACTCGGCCAGCAGTTCCCAGAACTGGTCACGCGCAATTGGGTCTACGCCTGAGGTGGGCTCGTCCAGGATCAGCAGCTTAGGTGCATGCACCACCGCCACCGCCAGAGACAGGCGCTGGCGGATGCCCAGCGGCAGCCCGGCGGCGGGTTCATCCAGATAAGCCTCCAGCGAAAAACGCTTCACCAGCGCATCCAGGCGCGGGCCGATGGTCTCGGGCGGCAGGTGAAACAGGTGCGCGTGTAAATCCAGGTTTTGCCGCACCGTGAGTTCGCCATAGAGCGAAAACGCCTGCGACATGTAACCGACCTGTTTGCGGGTGGCCAGATCCCGCGCATCCACCAGCTTGCCAAATAACGTGGCCTGCCCCTCGGTGGGCGGCAGCAGGCCGGTGAGCATCTTCATGGTGGTGGTTTTGCCACAGCCGTTGGAGCCCAAAAAGCCAAAAATCTCGCCCGCTTCGATGCGAAAACTCACGTCGCTCACCGCGGTGAAGTCGCCAAAACGCTGGGTCAGGTGGCTGGCCTCAATCGCCGGTGGGCCGCTGCTGGCTTGGCGCGGTGGCATCACCAGCGTGTGGTGGGCCTTGCGCTGCTCAGCGGGCAACAGGGCAATGAAGGCTTCTTCCAGCGTGGTTTGACCGGTTTTGGCCAGCAGCTCGGCCGTGGTGCCGGTGCCCAGCACGCGCCCGGCGTCCATCGCCACCAGCCAGTCAAAACCCGCCGCTTCTTCCATGTAGGCGGTGGCCACCACCACACTCATGCCGGGGCGGCGAGCGCGAATGTTGTCGATCAGCTCCCAGAACTGGCGTCGCGACAGCGGGTCCACGCCGGTGGTGGGTTCGTCCAGGATCAGCAGGTCGGGGTCGTGGATCAATGCACAACACAGGCCGAGCTTTTGTTTCATGCCGCCCGAAAGTTTGGCCGCTGGCCGGTCGCGAAAAGGTGTCAGCCCGGTGCTGGCCAGCAGCTCGGTGATGCGTGTGGCACGCTCTGCCGCGTTTTGCCCGAACAGGCGACCAAAAAAATCCACGTTCTCGAACACCGACAGCGTGGCGTAGAGGTTTTTGCCCAGGCCTTGGGGCATGTAGGCGATGCGCGGCTGGGTCAGGTTGCGCTGCGTGCGGTCTGCCATGTCGGCACCCAGCGCCTGTACTTGGCCGGTCTGGATTTCGCGCGCACCGGCCAGCTGCGCCAGCAGGGTGGATTTGCCCACCCCGTCAGGGCCGATCAGGCCCACCATACAGCCTGCAGGCAAGTCCAGCGTGATCTGATCGAGCGCCAGCACCTTGCCGTAGCGCTGGGTCACACCCCGCAAGCTGGCGACGCTGCTGGTGGGTGCGGGGGTATTCACAGCCTACTACCGAAGTTGCAGATTCTTCGGCCAGGGTGCTTGGGGGTCGGTTTGGACATAGGCCATACCGGGCATGCCGCCTTTGGTGATTTGCCCATGCTGGGCCAGCCAAGTGGTATCGACCTTGACCTTGACACGGAACATCAGCTTTTCACGTTCGCTGCGGGTTTCGACCTCTTTGGGCGTGAACTGAGCACGCGGCGCCACAAAGCTCACACTCGCGGGCAACACCTGGTCGGGCAGCGCGTCCAGCAGGATGCGCGCCGGGCTGCCAATGACCACCTTGCCGGCCTCGGCGGCGGGCAAAAAGATGGTCATCGACACATCCGACATGTTCAGCAAGGTCAGCAGCTTGGAACCCGCCGCCAGCACCTCACCCGGTTCGGCCAGGCGGTAGAGCACCCGAGCGCTGATCGGCGCTTTGATACTCGTGTCGTTGAGGGTGGCGCTCAGGCCCTCGCCACGGGCAATCGCGGCCTGGGTGGCGGCCTCGGCCTCGGCCACCTGCATACGAGCCGCCGACAGACCGGCCATAGCCCCCTGCTGGGTGTTGTGATCACGGTCCAGGGTGGCGCCGCTGACAAAACCTTTTTGCACCAGTTCTTGCGAACGTTGCAGGGTGATGCGTGCCAGCGCCATGTCGGACTCGGCCTTGGACACACCGGCCTGCGCGGCACGGGTGGCTTGCTGTGCTTGGCGCACCTGGGCCTGGGCGGCGCGCCATTGGGCTGACAAATCGTCGGCATCGAGTGTGGCAACGGTCTGGCCCTGGCTTACCTCGTCACCTTCATGCGGGACCAGGCTGGCCAGGCGCCCACCGACCTTGGTGGCGACATCGACCTCAGTGGCTTCGAGCCGACCATTGCCAAACGCCAACCCTTGCGGCAACTCGGGTGCACGCATCTGCCAGATGGCAAAGGCAGCGCCCAGGGCAGCCACCAGCACCAGCGCGATAACAATCTTTGACTTGGTGGACATGGTGTATTGTAGATGGGTTCGAAACGTGAATAGTCAAGGACTTCTTGACGCGAATGTGGTGACAAAAAACGCTTTGGATCCTAGACCTGAGTACCCGGTCGAACTGTGCGCCAGCACCCATTGGACAGCACTGTGCCGCAGGTTGCCAGGGCAGAGTTGAGCGTGATATATTGCCATAGCCCTTATTTCAAAAGGGTTGTCTGCTACGATAAGTGAAGTACCTTGCCCGTTTGGCGGGCCTGACATACTTGGTACAAGGTGTTGACATATGCTCTGCGGGTGGCTGCAGGCAAACAGCTTGTAGGGACCCTACTTGTGTGGGCAACAGCGGAAAGCAAGATATGAGCGATGAGAACCAACAACTTCGGGCCGCCATAGACCACCTGCAGACGCCGATCTACATCAAGAATCTGGACGGGCGCTACATCTACGTCAATGACATGGCCTGCTCCACACTGGCTTTGTCACGGTCCGAGGTGCTTGGCAAACGAGACCATGATCTGTTCCCGACAGATATCGCCGATCGCCTGTGTGACATCGATCGCCTGGTTGCCACCAGCGGCCAGGCCAACACCAGCGAGGCCTACATCCACAGCAGGATGTTTGAGGAAGCACACTGTTTTCTCAGCATCAAACAACCCCTGCTTGGTGACGATGGGCAGGTCAACGCGGTAGCAGGCATCGCCGTCGACATCGATGAACGCAAACGCAAAGAAAACGAACTCGAGGCCCTGAAAAACCGTTTTGCCGCCACCTTGCAGGCCATTCCTGACCTGATGTTTGAGCTGGACCTGGACGGCCGCTACCACGCCCACCATGTGCCACGGGAGGACTGGATGGTCGTCCGTCCCTCGAAACTGCTTGGGCGCACGATCCGAGAGGTGCTGCCAGCACCAGCCGCCGACGTCTGTTACCAGGCCTTGCAAGAGGCGTTTGAGCACGGCTTTTCGATCGGCCACCAATACAGACTCGATCTGGAGCGGGGACCCGAGTGGTTCGAGCTGTCAGTGGCGCAGAAAGCGTCCATCGGCCATGAAGCGCCGCGATTTATTGCACTGTCCAGACACATCACACGGCGCAAGGTGGCCGAACAAGCTTTGCAGGAAAGTGAGTCCCTGTTGCGTGCCATCGTCGACAACACCCCGGTGGCCTACTGGGCACGCGACCTGGACGGGCGCTGCATCATGGAAAACGCCGTGGTGGTGAAGTTTGTTGGCAGTCAGTTGGGGAAAACGCTGGAAGAGTCGGGTTGGCATCAGGAGGAAGTAAAGATCTGGCAGGAACAAAGCCGTCGTGCCTATGCAGGCGAGGTGGTCGAGGTCGAATACGAATCCCATTCCTTGCTGCATGGCACGCCACGGGTCTTCCATGTGGTGTTGTCACCGATCCGGACTGGTGGGGACATTGTTGGCATCGTTGGCTTCAGCCAGGACATCACCGAACGCAAACGCCATGAGGAGCGGATCCACCAGCTGGCCTTTTTTGACCCGCTGACCCTGCTGCCCAACCGGCGGCTGATGTTTGACCGGCTGGAACATGCGCTGGCCACCAGCACCCGGCATCACCGCATGGGTGCCTTGTTGATGATCGACCTGGACCACTTCAAGGAGCTCAATGACACCCACGGCCACACCACCGGCGACGGGCTGCTGGTGGAAGTGGCGGCCCGCCTGGGCCGCAGCATCCGCCAAGGAGATAGCACAGCCCGCCTGGGTGGGGACGAGTTTGTGGTGATCCTCGAAGACCTCGGTGGCACCCTGACCAGCCCGGTGCAGGCCGCCGCCATTGCCACCAAGATCCGCGATGCGTTGAACCAGCCGTTCCATCTGGCGGCCGGCCCTCAGGGTGAAGTCATCACTTACCACTGTTCAGCCAGCATCGGGGTGGCCATGTTTGGTGATGTGGTGACCTCGGCCACGGAGTTGCTGCGCCGGGTGGACACCGCCATGTACCAGGCCAAAGCGGCCGGGCGCAACACCTTGTGTTTTTTTGACCCAGCGATGCAGGCCGCCGCCAACGCACGCTCGGCCATGAACGCCGACCTGCATGAAGCCCTGGGGCTGGGCCAGTTTGAACTGCACTACCAGGTGCAGATGAACGAGCAGCGCCAGCCCATCGGCGCCGAAACCCTGCTGCGTTGGCGTCACCCGCACCAAGGCATGGTCTCACCAGCGAGTTTTATTGCGCTGGCCGAAGACACCGGCCTGATTGTGCCGCTGGGCAACTGGGTGCTGGAAACCGCCTGCCGCCAGCTGGCCACCTGGTCAAAGCACCCTGAGCTGGCCCAGCTCAGTCTGGCGGTCAACGTCAGCGCACGCCAGTTTCGCCAGCTCAGTTTCACCGACCAGGTGCAACAGCTCCTGGTCAGCACCGGTGCCCCGGCCAGCAAACTCAAGCTGGAGCTGACCGAAAGCACCCTGATCGAAGATGCCGACGCGGTGGTCCAGCGCATGGAGGAGCTGCAGGCCCTGGGCATCCGTTTTTCGCTGGACGATTTCGGCACGGGCTATTCTTCCCTGGCGTACCTCAAACGCCTGCCGCTGACGCAGCTCAAGATCGACCAGTCCTTTGTGCGCGACCTGCTCACCGATCACAACGACGCGGCCATCGTCAAGACCATCATCGCCCTGGGCAACAGCCTGGGCCTGGATGTGATTGCCGAAGGGGTGGAGACCGAGGCCCAGCTGGCCTTTCTGGCCGAACACGGCTGCCGTCAGTACCAGGGGTATCTGTTTGGCAAACCGGTACCGGTGGCTGCGTTTGAGGCCCTGTTGATGACCCTAAACACCCACCGGTCACCTGCGAAAAGTTGCTTGCACGGGCACGACGCGGAGTAAACTTTCCAACGTCTGGCTGTGACCAGCGCGGCGCGGCGCTTGCGCCACTGGCCATCCATCCCACTCTGCTTGAGCACCCGCGTCTGGCCGGCGCCCACTGCCACCAAAAGCCGACGCATCTGATCAGGTAGCTTGCCTCGCATCTGCACTTTTTGGAGGGCCATGCCGCTTATGGGCCTGAAGTTTTTTCAGTTGCGCTCACTCAAAACCCGGGTGACCGTGCTCACGCTGCTGCTCTTTGTGGTCAGCATCTGGTCGCTGGCCTGGTATGCCAGCCGGATGTTGCGCACCGATATGCAAGAGGTGATGGGTGAACAGCAGTTCGCCACCGTGTCGGGCATCGCCCGCGAGATCAATGACCACCTGAACAATCGCCAGCAGGCACTGGAAACCATTGCCAAAGGCATCAGCCCCAAGCTGCTGGCCAAGCCATCGGACTTGCAGGCCATGTTGCAACAGCGCCCGCTGCTACAGCTTCTGTTCAACGGGGGTGTTTTTGTCACGGGGCTGGATGGGGTGGCGGTGGCCGATGTGCCCCACTCTGCCGGACGGATTGGCACCAGCTACATGGACCGGGAATCGGTGTCCATCCCTCTGCGAGAAGGCAAAACGGTGATTGGCAAACCCGCCATCGGCAAGAAGCTGGGGGCACCGCTCTTCAGCATCACCGCCCCCATTCTGGCCAGTGATGGCAAAACCATCGGTGCACTGGTGGGCACCATCAACCTGGGTCAACCCAACTTCCTCGACCAGATCGCCCAGACCCGCTACGGCAAGACCGGCAGCTACCTGCTGATCGCCCGGCAACACCAGCTGATCATCACGGCGTCGGACAAAACCCGGGTCATGCAGCCCTCTCCTGCGCCAGCACTCAACACCATGCATGACCGCTACATGCAGGGTTTTGAGGGTTATGGGGTGGCCGTCAGTTCACGCGGGGTGCTGGAGTTGTCAGCCGCCAAGGCCATTCCCTCGGCCAACTGGATCGTGGTGGCCACCCTGCCTGCCCAAGAGGCTTTTGCACCGATTGATGACATGCTGCAGCGGCTGTTTCTCAACGCGGCAGTCCTGACCGCGCTGGCCGGTATGCTGACCTGGTGGCTGATCAGCCGACTGCTGCAACATCAACTTGCCCCGATGCTGTCGGCCAGCCGATCATTGCTTCACCAGAACCTCAGTGACCAGCCAGCGCAGGTGCTGCCGGTACATCGCCCTGACGAAATCGGCGAACTGATTGGTGGTTTCAACCTGTTGCTGGAATCCTCGGCCAGGCGCGAACAAGCCCTGGTGCAAAGCGAGGCGCGTTTCAGGCAGCTGTTTGAAAAAAACTCCTCGGTGATGCTGCTGATTGAGCCATCCTCGGGCGACATCGTGGACGCCAATGCGGCGGCGCTGGACTATTACGGTTATGCGGGCCAGCAACTGGTGGGCATGAACATCAGCGTCATCAACACCCTGCCTGCGGAAGTGGTCGCCGAGCAGAGACAAAGTGTCTTGAACGGCAAACGCAACTATTTCATTTTTTCACATCGCCTGGCGTCCGGGGAGATACGTGATGTGGAGGTCCATTCCACACCAATCGAAACACAGGGACGCAAGCTGCTGTTTTCCATCATCTACGACGTGCACGAGCGGGTGCAGGCACAAAAGGCACTGCAGGAAAGTGAACAGAACCTCGCCATCACCTTGCGGTCCATTGGGGACGCTGTCATCGCCACCGACCCGGCGGGGCGCATCACCCGCATGAACCCGACGGCCGAGCAGCTCACCGGGTGGCCACTGGTCGACGCCATCCACCGGCCGCTGGCGGAGGTGTTCCGCATTGTCAACTCAGAAACACGCCTGACAGTGCCCGACCCGGTGCAACTGGTCATGGCACGGGGCCATGTGGTGGACCTGGCCAACCACACCGTGCTGCTGGCCCGCGACGGGCAGGAATACCAGATTGCCGACAGTGCCGCCCCGATCCGTGACGCCACGGGTGTGATCGTCGGGGTGGTGCTGGTCTTCAGCGATGTCACCGAGAGTTACCAGGCCGAGCTGGCGCTGCGGCTCAGTGAACAAAGGTACCGCTCCCTGCTGGACCACCTGTCCTCGGGCGTGGTGGTGCACCACCCCGACCGATCCATCCTCTATGCCAACGCCACAGCTGCCAGCCTGTTCGGGCTGACGCAGGATCCGACAGCGGGCTGGTCCGCCCAGGCGCAGGACTGGCAACTGCTGCAGGAAGACGGCACCCCCATGTCCTCGCAGGACTACCCGGTCAACCGGGTGCTGGCATCGGGGGAGTCGCTCAAGAATTATGTGGTGGGCGTGCACCATGCCGGTCAGCCAGCGCCAAATTGGGCGCTGTGCAGCGCCTTCCCGCTGCGCGATGCCGAGCAAACCCTGTTGCAGGTGGTGGTGACCTTCACCGACATCACCGAGCGCAAGTTGCAGCAAAGCCAGCTGGAGCACATCGCCCATTTTGACGCCTTGACCAACCTGCCCAACCGTGTGCTGCTGGCTGACCGCTTGCAGTTGGCAATGGTGCAGGCCCAGCGGCGCGGGCAACAGCTGGCGGTGGTGTTCCTGGACCTGGACGGTTTCAAGAACATCAATGACCGTCATGGACACGGCGTCGGTGACCAGTTGCTGATCTCGCTGGCCAAAGCCATGAAGGACGCCCTGCGCGAAGGGGACACGCTGGCGCGCATTGGGGGTGACGAGTTTGTCGCGGTGCTCAGTGACCTGGACAACCTGACCAACTGCGTGCCGATGTTGACCCGCTTGCTGGAGGCTGCGGCCGCACCGGTGTATCTCGGCGAGTTGCTGCTGCAGGCCTCGGCCAGCCTGGGTGTCACCTTCTTCCCGCAGACCCAGGAGATTGATGCGGACCAGCTACTGCGCCAGGCCGACCAGGCCATGTACCAGGCCAAAGTGGCAGGCAAAAACCGCTACCACATCTTCGATGCCGCGCAGGACACCTCGATTCGTGGCCACCACGAAAGCCTGGAACGCATCCGTCTGGCGCTGGCACAGGATGAGTTTGTCTTGTATTACCAGCCCAAGGTCAACATGCGCCGTGGCCAGGTCGTCGGGGTGGAGGCGCTGATCCGCTGGCAACACCCAGAGAAAGGCCTGTTGGCGCCCGCCGCGTTTTTGCCGGTGATCGAAGACCACCCGCTGGCCGTGGCGGTGGGTGAATGGGTGATTGACACCACCTTGACCCAGATCGAGCGCTGGCACGAGAGCGGGCTGGACCTGCGCCAGGTCAGCGTGAACGTGGGCGCACGCCAGCTGCAACAGGGCGACTTTGTGGAACGCCTGCAGTTCCTGCTGGCCAAACACCCCAAGGTCAACCCGGCCAATCTGCAGATCGAGGTGCTGGAAACCAGTGCGTTGTCAGACATGGCGCTGGTCTCGCAGGTCATCGAAGACTGTGCGCGTTTTGGTGTGATGTTTGCGCTGGACGACTTTGGCACCGGCTACTCCTCCCTCACTTACCTCAAACGCCTGCATGTCAACATCCTCAAGATCGACCAGAGTTTTGTGCGTGACATGCTGGAGGACCCGGATGACCTGGCCATTTTGCAAGGTGTGATTGGCCTGGCTGCGGCCTTCAAACGCCAGGTGATTGCCGAAGGTGTCGAGACCGTGGCGCATGGCACGGCGCTGCTGCAACTGGGCTGCGAGCTGGCCCAGGGTTATGGCATTGCCCGGCCCATGCCTGCTGCGCAATTGCAGGCCTGGGCAGCAGCGTGGCAAGCCGACGCCGCCTGGTCTGAACTGGCCTGAACGCCAGCACCGGCGTCGCGCCAACGGCTTATAAGTGTTTTATGCTTCTAGCCCTTTTGAAATAAGGGCTAATAGCTATTCTTTTTGAAAAATCCCTGCCATCGACTCAGGCCGTACCGCTGGTCGCCTTGTCTTGCTCAGGCGGCACCTCGGGGGTGAGCACGGGGCCACGGCCGCTGAAACGCTCCAGCGTCAGGTAGATCACCGGGGTGATGAACAGCGTGATGGCCTGCGAAAACACCAGCCCACCGACCACCGCCAGACCCAGCGGCTGGCGCAGCTCGGCCCCGGCGCCAATGCCCAGCGCAATCGGCAAGGCCCCCATCAGCGCGGCCATGGTGGTCATCATGATCGGGCGGAACCGCAGGATGCAAGCCTCGCGGATGGCATGCGCCGGGTCCATGCCCTGGTGACGCTGGGCGTCCAGCGCAAAGTCGATCATCATGATGGCGTTCTTCTTCACAATGCCAATCAAGAGCACGATGCCAATGGTGGCAATCAAGGTGAGGTCCTGGCCAAACAACATCAAGGTGGCCAGCGCCCCCACGGCGGCGGAGGGCAGGCCCATCAGGATGGTGATCGGGTGGATGTAACTCTCATACAGCACCCCCAGCAGCACGTAGATCACCAGCAGCGCGGCCAGAATCAGCACCAGCTGGCTGCCCTGCGAGCTTTTGAAAACAGCCGCATCACCGCCGTAACTGCTGATGATCGAGGCCGGCATCTGAATCGCCTCACGCGCGGCATCGATGCCTGCGGTGGCATCGCCCAGCGCCACACCGGGGGCCAGGTTGAAGGACACGGTGACCGCCTGCAATTGCCCCACATGGTTGATCGAGGTTGGCCCCACGGTGCGCACCACGGTGGTGAAGCTCGACAGCGGCACCAACGCGCCGGTGGAAGAGCGCACATACAGCTTGGCAATCGCGCTCTCATCCTGTTTGTCCTCAGGCGTCACCTCCAGAATCACCTGGTAGGTATCGGTCGGCAGGTAGATGGTGGAGACCTGGCGTTCCCCAAACGCGCTGTAAAGCGCGCTGCGCACCGACTCCATCGACACCCCCAGCGCATTGGCGCGGTCGCGGTCGATTTTGAGCTGGGCCTGCAGCGCACGCAACTGCGCGTCGCTGGTCACGTCGCGGAACATCGGGTCGTTGCGCAGGCGGTCCTGCAGCTTGCTGGCCCAGTCGTTGAGCTCGTCGGCGCGCACACTTTGCAGGATGTACTGGAACTGCGCCTTGCTCGGGCGACCGCCCAGCTGCAGATTCTGTGTGGGCCGGATGAAGATCCTGATGCCGGGCACCGCGTTGACTTTTTTGCGCAGCCCTTCCACCACCTGTTTCATCGGCGGGCGCTGGCCCAGCGGTTTGAGCGTGATGAACATGCGACCGGTGTTTTGGGCGCCGCTGCCACCGTTGAAGGAGCTGACCGCCGCCACCGCCGGATCCTGGCGGATGATCTCGGCCACACGCTCCTGCAGCTGCACCATCGCGGTGAACGAGGTGTCTTCACCGGCCTCGGTGCTGACTGACATCTGGCCCAGGTCTTCCTCGGGGAAAAAGCCCTTGGGAATGAGCGTTGCCAAGACCACGGTGGCCACGATGGTGGCCGTGGCCACACCCAGCACCAGCACCCGGTGCGCCAGCGCGCGGTCCAGCCAGCGGGTGTAAAACGCCAGCATCTGGTCAAACCCCCGCTCAAACAGCCGCACCAGCGCGCCAGGCGGCTTTTTGTGCGCCTCATCACTCAGGAAACGGCTGGCCAGCATCGGCACCAAGGTCAGCGAGACAAAAGCCGACACCACAATCGACAGGCCCACCACCACCGCAAACTCGTGGAACAAGAGACCAATCACCCCGGGCATGAAAAAGATCGGGATGAACACCGCAATCAGCGAGACCGAGATCGAGATGATGGTGAAACCCACCTCGCGTGCGCCGCGCAGCGCGGCCTGGAACGGGTTCTCACCCCGCTCGACGTGGCGGATGATGTTCTCGAGCACCACAATCGCGTCGTCCACCACCAGGCCCACCGCCAGGGTCAGGCCCAGCAGCGAGATGTTGTCCAGGCTGTAGGACAGACCCCACAACAGCGACACCGCACCAATCAGCGACACCGGCAAGGACAGCGCCGGGATCACCGTGGCGACAAAACGGCGCAGGAACAAAAAGATCACCAGCACCACCAGCACAATCGTGCCCAGCAGGGTCAGCGTCACATCGTGCAAGGCCTCACGCACCGACAAGGAGCGGTCGTTGATGGGGGTGAGCGTCACCGACTGGGGCAGCTGCGCCTGCAAGGCCGGCAAGGCCGCACGCACCGCATCCACCACCTGCACCGTGTTGGCACCAGGCTGGCGCTGCACCGCCAGGGTGGTGGTTGGTTCACCGTTGAAGGTGGCCCAGCTTTTCAGGCTTTCCAGGCTGTCTTCGACACTGGCCACGTCCTTGAGCCGCACCGGGTTGCCGCCGCGTGTGCTGATGATCAGTTCACCGAATTCGGCGGCGTTTTTGAGTTGTTTGTTGGCCTGCAACACCAGGGTCTGGCGCGGACCTTCCAGGGTACCCACCGGGGTGTTGACGTTGGCCGCCTTGAGTGCCGCACTGAGTTCATCCAGGCCGAGGTTGCGCGCCGCCAGCGCATCGGGCTGCACCCGCACCCGCACCGCGTAACGTTTGGCGCCAAAAATATTCACCTGCGCCACACCAGGCAGGGTCGCCAGCGTGGGGGTGATCAGATGTTCGGCATAGTCCTGTAAATCCGCCGGTGCCAGAGATGGGGATTGCAAGGAAATCAGCAGCACTGGTGCATCGGCCGGATTCACCTTGCGGTACGAGGGCAAGGTGGTCATCTCGACCGGCAGGGCACGCTGCGCCCGCAGCAGCGCCGCCTGCACATCCACCGCCGCCGCGTCGATGTTGCGGCTCTCGTCAAATTCAAGCGTGAGCGAGGTGCTGCCCAAGGTGCTGGTGGAGCTGATGGTGGTCAAGCCCGGCACCGTCTGGAACTGTTTCTCCAATGGCAAGGCCACCGAGATCGCCATGGTCTCGGGACTGGCGCCCGGCAGGCTGGCACTGACACTGATCACCGGGGTGTCGTAACTGGGCAGCGCGGCAATCGGGATGCTTCTGAACGCGATGACCCCGGCCAGCACAATGGCCAGATTCAACAACACCGTCATCACCGGACGGCGAATGAACAACTCCGACAGGTTCATGGCTGGCTCGCCGTCTTGGCCGGGGCGCTGTTGCCGCCGCCCTTGCCCTGGCCTTTGCCCGCCCCCGAGGCCGCAGCGGCGGGCGCACGCACCACCACCCGGGCCTGGGGCCGCAGGTTCTGGCGGCCATCCATGGCCACGGCTTCACCGGGCTGCACACCACTGACCGCCGCCTCACCGCCCTCGGCATGCAAGAGCTTGACCGGGCGCGGCTGCGCCACACCGTTTTCGATCACATACACGATGGTCCCGCGCGGGCCCTGGATGATGCTGGCCTGTGGCAACACCACCGCGTCTTTCAGAGTGGTGACGGTTTGCTGCACCTCGACAAAAGCGCCCGGCCAGAGTTTGCTGGCCGGGTTGGCAAACACCGCCTTGGCCTTGACCGTGCCGGAGTTGGCGTCCACCAGGTTGTCCAGAAACTGCAGCCGCCCCTCAAAGCTGCCACCGCCGTCGGCCAGCGTGGCCGTCACCTTGGCACCACCGCCCTGAAGCGCCGTCAAGGCGTTGGACAAGTCGCGTTGCGAGATGCTGAAAGCCACACCGATCGGGTCGAGCTGGGTGATGGTGACCAACGCGGTCTGGTTGGCCAGCACCGCACTGCCCGCAAACACATTGACCGCACCGGCGCGCCCGCTGTTGGGTGCGGTGATGCGGGCATAAGACAAGGCCACGTTGCTGGCCGCAATGGCCGCCTGGTCAGCGGCCACGGTGGCGATCCAGGTGTCCACCTGGGCCTGGGCGGTATCTACCGCACCCTGCGAGACAAAGTTCTGTGCCAGCAGCTGCTTGGCACGTTCCCACTGGCGCCGGGCTTCCGCCAGGCTCGCCTGATCTTTGGCCAGCTGGGCACGTGCCTTGGCGGCGTTGGCCTCATCGGTGCGGGCATCCAGCGTGAACAACAATTGCCCTGCCTTGACGAATTGGCCTTCCTTGAAATGCACTTGCCGGATAGTGCTGGTGACCTGGGAGCGGACATCCACACTGGTCAGTGGCACCACCGTGCCGGTGGCGTTGAGCTTGACCGCCATGTCGCGCTGCGCGGCGTGTACCACACTCACAGACACTGGTGGCGCTGCGGCACTGGCAGCAGGGGCGGGTGTGCCCGCCGGGGCGCTGGCCGCCGGTGCGGCGGTGGCGGAAGCGGGAACAGCGGCTTTGTCAGAACAGCCCACAAGGGCCAGAACAGCCAGCGCGGACAGGGTGCTGGAGGTGAGGAGAGACGGGCGCAAAAAGTTCATAAGCCATGATAAATCAGGCTTATGTCAGGGATGTCGGGCATGTAAAGTGCCCTGCAAAGTTCTGGTAAAGATGGCGTGAGGATCAGTCCGCTGTGGACTGTTTCAGGCGTTCACTGCGCCAATAAACGTCGTCACCCACGCCGCCTTCCGGTCGGTAGCGGTTGAGCACCCGCGCCAGCACAAACATCAGGTCGGACAGGCGGTTGAGGTACTGCTGTGGTGTGGGTTTGAGGGCGTCCTGGTTGGCCAGCGCCACCACCACACGTTCGGCCCGGCGCGCCACGGTGCGGCACACATGCGCCTGCGCAGCGGC
This sequence comes from Rhodoferax fermentans, assembly GCF_002017865.1. NCBI lineage: Bacteria > Pseudomonadati > Pseudomonadota > Betaproteobacteria > Burkholderiales > Comamonadaceae > Rhodoferax > Rhodoferax fermentans. The sequence continues at coordinate 2,274,684 of NZ_MTJN01000002.1, read as the reverse complement.
ACGGCTGCCGGCGGGCAGGATGAACTCCTGCAGTGTGGGCAGCTGCGCGTTGAAATGGGCCAGGGCTTCTTCGAGCGCCAGCACCGCATCGAGCTTGAGCAACTCATAACCGGGGATCGACAACTCACCGCCCAGGTTAAAGAGCTGGTGCTGGATGCTGACCAGCAGCTCACGCACCGCGTCTGGCATCGGCTCACACAGCAGCAGGCCGATGTGGGAGTTGAGCTCGTCCACGTCACCCATGGCGTGGATGCGCAAACTGTTTTTGGACACGCGGGTGTTGTCGCCCAGGCCGGTGCTGCCGTTGTCACCTGTGCGGGTGGCGATTTGAGTGAGTCTCTGGCCCATGATGGCTACCTTGCTATGATAAAAATAGCTATCGATTATCCTGGAGCAGGGCCCCGGCAGCACAGGACCTGACCAATGGCCCTAGCGCCAGCAGTGCAAAAGCCTTACACCAACAGCACCAGCAAACACAGCACGGCATACGGGAAGGCCACCGTCGGGCGCAGAGCGCTGCGGCCATATTCGGCCAGCAGGCCGCCCAGACCAGGGCGTTGGGCCAACCACTGCGTATGCAGCTGAAACGGTGCCTCGGCGCCCTGCGGGCCCCGTGTGAACAGCCTCTCGATCACCAGCAGCCGCTCGGCCAGCCGGTGTTGCCAGGTTTTCAAAATGGCTTCCTGCAACCACAAAACCAGCACCAGGGCCGCCGCCAGCAGCGGCTCCAGCCCGGTCATCCAGCTACCCGCCACCAGCAGCAAGGCCAGCAGCTTGAGACCCAAGGCGTTGCGCTCCTGCGCTTCGTGGTGGTTTTGCAGGGTGGCCCACTCCTGGGCCAGGGCGTGTTGCATCTCCATGGGGACAAGACCTTTGACATCCGGAAAAAAACAGCGCCCAACGGCTGCGGCTGGATTGTCACCCACGCAGCATGCAGCGGCGATTGCCGATAATCGCCCTCCACCACGGAGACCCCATGAACGTATCCCTGACGAGCGAGCCCCTGCGCCCAGTTGTCCAAACCCGCCCGGTACCCCCTGCCCTGATCGAGGCCTTGAGCCAGCGCTTTGGCAAACAGCTGTCACTGGCCCAGGTGGTGCGTGAACAGCACGGGCGCGACGAATCCTCTTTCAGCGTGCCACCGCCCGACGCGGTGGTGTTTGCCGAATCGGCCCAGGATGTGAGTGACGCGGTGAAGCTGGCCGCGCAATACAAGGTGCCGGTGATCCCGTTTGGCGCAGGCTCGTCGGTGGAGGGGCATCTGCTGGCGGTGCAAGGCGGCATCAGCATCGATGTGGGCCGCATGAACCAGGTGCTGGCCATCCACGCCGAAGACCTGACGGTGACGGTGCAGCCCGGCGTGACGCGCAAGGCGCTGAACGAAGCCGTCAAATCCACCGGCCTGTTTTTCCCGATTGACCCCGGTGCCGACGCCAGCATCGGCGGCATGTGCGCGACCCGTGCCAGTGGCACCAACGCCGTGCGTTACGGCACCATGCGTGAGAACGTGCTGGCGCTCGACGTGGTCACCGCCAGTGGCGAGCTGATCCACACCGGCACCCGTGCCAAAAAAAGCAGCGCCGGTTACGACCTGACACGCCTGATGGTGGGCAGCGAGGGCACGCTGGGCATCCTGACCGAGATCACGCTCAAGCTCTACCCGCTGCCCGAGGCGGTGATGGCCGCCACCTGCAGTTTTGCCAGCCTGGCCGAGGCCGTCAATGCCACCATCCAGATCATCCAGATGGGGGTGCCGATTGCGCGTTGTGAGCTGCTGGATGCCGTCACCGTGCGCATGGTCAACACCCATTCCAAACTGAGTCTGCCCGAGAGTGCCTTGCTGCTGATGGAGTTCCACGGCTCACCAGCCGGGGTGCAGGAGCAGGTGGAAACCGTGCAGGCCATCGCCGCCGAATTTGGCGGCGACACCTTTGAATGGGCGCACACCCCGGAGGAGCGCACCCGGCTCTGGACGGCACGGCACAACGCCTACTTTGCCGGGGTGCAATCGCGCCCGGGCTGCAAAGTCATCTCGACCGACGCCTGTGTGCCGATCTCGCGGCTGGCCGACGCCTTGCTGGACTCGGTGCTGGAGACGCAGGCCAGCGGCATCCCGTACTTCATGGTGGGCCACGTCGGTGATGGCAACTTCCACATGGGCTACCTGATCGACCCCAACAGCCCCGAAGAGCGGGCTACGGCCGAACAGCTCAACCACCAGCTGGTGCGCCGGGCGCTGGCCCTGGGTGGCACCTGCACCGGTGAACACGGTGTGGGCCTGCACAAAAAAGGCTTTTTGCTCGAAGAAACCGGTGTTGGCGCGGTGGCCATGATGCGCGCCATCAAAACCGCGCTGGACCCGGACAACATCCTGAACCCGGGGAAAATTTTTGAACTATAGTTTTAAGAGCTGTCAGCCCTTGCTATAAAAGGGCTAACGGCTGATTTGACTTATATCTTCAGAGCTGCGGCTCAGCCTCCTGCCCTGGCGTAGCGCGGTCCAGCAGCAGCTTGACCAGCATCACCGCAGCGGCAGAGCTCAGCAGCACCGGTGAGGCACTGAGCCACTGGGCCAGGCTATGCATCGCCTGCCCACTGACCTGTTGCACAAAACTGGCCAGTTCCACCACATCGTCCACCTGCACCTCGTCAAGCCGGGTCGACCAGCCAGAGAGCCCACCCTGCAGCCGCAGTTTGGCAAACACCCCGTTGGCCACCGCCAGCAAGGACAGGATACCCAGCGGCTGCATCAGCTGGCGCACCAACACGGAACGCTCGTCCGGAGCAGCACTCTGGTACACCTTGCCCACCAGTTTGGAGAGCATGCCCGATTGCACCGCAGGTGCGGCTTGGGCGTAGACCTCGACCAGCAGCTGGTCCGTCGGTATCTCGGGGGTTTGCGGCAAAAGGCCACCGGGTGTGGTTTGCGCAGTCATGGCGTGGCTCCTTGGGAAATCTGCTTCCAGTTTAGGCAGCGTTTGTAAGCAGTGGTTAGCGCCATGTAAAGCGCAGGTAAAGCCAGGCCCAAGCGCGTGCCGTATGATCCAACGACAGCCACCTCCTTGTTTGATGAAACCTCTGATCCGACTCTTTTTCCGCAGCCTGCGCATTGCCCTGGGCCCTTTCATGCTGCTGTGGGAGCGGCTCAGCCGCCCCCAAGCGGTACAGCGCGCGCCCGCATTGCAGGCTCAGGTGGACCAGGACTGCCGCAGCCTGGCGCTCTACCAGTTCAAAACCTGTCCGTTTTGCCTCAAGGTGCGTCAAGAGATGCACCGGCTGGCGCTGCCCATCGAGAAGCGTGACGCCCAGCATGACGCCCGCCACAAAGCCGAGCTGGTACAAGGCAGCGGGCGCGACCAGGTGCCCTGCCTGCAGGTCACCGATGCCAACGGCCAGGTGCAGTGGATCCAGGACTCCGCCGTGATCATCGGCTACCTGAACCAGCGCTTTGCGGTACCCGCCTGAGTGATCAACTTGCGCTGAAACCCCCAAACCACGCACAAAAAGGGTGCCCAAGCGGGTGACAATGGCGGGATGTTGTTGGACGTCTGGACCCTCCCCTTGCTGCTGGCTGGCGCTGCTTTTGCGGCCGGTGTGCTCAACGCCGTGGCCGGCGGCGGCAGCTTCCTGACCCTGCCCGCGCTGGTGTTTGCCGGCGTGCCGCCGATCATGGCCAACGCCACCAGTGCCCTCGCGGTAAGCCCGGGTTACCTCGGCAGCACCCTGGGTTTCCGGGACGAACTGCGCCGTGTGCCACCACGGCGCCTGCAGCGTGAAATGGCCATTGCGGCGCTGGGTGGTGTGGCCGGTGCCTGTTTGCTGCTGGTGACACCGGCCAAAGTGTTCTCGGTGATCGTGCCCTGGCTGCTGTTGTTCGCCACCGCGCTGTTTGCTGCGGGGCCGAGCCTGGCGCGTCGGGCCCAGCGCAGCACCCTCGACCTGGACCGCTGGCGCGAGCCCGGTCTGCTGCTGGTGGCCATTTACGGGGGTTATTTCAACGGTGGCCTGGGTATTTTGCTGATGGCCTTGTACGCCGTCACCGGTGAGTCCCACATCCACACCGCCAATGCGCTCAAAAACCTGAATTCGCTGGTGTTGTCCTGGTTGTCGGTGGCGGCCTTTGTGCTGGCCGGTGCGATTGCCTGGCGCGAAGGCCTGCTGATGATGGTGGCCGCCACGGTGGGCGGTTTTCTCGGGGCGCGCTGGGCCAGACGTTTGCCAGCGCAGGCGGTACGTTGGGGTGTGATCGTGACCGGTCTGGTGATGAGCCTGGTCTTTTTCACCCGCAACAGCTGATGCTGAACCAGACGATGTTTGAGATCTTCCCCTGGAACAGCCACCTGGACACAGGCATTGCCCTGATCGATGAGCAGCATCAGGTGCTGGTGCGGCTGATCAACCGGCTGGCGCAGCAACATGTCCAAGGCGCCAGCGCAATTGACCTCAACACCAGCCTGGCCGAATTGACCGACTACGCCGACAGCCATTTCCGCACCGAAGAAGGCATCTGGCGGACCACACTCGCAGGCCATGCCGCCTTGGACGAGCATGTGCGCGAACACCAGCGTTTTGTGGCCCAGGTGGTCAAGCTGCAGGCTGCCCAGGCGCCCTTGCCCGAGCTGATGGACGAGCTGTTTGCCTACCTGACCGAGTGGCTGGCGGTGCATATTCTGGAACACGACAAACACCTGGCGCAGGTGGTGCTCGGCGTCAAGGCCGGACTCAGCCTGGCGCAGGCACACCAGCAGGCGCAGGCCACGAGGTCCGGGGCCACGCCGGTGCTGCTGCAGGGTGTGTTGGCGATGTACCGCACGGTGTCGGCCCAGGCCTTGTCACTGATGCAGGAGAAAGTGGCCCGCCAACAGCTGGAAGGTGCGCTGAGCAGCAGCCAGCAACGCTGGCGGTTTTTGCTCAACGGCCCGGCCGGACGGGCATCGGCTTCGATGTCGCCGCTGGAACAGACCCTGCGCAGCGTGATCGACCATGCCCCCACCGGGCTGGTGGTGGCTGACGCCGTGACCCGCCGTTTTGTGTTTGCCAACGCCTGGTTTTGCCAGCTGCTGGGTTACCCGCTCGAGGAACTGATGGGCATGGGTCTGGTGGACATCCATCCTGCCGAGGCCTTGCCGGAGATAGACGCCGACTTTGAGGCGATGCTGCAGGGCATCACCAAAGCCCCGCGCGTGATCACCACGCAGCGCAAGGACGGCAGCCGCTTCATGGCCGAAATCGAGCGCCTGCCGATGACCCTGGCTGGGCGCAGCAACATCCTGGCCATCTTCACCGATGTGACCGACCGGCACCGGGCCGAGTCGGCACTCACCGCCAGCGAAACCCATTTGCAGACCCTGGTGGACACCCTGCCCGATCAGGTCTGGTTCAAGGATGTGAACGGTGTTCACCTGTCGTGCAACACCGCTTTTGAACACTTTCTCGGGCTGGAGAAGTCGGCCATTCTTGGCAAAACCGACCACGAGTTGTTCACCCCGGAACTCGCCGCTGCCTTCCAGGCGCGGGACCAGATGGCCAGCGCCTCACAGCAGCCGCTGGTCTACGAGGAATGGGTCACCCACCCGATCAGCGGCAAGCGCTCGCTGATGGAAACCACCAAGGTGCCGCTGCGTGATGCCCACGGCCTGTTGCAGGGGGTGTTGGGTGTGGCCCACGACATCACCGAACGCCAGACCATCACCGCCGCCCTGGAGGCCGAACGCCTGCAGCTGCAAAACGCGGTGGACGCCGCGCAGGCCGGCACCTGGGAATGGGACCTGCGCACCGATGTCATCCGTTTCAACGAACGCAGCTCGGCGATGCTGGGTTACCCCGGTCTCAAACACCGGCAAGGCCCGTACGGCTTGTACATCTCGTGGATCCATCCGGACGACAAAGCGCGCCAGCAACGCCTGATGGCCCAACACCTGAGCGGCGAGTCCCCCAGCTACGAGCTGGAGTTGCGCATGTGCCACAAAGACGGCCATTGGGTCTGGTGCCGTACCCTGGGACGGGTGATGCAGCGCGACGAGACCGGCCAGCCGCTGCTGCTGTCGGGCATCACCATCGACATCAGTGAACAAAAGAACCACCACGAACAGATCGACTGCATCACCCACCACGACGCGCTGACCGGCCTGCCCAACCGCAAGCTGTTTGTAGAACTGCTGGCCGCCAGCATGGCCGAACACAGCACACCACAGCAGTTGGCCGTGGCCTACATCGATCTGGACAATTTTGCCGCGCTGAACCTGTCGTATGGGCCCGAAATTGGCAACCAACTGATCCTGGCGGTGAGCCACCGGCTCTCCAGCACCTTGCAAAGCCAGCAGCTGCTGGCCCACATCGGTGGTGACGAGTTTGCGGTGATGTTCAGCCACCTGGCGCAGCCCGACGACTGCCTGCGTCTGGTGGACCAGCTGCTGCTGCTGCTGGCGCAGCCGATGCAGGTGACCGACCAGGTACAGACGCTGTCCCTGACGGCCAGCATCGGCATCGCGCAGCTGAGCCCGAATGACCAGATCGATGCCGAGCAGCTGTTGCGCCAAGCCAGCCAGGCGATGTACCTGGCCAAACAGGCCGGCAAAAATCGCTATCACCACTTTGACCCGGTCAAGGACGAGATCACCCGCACCCGCCTGACCCGCATCGACGAGGTCGGCCAAGCCCTGTTGCGCCGCGAGTTTGTGTTGTTTTACCAGCCCAAAGTACGACTACACACCGGTGAGGTGGTCGGTTTTGAGGCCCTGATCCGCTGGCAGCACCCTGAGCTGGGTTTGCTGCCGCCCTACGCCTTCATCGGCCTGCTGGAGCAACACCCGATGGCGGTGAAACTGGGCGACTGGGTGATCGAAACCGCGCTGGCGCAGCTGGCCAGCTGGCAGGCCCAGGGGATCCACACCTCGGTCAGTGTCAACATCGACGCCCAGCAGCTGCTGGACCCCGAATTTGCCGACCGGCTGCAGTGGCAGCTGGACCAGCAACCCAGCCTCCAGCCCCAGCAGCTGGAGCTGGAGATCCTGGAAACCGGCGCTTTGGGCAACATCACCCAGGTCTCGGCGCTGATCGCCCGACTGCAAGGCATGGGCTTGTCGTGTGCGCTGGACGACTTTGGCACCGGTTATTCCTCGCTGACCTTCCTGAAACAGCTGACCGCACACACCCTGAAGATTGACCAGAGTTTTGTGCGTGGCATGCTCGACGATGTGGAGGACGCCTCCATCGTCAACAGCGTGCTGGGGCTGGCACGCAACTTTGACCGCATCGCCCTGGCCGAAGGCGTGGAGACCGTGGCCCATGGGTGTGCCCTGATCGAATTTGGCTGCGAGTTTGGCCAGGGTTATGCGATTGCCAAACCGATGCCCGCCACCCAGGTGCCAGGCTGGCTGGCGCAGTGGTCTGTGCCCAGCAGCTGGGCCGAGTCCGAGTCGGTGGGCTCACGCGGCATCGCGATGCTGCTGGCCGAAACCGAACACCGCGCCTGGTTCAAGGAAGTGATGAGTCTGGCCACCCGTTCACAACGTCCGGCGCCGGTGGTGGATGGCCCGTGCTGCCGATTCTCGGTCTGGCTCAACAAATCCAGCACCCGCCTCAAGCTCGAACAGTACCCGGGGTTTGCCCGTCTGGAGGCCTTGCACCAGACACTGCACGAACGCGCCGATGCCCTCTACGAGCAGCGCAGCGAGCGCAACGCCCAGCAGACCGCGCAGAAACTCGCAGAGATGGCCGATCTGAGCCAACTCTTGCTGACCGAACTGCGGCAGCTGCGCCAGTTGCACAAGCTCTCACCCGACACCGGTGAACCCAGCTTCACATTCAGAACCTAGGCCACAGGGTGATGGATGAACACTCACCCGGTCCCGCCATACAGCCCCGAAATACTCTGGTATTTGTAGCTTCAAGCCCTTTTAATACAAGGGCCTGAAGCCATTTTGATGCATCATCCGCCCGACCCTGGCGCTCAGCCAACGGAGGCAAACATCGCCTGGATCGCCTGCGGATGTGCCGCACACAGGCCACGCTCGGTGATGAGTGCGGTGACCAGGCGCGCGGGTGTCACATCAAAGCCGGGGTTGGTGCTGGTGGCGGTGTTGCTCGGGCAAATCCGCACCGTGCTGAGGTAACCGTCGGCATGCCAGCCCGACAGGTGCGAGATTTCCTCACCCTCGCGGTTCTCGATCGGGATCTCGCGCAGACCGTCGTGCACCGTCAGGTCCAGTGTCGAGGACGGCATGGCCACATAAAACGGCACCTGGTTGTCAAACGCGGCCAGCGCTTTCAGGTAGGTGCCGATCTTGTTGCACACGTCCCCGCGCGCGGTGACGCGGTCGGTGCCCACAATACACATGTCCACCAGACCGTGCTGCATCAGGTGACCACCGGCGTTGTCGACAATCAGGGTGTGCGGCACACCGTGCTGGCCCAGCTCCCAGGCGGTGAGTGAGGCGCCCTGGTTGCGCGGTCGGGTTTCGTCGACCCAGACATGCACATCGATGCCTTCGTTGAAAGCCTGGTAAATCGGTGAGGTGGCGGTGCCCCAGTCCACCGTGGCCAGCCAGCCCGCATTGCAGTGGGTCAAGATATTGATGCGCTGGCCCGGGCGCTGTTGTGCCAGGGTGCGAATCAAGGCCAGCCCATGCTGCCCCAGCTGCTGGTTGATGGCCACGTCTTCGTCGGCCATCTGGGCGGCCAGGGCATAGGCGGCGTCTGCCCGTTGTTCACGCGGCAGCGGCAACAGCCCCGTCAGCATGCGGCTCAGCGCCCAGCGCAGGTTGACGGCGGTAGGGCGGGTGGCCAGCAAGGTTTTTTTGGCACTGAACAGCCCTGCATCACTGCTGTCCTGGCGCATGGCCACCGCCATGCCGTAGGCGGCCACCACACCAATCAGCGGGGCACCGCGAATCCACATCTCGCGGATCGCTTGTTCGACGTCAGCCACCTCACGCAGGCAGGCGGTTTTGAGTTCGTGTGGTAAAAAACGCTGGTCAATCACACCCACACTGTGGTCGGGGTTGAGCCAAACCGTGCGCCAGGCTTGTCCTTGTACTTTCATGGAAAAGATCGTCGTGTCTATCGGGCCAGGTCCAACACCTGGTTCATGTCAATGATATGGTGGCGCTGCAGCAGCAGCGCCTCGCCCAGGCGCAGGCAGCGCAACTCGATGGCTGCACGGGCCTGGGTGTCGGGAATGCTGGCCACCTCGGCCACCTTGGCCAGGCCCAGGGTGCGGCGGATCAACTCGCAACCGGCAAAACCCAGTGTGTCGCTGAAGATCTGCCGCATCACACTGGTGCGAAACCGCGCCAGACTGTCCGCATCACGCGCATCCCCCATGAAACTCTGGGTCGTGGGCGCCTCATGCGCAACCCACAAGGCCAGGAACTTGTCAGAGAAACCACACCAGATGCTGGATGCCTGTGCCAGCAGCCAGTCCTGGTAGGGCGCGGGGTCTTCCCCGGCCTGCGGGCGTTGCCAGTCCTGGGCGTAGTAGGCGGTGAAGAAGTTGGCCAGCAGCAGGCCCACGTCAAAACCGAAAGGGCCATAACAGGCAAATTCGGGGTCGATCACATAGGTGTCGGTCTGGTTCACCATGACCGAGCCGGTGTGCAAGTCGCCATGCAACAAGGTTTCGGTCTGGTTCATGAAGGCCCACTTCATCTGCGCGGCAGCCACCCTGAGCGCCGGGTTGTTGTGCAGCCGCTCGATCTCGGTGCGTGGCAGCGCCGGGCTGTAGGCGTTGCTGGCGTGGTCTTCAAAAGGGCAGGTGAACACCAGGTCTTCGGTGATTTTGCTCAGCTCGCTGTTGGTGGTGGCAGCGGCCGCCTGCTTTTTGGCGGCAGCACTCAGGAACAGGTCCGAACCATGGAACAGCGTCTGCGCCAGGTAGGTGGACAGGTGCTCAGCCAGCTTGGGGTAACGCAGGCCCTGGATCAGGCCCTTGCGCAGAATCAGGTGATCACTCAGGCGCTGCATGATGATCAGCGACTGCTCACTGTCAAAGTGCAGCACCTGGGGCACATGCTGCGGGCACAAGGCGCCAAACTGCCGCAGGGCATGCGCCTCGCGGTCAGAACGGTGCCGGGTAAGTGGCCAGGACTCTCCCACCAGGCGCATGTAGGGTAAGGCCTGTTTGACCACCAGACTGTCTCTGGGATTGGCCCGGCTGCTCACAAAATAGACGTAGTTCAGGTTGCCGTCACCGACCTCGACGATGTCCAGCGCGTCCATGTCGCCCAGCAAGGCGGTGACGGACGGCACGGTGCGCAGGTAATTCGCCAGGGTACTTGTGTTGAGGGTCTTGAAATCCATGGTGTGTGGTGCCAGACGTTCTTACCGCAACATGGCCGCCACGTTGCCACCGTCCACCGTGATGATATTGCCGGTGGTTTTCTTCAACTGGACCGACAACACAAACGCATCGGCCACGTCCTGTGCGGTGACTTCCTGGCCCAGCAGGTTGCCGCCCATGTAGTCTGCCTCACTCAGTCCACGTGCCTTGGCGCGGGCGGTGATGGTCTGGTCGTTGAGCAGGCCGGAGCGGATGCGGTCGGCATTCACCGCGTTGACGCGGATGCCGTCCTTGCCATGCTCCAGTGCGTACTGCCGCACCAGGGCCAGCAAAGCCGCCTTGGAGGTGCCATAGGCACCAAAATCAGGGCCAGGGTTGACTGCCTGCTTGGACACATTGAACAACAACACCCCACCCAGGCGCTGCTTTTGCAGGATGCCCACCGCCGCTTGCGCCACCAGCTGGTGGGCGAAAAAATTCACCTCAAAACTCTGGCGCAAGGCGTCCACAGGCAGGTTCAGCATGCCACCGCCCAACGCCACCCCCGCGTTGGAGACCAGAATGTCGACCCCGCCAAAACGCTGCAGCACCGCCGCAAAGGCTAAACGCACCGACTCGGCATCGGTCACATCACAACACACCGGCAGGGCAAAACGTCCCATGTTTTTGGCAACACCCTGGACGGCTGCACTGTCCACATCGAGCAAAGCCACCTCGGCCCCTTGTGCGGCAAAAGCACGCGCGGTGGCCGCACCAATGCCACTGCCAGCACCGGTGACCACCACCACCCGGCCTTGCAGTGGCTTGGCCGCCGTTTTGCCCAGTTTGGCTTGCTCCAGCGACCAGTATTCGAGGTCAAACGCATCGGCGGGCGACACCGGCTCGTAGTGGCCACAGGCCTGTGCCTCGGTGACCACCTCCATCCAAGAGGCCATCACATCGGCGTTCACAGCAGCCTCAGCGGCGGTTTTGCCAACGGCCACCATCCCCAGTTGGGGGATGACAACGACACGTGGCAAGGGGTCGAGCACGGTTTTGTGGCCGCCCACGCGGGTGTTGTTTTGCTCAAAATAAGCGTGGTAGTCGCTGACATAGCTGGCCAGGCGGGCCTGGGTGTCGCGGACCCAGTTATCCAGCTGGCCCGCCAACGGGGCCTGCAGCACCAGCGGGCGGTTTTTCATACGAATCACATGGTCAGGCGTGGCCACACCACGCTGGGCCACCTCGGTCTGCCCCAGCCCGTTGGCAAAGTCCAGCGCCAGCGCATCGGTGCGCAGATCCAGCAGCCAGTGCTGCGGGCCGTTGGCTGGTGCGATAGCGGCCAGCGCCGCGCGCAGATACGGTGCCACATCGGCCATGGCGGCCAATGGGGCCGACACCACGGCGCCGACTGGTGCCGAAGTACTCCCTCGGCTGGCCTTGCGCGCGTCAATGAAGGTTTCAGCGCGGCTCACAAAGTCGATCATGCGTTCGTAGGACTGGCGGGCGCTGTCGCCAAAACTGAACAGGCCGTGTTTGGCCAGCAGCAGACCTTTGGCGTCGGGGCGGGCCTCACAGGCACGGGCCACCACCTGGGCCAGTGCAAAACCCGGCATCACATACGGGATCCAGATCAGTTCGTCGCCATAAATCTCGTGGCACAAGGCCTCGCTGTCGGGCTGGTCGGCAATCACCAGAGCGGCCACCGCGTGGGTGTGGTCGATGAAGGTGTAGGGCACATAAGCATGCAACAAGGCCTCCACCGAAGGGGTGGGTGCACTGCTGTCGAGCAAGTTGGTGCGCAAGGCGTTGACCATGTCTTCGTCAGACAAACGATCAAGCTGGCGCAGCTGGTGCAGGCTGTCCATGCGCACCGCCGGGTGACCGGCCGGCTCAATGCTGGCCAGGTCCCAGCCGCTGCCCTTGACACACAGCACCCGCACCGGTTGACCCAGCACGTCTGTCATCGTCAGCTTGACCGAGGTGTTGCCACCGCCATGCAAGACCAGTTTGGGATTGGCACCCAACAAACGCGCCGAATAGGTGCGCAAGGCCAAGGCGGCCGGCACCGCGTGTGTGGCATATTTCTCAACATAGGCCGCCGCGTCGACATCACTCCACAAACTGTTCATACAAGCTTTCAAAAAACAAGTAACATAAGTCGCTGATTTTTAACAAATGTCTCACTGACATATGTTATCAGCCCATTTCATTTGTCCGAACTGATGTCCGGACCCTGCCGATCTCCCCCTCACTGGTCGCGCCACAAAGGACCCCCACATGAGTACATCCAAAACGCCCAAACCAGCCCAAAGTGGCAAAGGGGTGGCCGGTACCAATGCCCCCAACCTGGACCCCTTGTTGTCGGCCGCCTGGCTGTATTACGAAGACCAGCTGACACAAAGCGACATTGCCGAGGTGCTCGGGGTGTCGCGCGCCTCGGTCATCAATTACCTGCATGAAGCCCGCCGCCTGGGCGTGGTCAAGATCACCCTGGACAGTGAACACTACACCGCCATGCGGCTGGCCCAGCGCCTGAGCCAGCACTATGGGCTGGAGCGTTGTATCGTCATCCCCGACGACCAGGGCCGCCGCCCGGCCGAGGTGCGCCTGGGTGAGGCCGGAGCGCAGCTGTTGTCCAGCCTGGTGAAAACCGGCGACATGCTGGGTGTCTCCTGGGGCCGCACGGTGCTGGCGCTATCACAGGCAATCTCACCACAACGCGTGCCCGGCCTGTCGGTGATCCAGATCACCGGCAGCATGCTGGCCACCTTCGAGTTCTCACCCGAGCTGTGCACCTCCAACATCGCCGACCGTTTTGGCGCACGCTGTATCAACCTGCATGCGCCTGCGCTGGTGTCGCGCGCCGAGATCCGCGAGTTGCTCTACAAAGAGCCTGCGTTGATCCCGCAGCTCGAACTGCTGCAAACCTGCACCAAGATCGTCTTCGGCCTGGGCCATGTGGGGCGCGACAGCACGATTTTTGCCTCGGGCGCGGTCACCCCCGACGCGATACAACCGTATTTGGACCAAGGTGCGGTGGGGGTGATTGCCGGGCGCTATTTCAATGCGGCGGGTCAGCCCATCCTCGGTCCGCTGGATGAACGCATGATTGGCCTGACGCTTGACGAGATTGACCGCATTCCGATGCGTATCTGTGTCACCGGTGGTGTGGCCAAAGCACCCGCCATCCGTGCAGCGCTGCAGGGTCGCCACGCCACCATGCTGGTCACCGACGAACTCGCGGCACAGGCCCTGGTCGATAGTTTGTAACCCCAGGAAACTGGTCGATTGCATCGATTTGTATAGCTTCTACGCCTTATTTTTAAAGGGCTAGGAGCCATTTTCTTGCATCTGCCGGTCTGCACCTGGCCGGAAAATCAGCTCTATTGGCGCTTTAGGGTACCGCAGCAAACACGTCGTTGCGCGCCGCATCGCGGATGGCAACAACGGCTGGGTGGGTCAGCTTGCGCTCGGTGGTGATCGCAAACACCTGTTCGCTGATCGCGTCAATGACACCGAGCGCATCCACTGAAAACTGCCCGCTGATGTAGTCGGCAATCGCAGAGGGGCCCACAAAAAAGCCAACACCAGCTTGTCCAAATGCCTTGAGCAGCGCGCTGTCGTCGAACTCGCCCACAATGCGCGGGCGCAGACGCTGAGACTCCAGCCATTGTTCGAGCCTCGACCTGATCGCAGCATCTTCTCCGGGCATCAGAAATGGCGCGCCATTCAGGAACTCGGGAAAGGGTTTCTGCAGATGTTGGGTCAGCGCAGATGCGCCAAACAGGGTCAGGTGGCTTTCTCCCAAAATATGGTTGAACGCTCGCACCTTGAGATTGCTTGGCATGGGGCGGTCAGCGATCACCATGTCCAGGCGCTGGATGGCCAGCTCTGCCAGCAGGGCGTCAAGGCGACCTTCCCGACACACCAGACGCACGGGCTCAGACAAGTGCAGGGCCGGTTCAACCAGGTGGTAAGCGACCGATTTGGCCACCGAATCGGCAATACCGACCTTGAAGGCGGGGGGAGCAGATTCATCTTGCGCGGCGCCGAGCAACTCATCGCCCAGCGCAAAAATGTCGTCGGCGTAGTGAAAGATGCGCCGACCTGCTTCGGTCAACTCCAGCCCGCGACCCACATGGCGGAACAGCGATACACCCAGGCTGGCCTCAAACTCGCCGAGTTGCCCACTGATGGCCTGGGGTGTCAGGTGCAACTGCTCGCTGGCCCGAACAATGGCGCCTGACTTGGCGACCGCCCAGAAGTAGCGCAGGTGTTTGTAGTTCAGGTTGCTCATGACCCAAAAGCATCTAAAAAACTGATGATAAATACAAAAATATCCGATTTGTCAGATTCTTTGTGGCCGCCTAGACTGTCCTTCCACAGAAACAGCAAGCGCTTTGAACCCCGTCATGGTGTGCCTTGCACGTGATTGGTTTGGCCAGACAACAGACTGGCCTGGAAAGTGTGAGAAATGGACATCTTCAGCCTTGAGTTTGCAACCGCCCTGCTCGCCATCGTGACCATTGATCTGGTCCTGGCCGGTGACAACGCCATTGTGATTGCATTGGCCGCGCGCAATGTGCCGCGTCACCTCCAGCGCAAGGCCATGATCTTCGGGGCCGTGGGTGCGGTCATCATCCGCAGCCTGCTGACCTTGGTTGTGGTGTGGCTGCTGCAATTTCCAGGGCTGCTGTTCCTGGGCGGTGCGATGCTGGTCTGGATTGCCCACAAGTTACTGATGCCTGAGCCCGACAAAGGAGATCTCAGCCACATCAAGGGCGCCTCGACTTTCTGGGCTGCGATTCGAACCATCGTGGTGGCCGACATGGTCATGGGGATGGACAACGTGCTTGGTGTTGCCGGAGCCGCGCATGGAAGTTTTGCCCTGGTGATTCTCGGTTTGCTGATCAGCATCCCGATCCTGCTCTGGGGCAGCAGCATCCTGCTGACCTACATTGAACGGCATCCCTCCCTGGTGTACGTCGGTGCGGGGGTGCTGGCCTTCACGGCGGCCAAGATGATGAGCTCCGAGCCGATGCTCCAGGAGGCACTGTCGGCCTACCCGTTCACCGTGCCGTTGATCTACATCACCACCATGTTTGGGGTTTTGTGGTCAGGGTTTGTGGCGAACCACCATCGCCTGGAGTCACGCATCAGCGCCAGACTGGCTTGTTGGAAGAAGAGTCGGCTTGAACACTTGTCATCGTCAACCCACTGCGAAGGAGAAAGCATCATGGAGAAGATCCTTGTTCCAATAGATGACTCCCACAACGCGCTTCACGCCGCGCAGCATGTGATCAACGCCTGTCGCAAGAACGGGGCGTTGGAGATCCATTTGCTCAACGTTCAGCATCCGTTTTCCAAGAAGGTAGGCCGTTTTGTGAGCCACAAGATTCGCGACAGTTACCACCAGACGGAGTCGGAAAAGGTACTGCAACCGGTCTGCAAGCTGCTGGATGCGGCCAACGTGCGCTACAACGTCCACATGGAAGTGGGGCAAAAAGCCGACGTGATCACCGACATGGCGAGGCGCCTGGGCTGTGATCTGATTGTGATGGCGACCTCCCGCAAAGACTCGCTCACACGCATGCTTGAAACCTCCGTGACCAACCGCGTGGTGGAGTTGACCACGGTCCCGGTCGAGTTGATCCCCGGTGATGCGGTGTCAACGGCAGAGCGATTTGTCCTGCCAGCCGGTATCGCAGGTCTGATTGGGCTGACCCTGTTGGCGATGGCCGACTAGGTGCCAAAAACCTCGACCTGCCTGCCACCGTCTGTGCTCGGGGGTCCAGGCCCAGCTTCGTGGTTCAAAAACATGAGCCATCTGCGTCCACAGCACGCACTGCTGGGGTTCAGTCAGGCGAGCGGGGAAATTTCCGCATCCTTTTAAAAATTTGAAACAGCGTTTTATTCTGCGACAATAGGCGCCTATTTATGTTGGTAGGCTCAAACTTGGAGATAAGCAGATGGAATTGCTGCAAAGTGCGGATTTCTGGATCAACCTGATCAAAATCATTTGGATCAACATCATCCTGTCAGGTGACAACGCGGTGGTGATTGCCCTGGCGGCACGTGCCGTACCGGTGGAACAACAAAAGAAGGCGGTCCTGTTTGGTGCCGGGGCAGCGGTGGTCTTGCGTGTCCTGCTGACCGTGGTTGCGGTGCAGTTGCTGAAACTGCCCTACCTGCAAATTGTGGGTGGCTTGTTGTTGCTGTGGATCGGCCTGCAGTTGCTAGGTGACGATGAACACGGTGATGACGCCGTCAAGGCCAGCGGCAGTCTGATGACGGCGATCCGCACCATCCTGATTGCCGACATTGTGATGAGCCTGGACAACGTCATTGCGGTGGCCGCCGCCGCCCAGGGCAGCACCGCGCTGCTCATCATTGGTCTGGCCATCAGCATCCCGCTGGTGGTGTTTGGCAGCACGCTGATGATCAAGCTGATGGAACGTTTCCCGATCATCGTGACCCTGGGTGCCGCGCTGATTGGCTGGGTCGGTGGTGAAACCCTGGCCAGCGACGTGGCACTCAAAGGCCTGATGGAACACAACCATTGGCTGCATTACGCCGCTGCTGCGTGTGGTGCGTCGCTGGTGATCGGGTTGGGGCGGTTGCTGCAAAAACGCAAGGCAGCGCAGCAACTGGCTTCCATCTAAAACAGACTGCAGCGGGTGAAGCAACCCGCTTGCGGCCAGGACAACTGAAGGAGCAATGCCATGACAACTTTCCAGCTGATTGCCATTGACGGATCCGAACCCTCGGCTCGTGCGGTGGACTACGCCGTAACAGACGCCGCGAGCCGCAAGGAAAGCCCGCACTTCTACCTGGTGAACGTGCAGCCAGCGCTGCCGACGAACGTGACCCGGTTCATAGACACCGAGACGATCGACGACTTCCAGCGCGAAACCGGGGAACAGGCGCTGGCACTGGCCAAGGCCAAGCTGACAGCCAGTGGCCTGGACTTTTCATCCCACATCCTGGTAGGTGAGGCCGCGCCCACCCTGGTCGAATTTGCCCAGCAAAAAAACTGCAGCCAGATCATCATGGGCGCCCACGGCTTTGGCAGCGTGGTGGGCCTGCTCATGGGTTCGGTCACCGTCAAGGTGGTGCACCTGTCGCCGGTGCCGGTGCTGCTGGTCAAATAAACGGCTGCTGGTAGAGCCACACCGGGCGCCCATCCGGCGACCGCAAACAGGCCTGGGGCTGCAAAGCCAGGGCCTCAAACTCCAGACTCACCAGCCAGGCGCCTGGCTTCAACTCGGCCAAAGCCTTGGTCACCGCACGCGGCATGCTCTCGGGACGCTGAAACAGGTACACCAGGTCATACACCGACCAGTCGGCCTGCCAGATGTCGCCCTGGCGCACACGGGCCCACGGACAGCGCAGCGCACACAGCCCCCGCAGCGGCCAACTCCATTCAATGCCATGAAGCTGCGCCTGTGGGTAGGCCACACGCAGCGCCTTGAGGCCATCACCCAAACCACAACCCGCATCCAGAACCATAGCACCCTGCCCAAGAGGTGCCTGGGCTGCAAGGTCTTTTAAGGCAAAAATCGGGGTCGGAAACAGCGGCGCGTCTCGCCAGGCGTTCAAGGGGTAAATCAACAACAGCAGCAACAACGGCAGCAACCAGGCCCAGGCAGGCAGGCTCACCGCGCCCGACACCAGCAGCAGCAGCGGGAAACCCAGGCCAATCATCAGGCGCCGCCACCAGCTGCTGCCCAGCAGGCTGGCGACCACGCCCAGACCACAGGCGCTGCCCAGGGCCAGCAAGGGGCTCAGGCCGCTGCGTAACAGGCTTGTGAACAACCCCCAGGCGGCCAGCCAGGTCAGGACCGCAGGCAGGGGCCAGAGGCGGGACAGGCGGCTCATGGCAACAGGGCTCCCGAATCACACATGGCGTGGTCAACCCAGCCAGCTGGTGCTCACGTCACAGCTTCTGCAGTTTTTCGATCAGCCCATTGAGCTCATCGAGCGAGCCAAAAGAGATGCTGAGTTCACCCATCTCTTCCAAACGCCCGGCCCGTTTGACACGTTTTTTGACACGCACTTCAACCTCGGCCATCAGCAGGTCGGAGAGTTCTTCTTCGACGCGTTTTAAATCGCGTGACTTTTCTTTTTTGGGTTTGCTGGCCACCAGCGAGAACTCGGCGCCGAGTTTTTTGACCAGGCTTTCGGCCTCGCGTACCGACATTTTTTTGGTGGCGATCTGGCTGGCAGCGGTGATCTGCATGGCCTTGTCCAGGCTCAACAAGGCGCGGGCGTGGCCCATCTCGACATCACCAGCCATCAGCATGGTCTGCACCGGCTCGGCCAGGTTCAGCAGGCGCAGCAGGTTGCTGGCGGCGCTGCGTGAGCGGCCCACCGCCTGTGCCGCAGTTTCGTGCGTCAGGCCAAATTCCTTGATCAGGCGCTGCAACCCTTGCGCTTCTTCGAGCGGGTTGAGGTCTTCACGCTGCATGTTCTCGATCAGCGCCATGGCGGCGGCGGCTTCGTTCGGCACGTCGCGCACCAGCACCGGCACACTCTCCAGCCCGGCCAGTTTGGCGGCGCGGAAGCGCCGCTCACCGGCAATGATCTCGTACACCGGGCGCCCGGCGCCGCCTTGCATGTCGGGCGCAATCTGGCTGCGTTTGAGGTCTGCATCGGCATCACTGAGGCGGCGCACCAGGATCGGCTGCATGATGCCTTGTGCCTTGATCGATTCGGCCAGTTCATACAACGCACCCTCGTCCATGCGGGTGCGCGGCTGGTATTGGCCGGGCACCATGTCGCTGAGCAAGAGGGTGGACGGTTGGCCACTGTTGGCTGCGCTGGCTGCCGCACCATCGGTGCCGAGCAACTCGTCAACGGTTGGGCCCAACAAGGCTTCAAGCCCGCGTCCCAGGCCTTTGGGTTTTTTGGTGACCATGTGTGTCCCTTTTTTAAATGTTTGTCAGTTCTTGCAACAGGGCCTGCCCGGCAGGCCAATCGCCCAGGCCGGACTCGGCATTGATGTGACCGCGTGCGCCCATGTTGACCAGGCGGGAACCCCAGGCCTTGGCAAACTGGGTGGACCGCTCTGGGCTGCAATAGGGGTCGTCGCTGCTGGCCACCAGGGTGCTGGCAAACGGCAAGGTTTTCAGCACCAGCGGCGACCAGCTGCTCAGCACCGGGCGCAATTCTTCACACTCGGCATCACCAGGTGCCACCAGCAGCGCGGCCTTCACCAGCCGGGTGTGGCTGGAGTGCGCCGCCCACGCCGCCACCAACTGGCAACCCAGGCTGTGCGCCACCAGCACGACCGGGCCGTCAAGCGACAGCAACACCTCTTCCAGGCGACCCATCCAGTCGCCCCGCAGCGGGTGCATCCAGTCGTGCTGCTCCACCCGGGTGTAGCCAAACTGGGCCTGCCACAGGCTTTGCCAATGCGCTGGTCCGGAGTTCTGCCAACCTGGCAGGATGAGGATGTTCTCAGGTGTCATCATGTCTGTTTTGATAGCGGATAGCCCAGGTTCTGATTGGTCTAAGAGCCCATTTGCCTACATTTTTTTGATGCGTTCCACCATCTCGGTGGCAAACGACACAAAGGCCAAAGCGCCCTTGCTCGACGGGTCAAACACCACACCGGGCACACCGTAGCTGGGTGCCTCGGCCAGGCGCACATTTCGGGGAATCACGGTGTCAAACACCTTGTCTCCAAAACGTGCCTTGAGCTGGTCACTCACCTGTTGCTGCAAGGTGATGCGCGGGTCAAACATCACGCGCAACAGGCCGATGATGGCCAGGTCCTTGTTCAGGTTGGCGTGCACCTGCTTGATGGTGTTGACCAGGTCGGCCAGGCCTTCGAGCGCAAAGTATTCACACTGCATCGGCACAATCACGCCGTTGGCACAACACAGGCCGTTGAGGGTGAGCATCGACAGGCTCGGCGGGCAGTCGATCAGCACAAAATCGTAATCACCGTCAACCTCGGCCAGCGCGGTCTTCAGGCGTTTTTCACGCCGCTCCAGGCTGACCATCTCGACCTCGGCCCCGGCCAGCTCCCGGTTGGCCGCCAGGATGTCATAACCACAACCCGCCTCTGCCAACTTGTCGCTTTGTACACGCGCCTCACGCACCGTGGCGGATTCCAGCAACACATCGTAGACACTGAGCGCGAGCTTGCGTTTGTCCACACCCGAACCCATGGTGGCATTGCCCTGCGGGTCCAGATCCACCATCAGCACACGCTGGCCGACCTTGGCCAGACCTGCGGCCAGATTGACGGTGGTGGTGGTCTTGCCAACGCCACCCTTTTGGTTGGCAATGCAGAAGATTTTGGCCATAGAAACAAACTCAGGGTAAAAAGAAATCCAACAAGATCATGGTTTCACGTGAAACAGCGACGACCCAAACTAGCGCGACACCGCCAGCTTGATGCCAAAACCAACAAGAAAAAGCCCAGCCACCTTTTCAAGCACACGCGAGATCATCGGGTTGGCACGAACCCTCTCGGCCAGGAAGTGGGTCAACAAGGTCGAAGTCAAACCATAACCCAAGGTGAGCGCCGCGATGGTGGCAGCCATGACAGCGTAGGTCAGCAGCCCCTGCTGGTGTACCGGGTCTACAAACAGCGGGAAAAACGCCATGTAAAACAAAATGGCTTTGGGGTTGAGCAGCGTGATCATCAACGCCTGCTGCAGGAAATGGTGTGGTTTGATGCTCAGCACCGGCGCCGCACCCGGCTTGGCCAGCAGCATCTTGAACCCCAGCCAGGCCAAGTAGGCGGCACCCAGCCACTGCACCGCATGGAAGGTCTCCGGGTAGGCCGCCAGCAAGGCAGCGACACCAGCCACTGCCGACCACATCAAGACCTGGTCACCCAGGATGACCCCCAACGTGGCCGCCAGTCCACCCCGAATGCCACCCTTGCTGGTGGAGGTGATCAGCGCCAAATTGCCCGGCCCTGGCACCAGCAGGAAGACCAGAACGGTGACAACAAAGGTGGTGTAGTCGGTGATGCCGAGCATGGGAGTATGTGAACAGGGGAAGCTGAGAGTTTACGTTGGAATGATTGCGGTGAAAAAGCCCCGCCCTCATCTGTTGTTGGCTTACCCGCAGCGGATTCGGGGTGGATACCGCCGTTCGTGTCCCCCGGCCTGCGGCCTCCTCCTTGACCTCACTTTGGCACCCACCCCGAGCCCACTGCCGAGAACAAGTTTTCAAATCGCTCGACAACCGAAGCGTCCCGAATCAGTTGGGTGATGCGCTTTGCGTAGGTCAAGGAGGAGGCCGAAGGCCGGGGGACACGAAGCAAAACGCGTCGCCCAGCTGATTCCTACGAGGCAAAAAAGACTCAAGCGATCAACGCAGGCCGCATCCAGACAATACACCGCTCCGCGCCCAGCCCCGGCACCTCCAACTGTTCCACGTGAAACACAGACACATTGGACGGCAGGGCCGCCATCTCCTCTGCCGGGTGTTTGCCCTTCATCGCCATCCAGATACCCTGCTCTGCCAAGGCCTGGGCCGACCAGTTGGTGAAGTCCTTCAGTGAAGCAAACGCGCGTGAACTGACCACCTGGTATTTGTCGGTCAAACTCTCAACCCGTGCATGCACACCCCGAAGATTGGACAACTTCAGGGTGACCGCCACCTGCTGGACAAATGCAGCCTTTTTGGCCACCGTATCAACGCAGTGCACCGTGATCTCCGGGCAACAGATGGCAATCACCACGCCAGGCAAACCGGCACCTGAGCCCACATCCAGCAATTTGAATGCGGACGTTGCATCAGTGAGCTGATGCCGCAAAGGCTTGATCACCGCCAAGCTGTCCAGCAGATGGTGCGTCAACATCTCGGCCGGGGCGCGCACCGCAGTCAGGTTGTAGACCTTGGTCCATTTCTGGATCAAGCCTAGGTAATCCAACAAACGAGTTATCTGTTCGTCCGTCAGTGCCAAACCCAGTTCAGCCAGACCCTGCCGCAGCGGTGCCTCCAGCGTGTTCATTGAGCCACCTCACTGTTGACCTCCGGCGCCGACGCAACGGATGCCCCAGCACGCCGGTCGTCGGGTGTCACAAAACCCTTGAACTTGGTTTTTTTCAAATGGATGGTCAACAACGAAATCGTGGCTGGTGTGATGCCCGACAGGCGCGAGGCCTGGCCCAGGGTTTCCGGTTTGTGGCGGTTGAGCTTTTGGCGTGCCTCGATGCTCAGTGCAGACACCTGCATGTAGTCCAGATCTTGCGGCAGCTTGAGGTTCTCATAGTGGGTGGCGCGTTGTACATCGTCCTTCTGGCGGTCAATGTAGCCAGAGTATTTGCTGGCAATTTCCACCTGCTCGATCACCGTGGCGGACAATATGGAAGCCTCATCCTGCTGGTCTGTTTCACGTGAAACATCAGAAGCCAGCTCGGTCGAGGCGTATTTGCCACCATCCAGAGACATCAGCGATGCGTAGCTCACACCCGGGCGGCGCAGCAACTCAGCCAGGTTGTACTCGTGTTCCAACGCCTTGCCCAACACACGCTCAGCTTCGGCAGCTCCCAGGTTTTTGGGACTGACCCAGATTGAGCGCAGACGCTCTGTTTCACGTGAAACAGCATCACGTTTGCGGCTGAATGCATCCCAACGTACATCGTCGACCAGGCCCAGTTGGCGGCCCACTTCGGTCAGACGGGCATCGGCATTGTCTTCACGCAACTGCAGCCGGAACTCGGCCCGGCTGGTGAACATGCGGTAGGGTTCGGTCACACCTTTGGTGATCAGGTCGTCCACCATCACACCCAGATAGGCTTCATCACGTGCAGGCACCCAGATGTCTGCCTGGTAGTCGATGCGGCCTGCGGCACTGTTTGCACCGTCACCACCCCCCAGCGCTCGCGCCTGAAGTGCGGCATTGATACCGGCAAACAAACCTTGTGCCGCAGCCTCCTCATACCCGGTGGTGCCGTTGATCTGGCCGGCAAAAAACAGGCCATTGATAACCCGGGTCTCAAACGTGCTCTTGAGTTGTTGCGGGTCAAAGTAGTCGTACTCAATCGCGTAGCCGGGTCGCAAGATGTGCGCGTTCTCCAGCCCCACCATGCTGCGCACCAAGTTGTACTGGATGTCAAACGGCAGGCTGGTGCTGATGCCGTTGGGGTAGTACTCGTGGGTGGTCAGGCCCTCGGGCTCCAGAAAAATCTGGTGGCTGTCCTTGTCGGCAAACCGGTTGATCTTGTCTTCCACACTTGGGCAATAACGCGGCCCCACGCCCTCGATCTTGCCGGTGAACATCGGGCTGCGGTCGAACCCGCTGCGGATGATCTCATGGGTGCGTTCGTTGGTATGGGTGATCCAGCACGGCATCTGCTGCGGGTGTTGTTCTGCCCGGCCCAGGAAACTGAAGACCGGCATCACCGGGCTCATGCCACCGGGCATGCCGTCGCCGGGTTGTTCGGTGCAGCGGCTGAAGTCGATGGAGCGACCATCGATGCGTGGCGGCGTGCCGGTTTTCAGGCGTCCTTGCGGCAGTTTCAGTTCTTTGAGGCGTGCACTCAAGCTCACCGCTGGTGGGTCACCAGCACGCCCGGCGGCATAGTTGTTCAGGCCGACATGGATCTTGCCATCCAGAAAAGTGCCCGCCGTCAGCACCACCGTGCTGGCACGAAAACGGATGCCGACCTGTGTCACCGCACCCACCACCCGGTCACCTTCGACCATCAGGTCATCCACCGCCTGCTGGAACAGCCACAGATTGGCCTGGTTCTCCAGGCGCTTGCGGATGGCTGCCTTGTACAAAATACGGTCGGCCTGGGCTCGGGTGGCGCGCACTGCCGGGCCTTTGCTGGAGTTCAAAATCCGGAACTGCACCCCACTCTCGTCGGTGGCTGTGGCCATGGCGCCACCGAGGGCATCCACCTCTTTGACCAGATGGCCTTTGCCGATGCCACCAATCGAGGGGTTGCAGCTCATCTGGCCCAGCGTCTCGATGTTGTGGGTCAGCAGCAGCGTCTTGCAGCCCATGCGGGCAGCTGCCAACGCGGCCTCGGTGCCGGCATGGCCGCCACCGACGACGATCACGTCAAAGTGTTGGGGATAAAGCATGGTGTTTCCATCGAATGGGCGGGAAAAAAAACGGCGCTCGCCCGGCGCCTGTGTACAACTGTGGCAATTTTACCGAAGCCCCCCAAAACCACGTCTCTCGGGCTGTTTCGTCAGCAAAGTCAAACATGTTCAGGAGCACAATGGGCCTTGGCAGTTTCAGTAACACCCTTTTGAAACAGGACAATCATGGCATCCGGAAAAATTCTCGTCGCCCAAGGTGGCGGCCCCACAGCAGTCATCAACCAATCCCTGGTCGGCGTTGCGCTTGAAGCACGACGTTTTGGCCAGATCGAACACATCTACGGCGCGCGCCACGGCGTGCGCGGCATCGTCGACGAGAACTTTGTCGACCTGACCCAGGAGACCAGCCACAACCTGGAACTGGTGGCCAACACGCCGTCGAGCGCCCTGGGTTCGACCCGCGACAAACCCGACGCCGCCTACTGCCACGAGATATTCAAGGTGTTGCAAGCCCACCAGATCGAGCATTTTTTCTACATTGGTGGCAATGACTCCAGTGACACGGTGCGCATCGTCAGCGAAGAGGCTCAAGCCGCCAACTACCCGCTGCGCACCATCCACATCCCCAAAACCATTGACAACGACCTGGTCGGCAGCGACCACACGCCTGGTTTCCCGTCAGCCGCGCGTTTTGTGGCGCAGGCTTTTGCCGGTGCCAATCTGGACAACGCCGCCCTGCCCGGCGTCTATGTGGGTGTGGTCATGGGTCGCCACGCCGGTTTCCTGACCGCAGCCTCGGCCTTGGGTAAAAAATTCCCGGACGATGGCCCGCACCTGATCTACCTGCCCGAGCGCACTTTTGTGCTGGAGAAGTTCCTCGCCGATGTGAAAGTGGCCTACGAGCGTTTTGGCCGCTGTGTGATTGCGGTCTCGGAAGGCATCCACGATGCCTCCGGCACCCCCATCGTCACCTTGTTGGCCAAAAAAATCGAGCACGATGCCCACGGCAATGTGCAGCTCTCGGGCAATGGTGCATTGGCCGATCTGTTGTGCGAAGAGATCAAGTCCAAGCTCAACATCACACGGGTGCGCGGTGACACCTTTGGCTACATGCAGCGCTCGTTCATCGGTTGTGTCTCGGACGTGGACCAGCGCGAGGCGCGCGAGGTCGGCGAAAAAGCGGTGCAATTTGCCATGTGGGGCGACCGCGATGGCTCGGTGGCCATCAAACGCACCGGCTTTTATTCGGTCGACTACGAACTGCTGCCGCTTGCCACAGTGGCTGGCAAAACACGCACCATGGAAGACGAGTTCATCACCGCCAACGGCACCGATGTGACCGACGCCTTCCGTATGTACCTGCGCCCGCTGCTGGGCTCCAAAATGCCCGACGCCTTCCGGCTGCGGCACAACCCGATCGCCAAGGTCTTACATCGTTAAATTGGGCTCCAGCCCTTGTGTAATAAGGGCTAGTAGCTACTTTTTTTACGATCACGGGCAGTGAATGAGCCCAGACGCCCCGGCGTCTGGGCCGGCCCGCCACCCCACTCCCTGGCTGTTCCAATGCACGATATCAGGGCTTCCCTGGCGCTTGCTACGTTTGGGACAGGCGGGCGGGTTAGCATCGCTGCACCGCTGTTGTTGCCATGGTGTGGCGTTGGCAACCTCCCTTTTTTCTGGAACACCGCATGAAACTCTATTACTCGGCCGGCGCATGTTCGTTGGCAACCCATATTGCGATGAAGGAAACCGGGCTGGCTTTTGAAGCCGT
The DNA here is from genome assembly GCF_002017865.1 of Rhodoferax fermentans. NCBI lineage: Bacteria > Pseudomonadati > Pseudomonadota > Betaproteobacteria > Burkholderiales > Comamonadaceae > Rhodoferax > Rhodoferax fermentans. The sequence continues at coordinate 2,248,633 of NZ_MTJN01000002.1, read as the reverse complement.
GTCCGCACCCACCAAAACCCACCGTCTGGAAGACGGAACCGACTACTACAGCATCAACCCGCTGGGTTATGTGCCGCTGCTGGTGCTCGACGATGGCAAGCAGTTACACGAGGTTGCGGTGATCCTGCAGTACCTGGCCGATCTGGTGCCAGAGCGGCAGCTGGCACCTGCCAACGGCACGTTTGAGCGCTACAAGCTGCAAGAATGGCTCAACTTCATTGCCACAGAGTTGCACAAAGGTTTCTCTCCCCTGTTCACACCGAACATGCCAGACGAGGCCAAAGAGCTGGCCAAAACCCGCTTGCACGCCCGCCTACAATGGGTTGACGGTGAACTGAATGGCAAGAATTACCTGATGGGAGAGGTGTTCACCGTCGCTGATGCCTATCTTTTTGTGGTGCAAAGTTGGAGCAAGTACGTGGGCGTTGATGTGTCAGCCCTGGTCAACTTGAGTGCTTTTGCGACCCGGGTAGCGGCTCGTCCGGCTGTGCAAGCGGCCATGCGGGCCGAAGCTTTGTTGAAGTAGGCCGCAGCGCCATCACGCTCTCTCTGATTCAAGGTCTGTTCATGATTTTCGACAAAACCAGCACACGCCCACTTGACACATCCTTGACTTCAGCTGCCACCGTTCCCCAAGTCCCTGTTGTGGTTCCAGACTATCTGGAAAAGACCTACTGGTGGGCCTATACCCATCCCAACGCGGTGCGGGTGTTTGAGCGCCAGTGGTTGGTGAACCTGATTCTGTGGGGCAATTTTTCGCGCCTGCGTGATCTGGCGCTGCAGGACATGGGTGAGGTCATCACCGGCCAGGTGCTGCAAGTGGCCTGCGTGTATGGCAACCTGACCGAACACATCGTGCGCCGCCTCGACCCGCAGGCCCACCTGAGTGTGATCGATGTGGCACCGGTTCAGATCAAAAACCTGCACCAGAAACTGCGTGACAAACGCCAGGTCAGCATCCTGCAGCAAGACGCCTCGAACATGGGTTTTATGGATGCCAGCCAGGACACCACACTGGTGTTTTTCCTCCTGCATGAAATGCCGGTGGAGGTGCGCCGCCAGACCATCAGCGAGGCGCTGCGTGTGACCAAACCGGGCGGCAAGATCATCTTTGTGGATTACCACAAGCCGGTGGCCAGCAGCCCGTTTCGTTACATCATGGTGCCGATCCTGACCACGCTGGAGCCGTTTGCGATGGACTTGTGGCAACACGAGATCACCGAATGGCTGTCCCCTGCAGACAGCTACAGCCACATCGACAAACACACCTACTTCGGTGGTCTGTACCAAAAGGTGGTCATCACCCGCTGAAGCCGTCTGCGGTCCCGGGCAAAGGGCGGGCCATAAGATAATTCGAGCCATTTGTTGCTGGCACGCTCTTGAATACCTCACCTACCCTGACATTTTCCAAACTTGGCTGTACCAAGGGTGGGCGTCAGCTTTTCAGGGATGTGGATCACACCCTGCAAGCGGGCCACTGGCTGTATGTCACCGGTGCCAACGGTGTGGGCAAAACCAGTTTGTTGCGCATGGTCTGTGGTCTGGCACCGGTGGATTCGGGCCAGATTCTCTGGAACAACAGCTCAATCAGCGCGCAGCGTGACAGTTACCGGCAAGACCTGTGTTACCTGGGACACCTCAACGCGCTGCAGGAATCGATGTCGGTCCAGGAAAACCTGGTGTTCACCTCGGCGTTGTCTGGGGTGGCCCTGGACGCGCAACAGGCCAAGTCGGTCCTGGCACGGTTTGGACTGCACGGGCGTGCTCAACAACTGGTGCGACACCTCTCCCAGGGACAAAAGCGCCGTGTGGCCTTGTCGCGGCTGGCACTCAGCTCGGCCAAGCTGTGGGTGCTGGACGAACCCTATGTGGCGATGGACGAAGCCGGCATCCAGATGTTGTCTGATCTGATTGCTGGTCATCTGGACCAGGGTGGACTGGCGGTGCTGACCAGCCACCAACGGGTGCCGGTTGGCACACACAACCCGCAGATTTTGGAATTGACCGCATCATGACCCACACCCCCTCCCCACTGGGCGCTGCCTCGGTCATGCTGGCCCTGATCCGGCGCGAAATCGCCTTGGGTCTGCGGCAAAAAGGTGAGGTGTTGACACCGTTGGTGTTTTTCATGGTGATTGCCAGCCTGTTCCCGCTGGGGGTGGGTGCCGAGTCGAGTTTGCTGCTGCGCATGGCCCCCGGTGTGTTGTGGGTCAGTGCACTGCTGGCAGCGATGTTGTCGTTACAACGCATGTTCGCCACCGACTACGCCGACGGTTCACTCGAGCAAATGGTGCTGTCCCCGACCCCGCTGGGCCTGCTGGTGCTGGCCAAGGCGCTCGCACATTTTCTGCTGTCGGGTGTGCCGCTAGTGCTAATGGCGCCAGTGCTGGGCCTGCAGTTTGGACTGGACGGCCGAGCGCTGGGCATTTTGATGCTGAGCCTGCTGCTAGGCACACCCACCTTGAGCCTGATTGGCAGCATTGGCGCTGCGTTGACCTTGGGCGTACGCGGTGCAGGGGTTTTGTTGTCTCTGCTGATTCTGCCGCTCTATATTCCCGTGCTGATTTTTGGTGCCGGAGCGGTGGAAGCGGATGCTGCAGGTCTGGGATTTGGCGGGCACCTGTCGCTGCTGTCCGCCTTGCTGGTGCTGTCTCTCTTTTTTTCACCCATGGCCACTGCCGCTGCCCTGAGGATTTCTCTGGAATGAAAACACGCGTTGTTCACTGGTTCAAGTTTGCCTCGCCACAAAGTTTTTATGTGCTGGCGGGCAAGATGTGGCCCTGGTTTGCCGGCCTAGCCACAGTACTGGCCGTGGTCGGTTTGTGGATCTCTTTTTTTGTGGCCCCCGTGGATGCCCAACAGGGCCAGGGTTACCGCATCATCTTTGTCCATGTGCCAGCCTCACAGCTGTCGATGCTGATCTACCTGGTGATGGCTGCCTGGGCTGGGCTGGGGCTGGCGTTCAACACCCGCCTGTCGGGCATGATGGCCTGTGCACTGGCTCCCACGGGCGCACTGTTTGCCTTTTTGTCACTCATCACCGGGGCCTTGTGGGGCAAACCGATGTGGGGCACCTGGTGGGTCTGGGACGCGCGCCTGACCTCCGAGCTGATCCTGCTGTTTCTCTACCTCGGTTTCATGGCCTTACACGCCAGCATTGACGACCCGCGCCGGGCCGACAAGGCCAGTGCGGTGCTGGCTCTGGTGGGTGCGGTCAATGTGCCGATCATTTATTTTTCGGTCAAATGGTGGAACACCCTGCACCAGGGTGCTTCGGTGTCGCTCAAAGGCAGTTCCATGGCCAGCACCATGCTGAGTGGCATGTTGATCATGGTGCTGGCGTTCTGGATGTACGCCATCGCCATCGCCCTGCTTCGGGTGCGCAACATCATTTTGGATCGTGAACGTCATACGGAATGGGTGAAACATGCAGTGGCATAGCTGGGCAGAATTCTGGGAGATGGGTGGTTACGGTCTCTACGTCTGGGGCAGTTTTGGTATCACCGCGCTGGTGGTCCTTGGGGAGATCTGGCAACTGCGTGCACAACGCCGGGCCTTGTTACGAAACCTTTTGAACGAAACCAGCTCTCACGACGATCACCATTCGTCCACACCCTCATGAAACCACGTCATAAACGCGCCGCCCTCATTGCCGGTGGCCTCGCCGCCATTGGGCTGGCCGCCTACTTTGTGCTCAATGCCTTTGAGAGCAACCTGGTGTTTTTCTTCACCCCCAGCCAGATTGCCTCTGGCGAGGCACCCAAAGAACGTACCTTCCGTGTCGGTGGCATGGTCAAGGAAGGTTCCCTCAAGCGCGACAACCTGACCGTGAGTTTTGTGGTGACCGACACCGCCAAAGAGGTTCCTGTGTCCTACACCGGCATCCTGCCCGACCTGTTCAAGGAAGGCAAAGGGGTGGTGGCCCAGGGCAAACTCGATGGCAGCGGGCACTTCACCGCCTCTGAGGTGTTGGCCAAACACGATGAAAACTACATGCCGCCCGAAGCTCAGCATGCCATGGACCAGGCACAACTGAACAAGGCCGCCAGCTCCCTCAAGTAGGTCTGGCCCACCGCCACTTAACAAAAAAAACGCCATGATTCCAGAAATTGGACATTTTTCGCTGATCCTGGCCATGCTGGTCGCTTGTTTCCTGGGGGTGTTGAGCATCGCCGGTGGGCAGCAAGGCCGTGCCGACTGGATGGCTATGGCGCGCCCGGGTTCCCAAGTGTTGTGCCTGCTGGCCGCATTTTCCTTTGGCTGCCTGACCTACGCGTTCTACACCAACGATTTTTCGGTGATGTATGTCGCCCAGCACTCCAACTCCAAACTGCCAGACATGTACCGGATTGCCGCCGTCTGGGGTGGCCACGAGGGCTCGCTGCTGCTGTGGCTGCTGATGTTGTGCGGCTGGATGATGGCCATCTCATTGTTTTCACGCCAGCTGCCCGATGTGATGGTGTCGCGTGTACTGGGGGTGATGGCCCTGATTGCGGCGGGCTTTTTGATGTTCATGCTGTTCACCTCCAACCCGTTTTTGCGGTTGGTGGACATCCCGGCCGACGGTCGTGACCTCAACCCCTTGTTACAAGACCCGGGTCTGGTGTTTCACCCACCCATGCTCTACATGGGGTATGTCGGTATGTCGGTGCCCTTTGCCTTCTCGATTGCCGCCTTGCTCAATGGCCGGCTCGATGCCGCCTGGGCGCGCTGGACCCGGCCCTGGGCCACCGCCGCCTGGATCTGCCTGACCATTGGCATTGCCCTGGGCTCCTGGTGGGCCTACTACGAACTGGGTTGGGGTGGCTGGTGGTTCTGGGACCCGGTGGAAAACGCCTCGTTTTTGCCCTGGCTGATCGGCACCGCACTGATCCACTCACTGGCAGTTACCGAAAAGCGTGGTCTGTTCAGAAGCTGGACCATCATGCTGTCACTGATCGCTTTCTCGCTGAGCCTGCTCGGAACCTTCCTGGTGCGCTCGGGTGTGCTGACCTCGGTGCATGCCTTTGCGTCCGATCCCAAACGCGGGGTGTTCATCTTGTTGTTCCTGGCATTGGTGGTGGGCAGTTCACTGGTTCTGTTTGCCACGCGTTCCGGCAAAGTGCGCTCGGGTGGTTCCTTTGCCCTGTTGTCACGCGAAACCTTTCTGCTGCTCAACAATGTGTTGCTGAGCACCGCTGCCGCCGCAGTCTTGCTGGGTACGGTCTACCCCTTGATCATTGATGCGCTCAACCTGGGCAAACTCTCGGTGGGGCCGCCCTATTTCAACAGCGTGTTTGCGCCCATCATGCTGCCGGTGCTGTTCTTGATGGTGATCGGCTCCTTTGCCCGTTGGAAGACTGACACCGTGAGCAACCTGCTCAAAAAACTCAGTCCGGTGGCGCTGGTGTCGGTGTTGCTGGGTTGCGGCGCACCGTTTTTGGCGGGGTCCTGGTCAGCACTGGTGGCGCTGGCCCTGTCACTGGCCTTCTGGATTGTTCTGGGGTCCTGTGTGCAAATCTACCGTCAACTCAAAGACACACTGCACTGGCGGTCGACACCCATGTCTTTCTGGGGCATGCATGTGGCGCACATGGGTATTGCGGTGTGTGTGGTTGGCATCACCATGGTCAAGGGTTATGAAACCGAAAAAGACGTGCGCATGGCCGTCGGCGACACGGTCGAAGTGGGTGGCTACACCTTCCGCCTGACCGGCATCAGCCAAAAAGCCGGCCCCAACTACAACGCCGATGTCGGTACGGTGGAGCTGATCAAGAACAGCCAGGTGCTCAAGACCCTTCACCCTGAAAAACGCAGCTATTTTTCATCCACCATGCCAATGACCGAAGCCGCCATCGACAGCGGTCTCACACGCGATGTGTATGTGTCACTGGGTGAAAAACTCGACAGCAGCGGCCCGCCTGCCTGGGCGGTACGTGTTTATCACAAACCTTTTGTGCCCTGGATCTGGGTCGGATGCCTGTTGATGGCACTCGGTGGTGCCATGGCGGTGATGGACAAACGCTACCGCCGCAAGCTTGTGAGCACTTGGACAGGGGTTGAGGTGAAAGGTGCCACGACATGAAAAAGGCCTATATCCCACTGGGCATCTTTGTGGTGTTGCTGGCTTTCCTGGGCATTGGCCTGACGCTTGACCCGCGCGAGATTCCTTCCCCCTTGATTGGCAAACCCGCACCCGAATTTTCTGCGCCGGTGCTGGACAACCCGGCCCTGCAGATCACCAAACAAGACATGTTGGGCAAGGTCTGGTTGCTCAACACCTGGGCCTCCTGGTGTGTGGCCTGCCGCGAAGAACATCCCCTGTTGATGGAATATGCCAAAACCAAGACCATCCCCATCGTTGGCCTGGACTACAAAGACAAGGACCAGGATGGCCAGAAGTGGCTGGCTCGTTTTGGCAACCCGTATGACGTGGTGATAGCCGACCGGGATGGCCGCATTGGCATCAACTTTGGTGTGTATGGTGTGCCAGAGAGCTTTTTGATCGACAAAGCGGGTGTCATTCGTTACAAGCAGATCGGCCCGTTCACGCCGGATGCCTTGCAAAACAAACTGCTGCCTTTGATCCGGGAACTACAACAATGAAAGTCTGGTTTGCTTTGATTCTTTGCTGGCAGCTGCTGGCACCAGCCTTTGCCAACGAAGCCGTCCCTTTGGCAGACGACCCGGTGGTGGAGCAACGCCTGATCACCATTGCAGAAGAACTGCGTTGCCTGGTGTGCCAGAACGAGTCCCTGGCGGGCTCCCGCGCCGAGCTGGCCAACGATTTACGTCGCGAGGTCCGTAGCCTGATCACTGCCGGCAAATCGGACGCTGAAATCAAGGAGTTCCTGGTCAGCCGTTACGGTGACTTTGTACTTTACAAGCCGCCTGTCAAGCCCAGTACCTGGCTGCTGTGGTTTGGCCCTTTGTTGTTGTTGCTGGGCGCGGTCTGGTTGCTGATCCGCACCATCCGCCAGACTCAGAACAATGCCAACACCGAGGTGCTTGACGATACCAAGCGGGCCAGGGCACAAGCGCTCTTACAAAATACTGATCTTCCAAAATGACTCTTTTTATGGGAATCGCAGCGCTCATGACGCTGTTGGTGGTGGCTTGGCTGATTTATCCCTTGCTGCGTCCATCACAACACCGTGGTGTTTCTGCCGAGCGTTTGAACATTGACATCCACCGCGACCAGCTCAAGGCGCTAGAGGCTGACCTGGAACGTGGTGTCATCAGCCAACAAGACTTTGAAGCAAGCCGCGACGAGTTGCAACTGCGTTTGCTCGACGACACGGAAAGCCACGAATCTCGCCAGCCCAATCACAGCAACAGCTTCTGGAGTGCCAAACGCATCGCCTGGCTCATGGGTTTGGCCACACCGGCGCTGGCCATCGGCATCTACATAGAACTGGGCGCACCCACCGCCATCGACAGGGTGGCGTCCACCGCAGTGGATGACCAGCAAGTCAAACAAATGGTCGACACCCTGGCCGCCAAACTGCAGGCCAACCCGGACAACCCTAAAGGCTGGGCCATGCTGGCGCGCTCCTACAAAGTGCTGGGCCGGCTGGAAGACGCCAAAGCGGCTTTTGAGAAGGCGGGCGACTATGTGCACACCGATCCAGATGTGTTGCTGGACTACGCAGCCTTGCTTGGCATCCTCAACGGCAGCAAGCTGGAGGGCCAAGCCGCACAGATGATCAACGAGGTGCTCACACTCAGCCCGGACCATCCCAACGGACTGATGTTGTCGGGCATCAGCGCCTACCAACGGGCAGACTACGCAACGGCCGTCAAACAATGGGAGAAATTGCTCGGTCTGCTGGACCCCAACTCAGCTGACGCACAACAGATCCAGGCCAATATCGACGACGCACGAGCCCAGGGCAAGTTGCCATCTGCAGACAGCAGCAAACTGCCACCTGTGCCCGCCGGCGCAGCCAATGGCAGCACCACACCCGAGATGATCAATCAGATGGTGGAGCGGCTCGCCAGTCGCCTCAAAGACAATCCCAATGACTACCCTGGCTGGGCCCGGCTGGCCAACGCCTACAAGGTCCAGGGCAGGCTCGATGAGGCAGTCCAGGCCTTTGGCAAGACCGGCCCGCTGCTGGAAACCGATGCCAACCTGATCACCCAGTATGCCGACCTGTTGGCCACACGCGCCAAAGGCGATTTCAAGGGTCAACCACTGGCTCTGGTCAACAAAGCCCTGCGTATCGATCCCAAGCAGCCCAATGCCCTCATGATGGCAGCCCAAGCCGCTTACCAGGCGGCTGACTACGGCACTGCCATCCGCCACTGGGAAACCGTGCTGACGGTGCTGCCTGGCGGCTCACAAGAGAGCCAACTCGTGCGCAGCGAGATCACCGATGCCAAGACCAAGCTGGCAGCACGCAGCAAACCCTGACGCTTTTTTCACCCAACAACCAACAACCAGATCCGGGCGATGCCCGCATCTGGTTTTTTTTCGTCCCAAAACGCTCAACAGCCCTATGCCAAGGTGTCAAACGCGACTTGGATAAAGCTGTGAATAGTTTGTCTTGAAAAAATGACTTATCCACACAAAAAATTTTGAACTGGAGTTGTCCAGTTTCCGGGCGCAGTTGCAAGACATGCACATGCACAGGAATTGGAATGCTGTAAGTCTATGTTTTATATGAATTAAATGAGCTTATCCACGGAAGGAGGCAAAGCTTATCTACTACTACTATTTTGTATTCCAATATTTAAATAAAGATAGGGCTGAAGTTTTGACACCCGTTTTTGACATCGGAGAAAGATCGAGGGTCGGCTCGCGAACCGCCTCAGAGTCACTCCTCGTGACGATCCTGGCTGGGCTGCTGGCCAACGCCTGCAAGGTTCTGGACAAGCTGGCTGAGGCGGTAAAAGCTATTTCGTTGCCGGAAGCAGACGCCAATGTGATCACCCAGTTTGTCGACCTGTTGGTCACACCCACCCATGGTGATAAATAGGTCCATGTCGTGCACAACGAGATCACCGATGCCAGAACCAAGCTGGCGGCACGCAGCTAAGCCTGACTGTTTTTTTCACCAAACGGCCACAAACAGATCGCCGCTATGCCCGAATCTGGTTTTTCATTCCAAGCGGCTCAACAGCTCTGAGACAAAGCTGTAACAGGTGACTTGGATAAGTCTGTGAATAATGTGTCTTGAAAAAAAGACTTATCCACAAAAAAATTGAAAAAGTGAAGTTGTTCAGTTTTCGGTAGCAGATGCAAGACAGGTACGTGCACAGGAATTGATGTTTATTAAGTCTTTGTTTTATATAAATAAATCGGACTTATCCACGGAGAAGAATTAAGCCTATCTGTTACTACTATTTGATATTCCAAGATTTGGATAAAGACAAGGCCAAAGTTTTGACAACGTTTTCTGGATACTGAGAAATTTCAAAGAAGCTTGTGCATAAAGTGAAATATCCTTGGCCTGCCCGCCTTTTTTTGGGGTGCAATCAAGTAACATTTGGGCCTGGCTTGATGACGCCATCCCCGACAAGGTATTTGTCTTGTCCCAACCCCTGCGCTTTACCCGTTTCGCCTCCAAAACCTGTGACTGACTCCTTCGAAATCAAAAGCGCCCAGCTCCCGCTGATGTCGCTGGTCACCAAAACGCCCGATTTGCAAACCGTGGCGGCTGAATTGCTCAAGCGTTATGGGCCTGCCAGCGACAACGCCGATTTTTTTGACCAGGACGCGGTGGTCATTGACTGCGCCAAACACCAGGTGGAAGTGGACAAGCAGGGTCTGTCGGCCCTGATCACATCGCTGCAGAGTTGTCGCCTGAAGCCAGTGGCATTTCGTGGTCATCCAAGCAACAACAACGAAGCAGCAGTGGCCTTGGGTCTGGTGATCGCGACGCCAGAAGTGGCCCGCAGCAAACCCGCAGCTGATGCCAAAAAAGTGGTTGCAGCACCGACCGAGGTGGTCAGGGAAGTGGTGCGTGAGGTGCCTGTGGCCGGACCTGGCACCCTGGTGATTGACAAACCGGTGCGCTCAGGGCAAAAAGTGTACGCCCGTGGTGCGGATCTGGTGGTGCTGGCCATGGTCAACCAGGGTGGTGAAATTGTGGCGGACGGACATATCCATGTGTATGCCCCCCTGCGTGGCAAAGCTATGGCCGGTGCCAGTGGCAACGTCAACGCCCGTATTTTCTCGACTTGCCTGGAGCCAGAACTCATTTCGATTGCCGGGGTTTACCGCACCAGCGAAAATCCGCTGGCGCCAGATATCCAGGGCAAAGCAGCACAAGTGCGGCTGAGTGATGATGGCCAGGAAAAGCTGCTGTTTGAATCCCTGAAATCCTGACGACGTCGCCAATAAGCGACCTCCGAATTCCTGTTTGAAAGATTGTGTAGTTATGACAAAAATCATTGTGGTGACCTCTGGCAAAGGTGGCGTTGGTAAAACCACGACCAGCGCCAGTTTTGCAACCGGCCTGGCACTGCGTGGTCACAAAACAGCGGTGATCGACTTTGACGTGGGCCTGCGTAATCTGGACCTGATCATGGGTTGTGAACGCCGTGTGGTGTATGACCTGATCAACGTCATCCATGGTGAAGCCAACCTGAACCAGGCGCTGATCAAGGACAAGCAGTGTGACAACCTCTACGTGCTGGCCGCCTCACAAACCCGGGACAAAGATGCGTTGACACAAGAGGGTGTTGGCAAGGTGCTGGCCGACTTGACCGCCATGGACTTTGACTTCATCGTCTGTGATTCACCTGCCGGCATTGAAACCGGGGCGTTGATGGCCATGCATTTCGCCGACGAAGCGCTGGTGGTGACCAACCCAGAAGTGTCTTCGGTGCGCGACTCAGACCGCATCCTGGGCATGTTGTCCAGTAAAACCAAACGTGGCATGGCGGGTGAAGAACCCATCAAGGAACACCTGCTTATCACCCGTTACAACCCGGCACGGGTCAACCAGGGCCAGATGTTGTCTTTGCAGGACATTCAAGACATTTTGCGTATCAAACTCATTGGGGTGATTCCCGAGAGTGAAAGTGTGTTGCAGGCATCCAATCAAGGTGTGCCAGCGGTGCACCTGAACGGCAGCGATGTCTCAGAAGCCTACAAGGACGTGGTGTCGCGTTTCCTGGGTGAAGACAAACCCATGCGTTTCACCGACGCACCCAAGCAAGGCCTGTTGCAACGCCTGTTCGGGAGCAAATAAAGCATGTCTTTTTTCTCATTTTTTCTCGGTGAAAAAACAAAGACAGCCAGTGTGGCCAAGGAGCGCCTGCAGATCATCCTGGCCCACGAGCGCAGCGGCCGCAGCCCGGCCACGCCCGACTATCTACCCGATCTGCAGCGTGAACTGATTGCGGTGATCAGCAAATACGTCAGGATCAATCAGGACGACATCAAGGTCAACCTGGAGCGCCAGGACAATCTGGAAGTGCTTGAGGTCAAGATCGAGCTGCCAGACAAACGCTGACAGCCCCGAGCTGCTCATCCGCCTGGATGACAGCCTGTTTGCTGCTCAAGCCTGCTGGTTGAGCAGTGAGCCTTTTTGAAACCGGTCCATCTCTTTTGAAATACGCAGGGCCACCTCTGAGGGCACTTGCCACAGTACCTCTTTGGTGACGTTATCCGTCAGCGTCAGCAGCTGTTTGCCACTCTCCTGGTCCACAGAAAACTGCAGTTCTTTGGCTGCCACCGGCACCTTGCTTTGCATGTCACTCACCAATTGATTCAACTCAGCCGGGCTGGGCGTGGTGTTGCTGGCTCCACTGTTCTGGTTGTTTTTGATTGGCTGCTTGGCTGGTGCCAAGGTGTTCACAGTGCCTGCAGCAGGTACAACTGTGTTGTTCACTGGCGTTTTGATCGCCGTTGGGCTTGGACCTGAGGGCGTCAGGCCCGCTGCAGTTCCTGTCACGGCGAAAGTACCCATGGCTGAAATCCTTGTCAGTCGCTCTGGAGTGTGGTTGCCCTATCAGGCCTTCACACTCAGGTTGGTGCCTGTGAGTTGCCCCAGGGCATTGGTGAATGCCTGTGCTGTGCTGGCCGGTTTGGACGTGCTGTCCTCAGCCGGTGGGGGTGTCGGCTTATCACCCCGTTTGGCGTCTGTCGCCTCCAGCGGGTTGGTTTTTTGCGGAGCTTGTACCGGAGTACTTGAGGAGATAGAGATAGACATGGACAGTGGCCTTTCTACAAAGAGACGGTTAAGTGACTCATACCTGCGACACAAAAAACCAGGTAACTCTGTAAAAAGAGTTCTACCTGATCACCTTATCGGCGTGGTTTTTGAGAACTTAAATGTCAAAGTCCACTTTTTTTCAAGATTTTTGATGTTGGCCGCCAGCCGCCAAGACCAGTCCTCAAGCACATGGCCGCCCCAGGTTCTTGAATGTTACAAAAAAAAGAGCTACCAGCCCTTTATCAATCAGGGCTGGAGGCCATTTTTCCTTATAAGCCCGGGCGCCAGCGCTTGAGCAACAAGGCGTTGGCCATGACACTCACCGAGCTCAGCGCCATGGCGGCACCGGCCATCACCGGGTTCAACACACCGAATGCCGCCAGCGGAATGCCCACCACGTTATACACAAAGGCCCAGAACAGGTTCTGCCGGATCTTGGCCACGGTGCGCCGTGAAATGTCCAGCGCGCTTGCCACCAGTGCCAGGTCACCACGCATCAGGGTGATACCGGCGGCGTGCATCGCCACATCGGTGCCACCACCCGCATTGGCCATGGCCATGCCAACATCGGCAGCGGCCAGCGCCGGGGCGTCGTTGATGCCGTCGCCGACCATCACCACCGTCTGCCCGCCTTGTTTTAATGCGCTGACGTGGGCAGCCTTGTCACCCGGCAACACGTCGCTGATCACCTCATCGGGCGTTAGCCCCACACGCCGTGCCATGGCCTGCGCTGCAACTTGCTGGTCACCCGAGAGCATCATCACCCGGATTCCACGTGCACGCAGGCTGGCGATCGCTGGGGCAGCACTCTCTTTGGGCTCGTCGCCAAATGCCATCAAGGCCAACACTTGCACACCTTCTGAGCCGCGATGGGCCAGCGCCGCCAGCGTGGCACCCGCCGTTTGCAGGCGCGCCACGGCATCGTCCAGTGCGGCCAGTTGACCACCCAAGGAACCGATCCAAGCCAGGTTGCCAATGACATAGTCCTGGTTGTCCACCGTGCCTTGTAAACCTTTGCCGGGGGTGGAGAGCACCTGGCTGACCTCGGGCAAGCTGATGTGTCGCTCAGCCGCTGCGGCCACCACCGCACGCGCCAGCGGGTGGCTGCTGCCGCTCTGAATCGCAGCGGCCACGGCCAGCCAGCGGGCTTCATCCTGCCCCGGCAGCACCACAAAGTCGGTCAAACGCGCCTGGCCCACGGTCAGCGTGCCGGTTTTGTCAAACACCACCACCTGGGCTTTGTGGGCCAACTCCAGCGCCTGGGCGTCCTTGATCAAAATGCCATGCTGCGCCGCTACGCCGGTGCCCGCCATGATCGCCACCGGTGTGGCCAGGCCCAGCGCGCAGGGGCAGGCAATCACCAGCACCGTCACCGCGTTGATCAGCGCCACATCAAACGCATGGCCGGTGAACCACCAGCCCAGCAGCGTGGCCAACGCCAACACCAGCACCACCGGTACAAACACCGCACTGACCTGGTCGACCAGCCGCTGGATCGGCGCCTTGCCGGCTTGGGCGTCTTCTACCAGCGTGATGATGTGGGCCAGCACCGTATCCACCCCCACCGCCTTGACGGTGATCACCAGCCGCCCATCGCCATTGAGCGTGCCACCGGTGATCGGGTCACCTTCTTTCTTGGCCACCGGCAAGGGTTCGCCGGTGAGCATCGACTCGTCGACCTGGCTCTGCCCTTCCAACACCAGGCCATCCACCGCAAACCGTTCACCGGGGCGCACCACCAGCCGGTCACCGGCCAGCAGCTCGTCCACCGGCACATCCATCTCACCGTCCAGCCCCAGCAGATGGGCCACATCGGGGCGCAAGGCGTGCAAGGCGCGGATGGCCGAGGTGGTTTGCCGCTTGGCGCGTGCCTCCAGCCATTTGCCGAGCAGCACCAGCGTGATCACCACCGCCGACGCTTCGAAATACAGGTGCGGCATCTCATCCGCAGGCGACTGCAGCCACAACCATACCGACAGCGCCCAGCCCGCCGTGGTGCCCAGTGACACCAGCAAATCCATGTTGCCGCTGCGTGCCAGCAGCGCATGCCAACCCGCTTTGTAAAAACGCGCACCCAGCACAAACTGCACCGGTGTGGCCAGTGCAAACTGCAGCCAGGCGGGCAGCATCCAGTGCTGGCCCAGCAGGTCACCGAGCATGGGCAACATCAGCGGCACCGACAAAACCAGGCCCAGCGCCACCGGGCCAAAACCGGCCCAAGCCGAGTCAGACGGCGCATCGACCGCAGCATTGGCCGCCACCGGCTCGTAACCCGCGTCCCGGATCGCGCGTTTGAGCCGCGCCTCGATCTGCTCGGACGGCGCCACCAGCACCCGCGCCGACTCGGTGGCCAGGTTCACCGCGACCTCGGCCACCCCGGGCACTTTTTTCAGGGCACGTTCGGCCCGGGCCACACACGAGGCGCAGGTCATGCCGTGGATGCCCAGGTCAATACGCAGGGGGGGATTGCCAGAAGTCGGGGTGGTCATGGGGGTACGAGGCTCGAAACAGAAGGAACAGGGTTCACAATAAGTCTTTTGTGATCACCCTATTTTCAGAGGTTTCAAATGAAGTACAGCTTTCACGTCGAAGGAATGACCTGCGAACACTGCGAAAAGGCCGTGGTACGTGCGGTGCGCCAACTGGATAACAACGCCCAGGTGGTGGCTGACCGCTTGCAGAACAAGGTGGAGGTTGAGTCCACGGCCAGTGCGCAGGACATCACCCAGGCCATTGTGGAAGAAGGTTACCAAGTGGTGGCATAAGCCATGGACGCTTTGTGTGACTGGCCGATGGCTGAAGTCACCAGCCTGTATCCCTCACTCAAGGACGTCCAGCCCGGTCTGGCCGAACTGCAAAGCAGCCTGCCACCGATGGTGGTGCCCGCCCACACCGAGTTATTCAGCGAAAACGCCGCCTGCCAGGGTTTCCCACTGGTGCTGGAAGGCGAGATCAAGGTCTCACGCCATTCGGACGATGGCCGCTCGCTGGAGTTATACCGGGTGGTGCCGGGCGAGTTGTGCCTGGTGTCCAGCGCAAGCCTGTTTCGCAGCCAACCGCTGGCCGCCTGTGGCATCACCACCCGGCCCAGTACGTTTTTACTGATTCGCCCGGAGCTGTTCAAACGCTGGATCGAGACTCCGGCTTTTCGCAACGATGTGCTGGGCCTGTTTGCCGAACGCATGGCCGACCTGACCGCGCTGGTGGACGCCGTTGCTTTTCACCGGCTGGACCGGCGCCTGGCGGCAGCCCTGCTCGGGCGCGGCCAACACCTCAACCTGACGCACCAGGCCCTGGCCGACGAGTTGGGCACGGTGCGCGAGATGGTGACCCGCCTGCTGCGCCGTTTTGAGCGCGACGGTTGGGTGGCGCTGGGGCGTGAGCAGATCAGTATCCTCAACAGCGCGGCTTTGCGGGCGTTGGCCAGTTAAATAGGATGGGCCGATTCAGCCGCAGTGCTCAATGACGCAAGGCTTTAGCTGGCCACAGCTGCCGCTTTGGCCCGCGCCGTATGCAGTTTTTTGTAGCTGTCGATCAAGCGGTGGTGCCGCTCAAGCCCCTCTAGCTTGAGGCTGGTTGGGGTCAGGCCGAAGAAACGCACGCTGCCGTCTACGGACCCCAACACCGCGTCCATCCGCTGGTTGCCAAACATTCGGCGGAAATTGACGATGTAATCGTCCAGTTCCAGGTCGTCGTCAAGTTGCACTTCCAGCACCACCTTCAAGGCTTGGTAAAACAGACCTCGCTCGCGCGAGTTGTCGTTGTACTGCAGGAAGGCGCCCACCAACTCGTGCGCTTCTTCCAGCTGCTGCAAGGCGAGATGAATCAGCAGCTTGAGCTCCAGAACGGTCAGCTGGCCCCAGGTCGTGTTTTCGTCAAACTCGATGCCGATCAGTGTGGCGACGTCAGAGTATTCATCCAGCTCGCTGTTGTCCAGCCGCTCCAGCAGCGCTTGCAGGCTCGCGTCGTCCAGCTGGTGCAGGTTCAGGATGTCTTCGCGGAACAAGAGTGCCTTGTTGGTGTTGTCCCAGATCAGATCTTCGACCGGGTACACCTCCGAATAACCGGGCACCAGAATCCGGCAGGCAATGGCGCCCAGCTGGTCATACACCGCGGTGTAGACCTCTTTGCCCATGGCTTCCAGAATGCCGAGCAAGGCTGCGGCTTCCTCGGCATTGGCGTTCTCGCCCTGGCCGGAAAAATCCCATTCGACAAAATCGAAGTCCGGTTTGGCGCTGAAAAAGCGCCACGACACCACACCGCTGGAGTCGATGAAGTGCTCCACAAAGTTGTTGGGTTCGGTCACTGCGTTGCTGGTGAAGGTGGGCTGGGGCAAATCGTTCAGGCCTTCAAAACTGCGGCCCTGCAGCAATTCGGTCAGGCTGCGTTCCAGCGCCACCTCCAGACTCGGGTGCGCGCCAAACGAGGCAAACACACCGCCGGTGCGCGGGTTCATCAAGGTGACGCACATCACCGGGTACACCCCACCCAGCGACGCGTCTTTGACCAGCACCGGAAAGCCTTGCTCTTCCAAGGCTTGGATGCCAGCTTGAATGCCGGGGTATTTGGCCAGCACCTCGGGCGGCACATCCGGCAAGGTGATTTCACCCTCCAGAATTTCGCGTTTGACCGCCCGCTCAAAAATCTCGGACAGGCATTGCACCTGCGCCTCGGCCAGCGTGTTGCCAGCACTCATGCCGTTGCTGACGAACAGGTTTTCGATCAGGTTGGACGGGAAATACACCACCGCGCCGTCGGACTGGCGCACAAAGGGCAGCGAACAAATGCCGCGCTTGACATGGCCGGAGTTGGTGTCGATCAGGTGTGAGCCACGCAATTCACCATCGGGGTTGTAAATCTGCAGGCAGTGGTCGTCCAGAATGCCGGCCGGCAACGCATCTTTGCGGCCAGGCTTGAACCAGCGCTCGTTCGGGTAGTGCACAAACGCCGCGTTGGCGATGTCTTCGCCCCAGAACGACCCGGCGTAGAAGTGGTTGTTGTTCAGGCGCTCGATGTATTCGCCCAAGGCTGACGCCAGCGCACTTTCCTTGGTGGCACCCTTGCCATTGGTGAAACACATCGGCGAGTGTGCATCGCGAATGTGCAGCGACCACACATTGGGAACCAGGTTGCGCCACGAAGCGATTTCAATCTTGATGCCCAGGTTGGCCAAAACGCCCGACATGTTGGCGATGGTTTGTTCCAAAGGCAGGTCCTTGCCCGCAATATAGGTTTGGGTCTCAGAAGTCGGTTTCAAGGTCAGCAAGGACTGCGCGTCGGCGTCCAGGTTCTCGACCTCTTCGATCACAAATTCGGGCCCGGTTTGCACCACTTTTTTGACCGTGCAACGCTCAATGGAACGCAAAATGCCCAGCCGGTCTTTGTCGGAAATATCCGCTGGCAACTCAACCTGGATCTTGAACGTCTGCTGGTAGCGGTTTTCCGGATCCACGATGTTGTTTTGCGACAGGCGGATGTTCTCGGTGGGGATGTTGCGCGTGTCGCAGTACAACTTCACGAAGTAAGCCGCACACAAGGCCGATGACGCCAGAAAATAATCGAACGGGCCCGGCGCCGAGCCATCGCCCTTGTAACGAATCGGCTGATCGGCGATGACCGTGAAGTCATCGAACTTGGCCTCAAGACGAAGTTTGTCGAGAAAGTTGACCTTAATTTCCATGGAGGAGTTCCAAAATAGTGCTCAGGATGATGATGGTGCCGGCCCTGTGAAGGGTGAAACCCTCATGGCGAGGGCCGCTCGGACCACGGGCGAAACGGACTGCGCGGAAATCTGCCGGTCTCTGCAATAACGCGACGCCAACCACTGTTCCAAGGTTTTTGCGCCCTTGCTTGCGTTGCAGCCAATGCAGCAAAGTGCGATATTGTCTCGCGTGACAATTTTCGCATCGTTGGCGATATGTTTCCACGTGAATTGGCCACTGCAGCTGGATACCTTTGGGTGACCTGAGTCACAGACCTTAGGCAGGGTGCACGCGTGTAATCAACACATCGTCCCTCCCCTGGGCTGTGTTTTTTTACCAAGGAGTTGTCATGAAATCCAATGTTGGCGGTATCGACCGCATTTTGCGTATTGTTCTGGGTCTGGTGCTGATTGGCCTGACGCTGACCGGCACCATTGGTGTCTGGGGCTGGATTGGTGTGGTGCCGCTGGCCACCGGCTTCATGAGTTTTTGCCCGCTGTACCCGTTGCTGGGCATCAACACCTGCCCGAAGAAGTGAGTGGCTGAGCCCGTCCGCAGCGGGCTCCCTCTCAAGAAAAAGCAAGCCTGCCGGGCTCACCACGCGGCAGGCTTGTTTGTATATTTTTAATAGCTATCTTCCCTTATTGAATAAGGGCTAGAGCTCATTTGTTACATATTTCAGGAACACATCAACGCTTCTGCCAGCACAAGGCTCATTCCCAGGCCAGTGCACCCCCGGTCTGGTACTCGGTGACCCGGGTCTCGAAGAAGTTTTTCTCCTTGCGCAGGTTGGCCTGCTCGTCGAGCCAGGGCAACACATTGGCGGCGCCGGGGAAAGGTTCCGCCACACCGAGCTGGCGTGCGCGTCGGTTGGCGATGAAGCGGAACTGCTGCACATGCAGTTCGGCGTTGTAGCCCAGGATCGGGTCACGCAGGATGTAGCTGGCGTAGGCCTGCTCGGTGGCCTCGGCCTCGTCCCACAGCTCGCGTAGCGCGGCCGGGTCGAGCGTGAGCTCTTCCTCCTTGAGCAGCTCGCGGATCACGCGGATGCCAAAGGCGCAGTGCATCACCTCGTCACGCATGATGTACTGCAGCTGCTCGGCCGTGCCCTTCATCAGGCCACGCCGTTGCAGCGCAAAGATCGGGCTGAAGCCGTTGTAGAACCAGCAGCCCTCAAAAATCACCGCAAAGAAGAAGTAGGACAGCGCAAACTCGTGCAGGTTGGCGCGGTCGCTCAGGTCAAAGTCCGAACGCATCACCCGCTCGAGCCGCCGGTTGGCCAGCGCGATCTTGCCGTGGATCTCGGGCACCACGCGGTAGCGGTTGTAGATCTCCTGCTGGTCCAGGCCGATGCTCTCGATGCAATGCTGGTAGGTCCAGGTATGCAGGGCCTCCTCATACACCTGGCGCGCCTGGTAGATCTGTAATTCGGGCGCGCTCATCTTCTCCATCACCGCCAGGCCGATGTTGCGCATGGCCAGGATGTCCGAGGTGGTCAGATAAGCCAGCACGTTCTCGAACACATGGCGCTCGGGCTGGCTGAGTTTGTGGTGGTAGTCGTGCACGTCCTGCGACATGCTGATCTCCAGCGGGGTCCAGTGGTTGCGGTTGGCCTTGAGGAAATACTCCCAAGCCCAGTTGTATTTGAAGGGCGCCAGCTGGTTGATGTCGGCCTTGCCGTTGACCACGCGTTTGTCGGCGGCGTTGATCGGGGCCAGGGCGGGGCGAGCCGGAGCTGTGCCGGGTGCTGGGTTGGCCACCTGTGGTGCGGGCTGCTCCCAGTCGTTGAACAAGGTCTCGTGTTGTGGTGCGCTCATAGGGCGGTTGTCTTTCTGTATCTGAAATGGGTCAATGGCTCAGGCCGGACGTCGTTCGACCTGAGGTAAATGTTGTGCTGCTGCGTTGACCAGGGCTGTGGGCACAGACGCCGCCTGGCCTTCGCGGCGGCAGGCCTGCAGCACCAGCCGGGTGGCACCGAGCTCAGCCAACTTGCGTGCCAGGCGTGACAGCGCATCTGCATCCAGCAGATCGGTATCGACGGTGCAACGCAGCTCGTGGTCAATGCCGGACTTGAGCACCAGGGACAGTGAAGCCCGTGCAGCGTCTGCACCGCCAGCGCGGGTGATCTGGTGGTAGTCCTCAAACGGTCCTTTGATGTCCAGGCCAACCCAATCCAGCCGGGGCAATACGGCAGCCAGGCGTTCTGGGTAGATGCCTGCCGTATGCAGGCCAACGGCAAACCCGAGCTGACGGACATCTGTCAGCGCCCGTGCCAGGCCGCGCTGCAGCAAAGGCTCTCCGCCGCTGAACACCACACCATCGAGCAGGCCGCGTCGGCTGGAGAGCCAGTTGCAAAGCTCGGACCAGCGGCGCGGCGCGTGGGTCCGAGCTGGCTGCAGGTGGGCGTTGTGGCAATACGTGCAGCGCCAGGGGCAGCCCTGGCAGAACACCACGGCAGCGAGTCGGCCCGGGAAATCGATGGTGGTGAAAGGGGTCAGCCCAGCCACCACCAGTCGGCTGTCATCAAGCACGGGGCTCGCAGGCCATGGGTGCCTCCACAAAGTGCACGCGTTCTTGGTGTTCAGCCTGTTTGCCCTGGTTGAACTCGGACACCGGGCGGTGGTAACCCATGACGCGGGTCCACACCTCGCAACGCTGGCGTTCGTGGTCCTGGAGCGGCTGTTGTTGGGGATGGGTATTCATGTGCTTGTCTTTCATATTGGTTGGAAACAGCTCAATGGGCCACACCACGCTGGGCCAGGATCTCTTCGTCACACTTGGGGCAAAAAGCGTGTTCACCGTCCAGGTACCCATGTTTGGGACAGATCGAGAAAGTGGGTGTGATCGTGATGTAGGGCAGTCGAAACCGTGACAGCGCCGTGCGCACCAGTTGCCTGCAGGCAGCCGGGGATGAGATGCGCTCACGCATGTAGAGATGCAATACCGTGCCGCCGGTATACCGTGTCTGCAACGCATCTTGCCGACTCAGTGCCTCAAACGGATCGTCGGTGAAACCCACCGGCAATTGTGAGGAGTTGGTGTAGTACGGTGCTTCTGGTGTGCCCGCCTGCACAATTTTGGGCCAGCGTTTTTGATCAACCCGCGCGAAGCGGTAGGTGGTGCCTTCGGCCGGCGTGGCCTCCAGGTTATAGAGGTTGCCGGTTTCTTCCTGGTACTGGCGCATGCGCTCGCGCAGGTGGTCCAGCAGGCGCAGTGCCAGGGCGTGGCCCTCCGGGTGGGTGATGTCGGCTGCACCGTCGGTGAAGTTGCGCACCATCTCGTTGATGCCATTGACGCCCAGGGTCGAAAAGTGATTGCGCAAGGTGCCCAGGTATCGCTTGGTGTAAGGAAAGAGGCCTCCATCCATCAGCCTCTGCACCACTTTGCGCTTGATTTCCAGGCTGTCGCGTGCCATGTCGGCCAGGCGGTCAAGACGTGCCATCAGCGCAGTCTCGTCACCTGCATGCAGATACCCCAAGCGCGCGCAGTTGATCGTCACCACACCGATGGAGCCGGTTTGTTCGGCCGAACCAAACAAGCCGTTGCCCCGTTTGAGCAACTCACGCAAATCGAGTTGCAGTCGGCAGCACATGGATCGGACATGGTTGGGTTGCATGTCCGAGTTGAGGAAGTTCTGGAAATAAGGCAAGCCGTATTTGGCTGTCATCGCAAACAGGTGGTCGGCGTTCTCTGATTCCCAGGGGAAGTCTTCGGTGATGTTGTAGGTCGGAATCGGGAAGGTGAAGGCCCGGCCACGGCGGTCGCCCGCACTCATGACTTCGATGTAGGCGCGGTTGATCAGGTCCATCTCGGCCTGCAGCTCACCGTAAGTGAAGGGCATTTCCAGACCGCCAATCACCGGCACCTGGGCGCGCAGGTCCTCGGGGCAAACCCAGTCAAAAGTCAGGTTGGTGAACGGTGTCTGTGTGCCCCAGCGCGAGGGTACGTTGAGGTTGTAAATGAACTCCTGCAGGCCCTGGCGCACCGCGTCATAGTCCAGCCCATCGCGGCGCACATAAGGTGCCAGGTAGGTGTCAAAGGAACTGAAGGCCTGCGCACCGGCCCATTCGTTTTGCAGGGTGCCGAGGAAGTTCACCATCTGCCCCAAGGCACTTGAGAAATGGCGCGGCGGATCAGCCTCAGGCTTGCCCGCCACCCCGTTGAAGCCCTCGAACAGCACCTGGCGCAGCGACCAGCCAGCGCAGTAGCCACTTAGCATGTCCAAGTCATGGATATGGATGTCGGCGTCGCGATGCGCCTGACCAATCTCTGGAGGATAGACGTGCGACAGCCAGTAATTGGCCACCACTTTGCCGGAGACGTTGAGGATCAACCCGCCCAGGGAATAACCTTGATTGGCATTGGCACGCACCCGCCAATCGGCCCGGTCCACATACTCATCGATGCTAGCCGCCACATCCACCAGGGTGCGCTTGTCTTCCCGCAGGCGGCGGTGCTGGTCGCGGTAGGCCACGTAGGCTCGGAAGGTCTGCAGATGATTGGCGTCCACCAGCATGTGTTCCACCATGTCTTGCACCTGCTCGACGCTGGGGACCGAGCTGGCATAACGATGGCGGATCACCTTGAGCACCCTATCGGTCAGCAGCAAGGCCTGCGCTGCATCGTATTCGCCACTGGCGGCACCCGCACGTGCCAAGGCCGAGGCGATGCGTTCACTCTCGAAGGGCACATCCACACCATCGCGGCGAAGAATGCGGTGCGGCAATGTGGGCAAGCTGGTGGTCTGGAAGGTGCGTTCAGGTGTCAACAGGTCAGGGGTACTCATTGGCAGGCCTCACAGTCGGGGTTGTCGATGCTGCAGAACTTGGCTTCGCTTTCGGGCGCAGCCTCGTCGCGGCCACTGGCCTTCTCGGCCTGGCTGGCGCCCAGGGTGCGCAGGTAATACGTGGTCTTGAGGCCACGCTTCCAGGCCAGCTTGTAGATGTCGTCGAGTTTTTTGCCCGAGGGTGTGGCCAGGTAGAGGTTGAGTGACTGGGCCTGGTCGATCCACTTCTGGCGCCGGGCAGCGGCCTCGATCAGCCATACCGGGTCGATTTCGAAGGCGGTGGCATAACGTGCCTTGAGTTCGTCCGGCACACGCTCAATCGGCCCGAGTGAACCATCAAAGTACTTGAGGTCAGCCACCATCACCTCGTCCCACAGGCCGATATCTTTGAGGTCGCGCACCAGCGCCTCGTTGACCACGGTGAACTCACCCGACAGGTTGGACTTGACGTACAGGTTCTGATAGGTTGGCTCGATGCTGGCCGAGACACCCACGATGTTGGAGATGGTGGCCGTCGGTGCAATGGCCACGCAGTTGGAGTTGCGCATGCCGTGGCGGGCAATCTGATCCCTGAGTGCGGCCCAGTCCAGGCGGGCGCTGCGGTCCACCTCCAGATGCCCGCCCCGACCTTCCTCCAGCAAACGGATCGAGTCCAGCGGCAGGATGCCCTGGTCCCACAAGCTGCCGGTGAAGCTCGAATACCGGCCCCGCTCACGCGCCAACTCACTCGACGCCCAATAGGCTTGGTAACAGACGGCTTCCATGGTCCGGTCGGCAAACTCGACCGCTTCGGCTGAGGCATAGGGCAGGCCCAGCGCATACAGGCAATCGGCAAAACCCATGATGCCCAGGCCCACCGGGCGGTGCCGCAGGTTGGCGTTGCGTGCTTTGGGTGTGGCGTAGAAGTTGATGTCCACCACGTTGTCGAGCATGCGCAAGGCAGTGTTCACGGTGCGGGCCAGCTTGTCCTGGTCCAGCTGGCCGTCTTTCAAGTGCGCCAGCAGATTGACCGAACCGAGGTTGCACACCGCAGTTTCCGAGTCCGAGGTGTTCAGTGTGATTTCGGTGCACAGGTTGCTTGAATGCACCACACCCACATGTTGTTGTGGTGAGCGTAGGTTGCAGGCGTCCTTGAAGGTGATCCAGGGGTGGCCTGTTTCGAACAACATCGTCAACATCTTGCGCCACAGCTGCACTGCGGGGACTTGTTTGTGCAGCTTGATCTGCCCGGCGGCGGCCTGCGCTTCGTAGGCCAGATACGCGGTCTCGAAAGCGGTACCAAACTTCTCATGCAAATCGGGCACGTCGACTGGTGAGAACAGTGTCCATTCGCGGTTGTCAATGACGCGTTTCATGAACAGGTCGGGAATCCAGTTGGCGGTGTTCATGTCGTGCGTGCGGCGGCGTTCGTCACCGGTGTTCTTGCGCAGGTCCAGGAACTCCTCGATGTCCAGATGCCAGGTCTCCAGATAGGCGCACACCGCGCCCTTGCGTTTGCCACCCTGGTTCACCGCCACTGCCGTGTCGTTGACCACCTTGAGGAAAGGAATGACGCCCTGGCTCTGGCCGTTGGTGCCCTTGATGCGGCTGCCCAGCGAACGCACCGGGGTCCAGTCGTTGCCCAGGCCGCCTGCGTATTTCTGCAGCAGGGCGTTTTCCTTGATGCTCTGGTAGATGCCTTCGAGATCGTCTGCCACCGTGGTCAGGTAACACGAGGACAGTTGTGAATGCAATGTGCCGCTGTTGAACAGGGTCGGTGTGGAACACATGAAGTCGAAGCTGGAGATCAGGTCGTAGAACGCGATGGCGCGCGCTTCGCGGTCGATCTCGTTCAAGGCCAGGCCCATCGCCACCCGCATGAAGAAGATCTGCGGCAACTCGATGCGCCGCCCCTCGATGTGCAGGAAATAACGGTCGTACAAGGTCTGCAGGCCAAGGTAGCCAAACAACAGGTCGCGCTCGGGTTTCAAGGCTGCTGCCAGGCGTGGCAGGTCAAAGGTGGCCAGGCGCGGGTCAAGCAAGTCGGCAGCGATGCCTTGCTGGATGAAGTCACGGAGATAGTCAGCCTGCACACTGGCCAGTTCATCGAGTGTCACCGGGCGGCCCAGCACCTCGCGGCCCAGGCTGGCCAGCAGCAGCCGGGCGGTG